>JAITIB010000129.1 GCA_031279675.1 Puniceicoccales bacterium | reverse complement strand
AGATTTCGTATGAAGCCCCATGATTCGCCGTTCATTTCCCAAATGGAGTAAATGCCCCAGTGGATGCGCACGCCGAATTTGATGTCTTTGAACGCCTCGTGGGCGGCTTCCGGCGCGTGGAAGTAAGTTTCTTCGGGGCTCTCCTCAATGTAGTTGCTGGTGCGTTTGTAATGATGGTCGGTGGTCGGGAGCCTTATTTCGCGCGCGCGTTCCCGGGCGATGGCGGTGGCGTGAGAGCTGGCATCCTGCGCCTTGTTTTCTTGCGCGGAAATCGCGGTTGCGGCGGCGGCGAATAAAAATGCCACGAGGAGAGTGTTGTGTGGGCGCATGTTTCGGTTCGTTGATTTGGGTGATTATAAAGAAGGGGTGCGGGCGTGGTTTGTCACTTGAATTCACTCGGTAACGGGGGTGCGTGGCGGGGTGGGGCGGATGGGGGTAATTGGCAAAAGTCCTTCCTCGCCATCGGTGGCGAGTCCCGCGGCGGCGATGGCTTTATAGGCGAGGGCGCCTTGGTTGGCGGGAATGGTGATGCGCCAAGTGTATGAGCGGGAGGCATTCGGTGGGAGGTCAAAGGGACGCTCGGGAGTGGTGTTGCCAAGCGGGGTGTCCACGGGGGCGAGGGTGCGCGCGTCGGTGAAATTCAAGCGTACTCGTCCGCTTTGCGGGCTGGCGGTGGTGTTGGTGAGCGTCAGGGTGAATTCGAGTGTGTCGCCCTCGCGGGCGAGGCGGGGTGGGGAGGCTTGGACGATGAGATCCTTGGTGGTGCAAGGGGTGGCGTCGCTGAAGGTGGCGGAGCGCAGTTGCGTGTCATGGGCGTGGACGAGAAATTTCCATCGGGTCAAGGATTCGGGTGCGGTGAATTCGATGCGGACGCTGCCGTCGTCCTCGGCAATGAGGGCGGGGAGGAAAAAAGCGGTTTCGCCGAGGATTCTCCGGGGCAGCCCTGACGTTGGATCGCCGCTGTCGATGGGGGTGGCGGTTGCGTGGTGTTTGGACGGGGGCTTTTTTCCACTGAAGATGCTGTCAAGCCGGGGATAGACGCCGGAGAGGGAAGTTTCGCCGGGGTTTTTTCCGTGGAGTTTGTTTGCAATGGAGACGCGGGGGCTGTGATTGGAAAAATGGAGCGGGGCGTGGCGCTGTTCCCGTCCAAAAATTTCCAGAAAATCGTCCCACTGGTGTTTTGCAAAGGTGTCAAGGGAGGCGTCGTAGAGGGTCGCGGCGATTTCGGGGGGTGGCTGAGCGTTGCCGCCGGGAACTTGGGGCGGGGTAATGCGCAGCGTCCAGACTTCGCGCGAGCCGGGGGTGAGCTTGGAGTTGAGCTTTTCACAGACGATGTGGAGTTTTTTGTCCTCCCAAGGGACGTCCACGATTTCGTGCTGAACGTGGATGCGGTTTTCCCCGGCCTGAAATACGCGAAGCGTGAGCCCGCCTCGATGCGCTTCCGTGATGGGGAAGGTGATGGCTTGCTGGTTGCGTCCGGGATCCGTCCAGAATTGGTGGATGAGTTTTCCTCCCTGCTCGAATCTGACGTGGGCGCGCGCGGTGGCGCAGCCGCTGCTCCAGAGCGCGGTGAAAGTGTCGCCGGGCTGGAGCGGGCGCGCATTTTTTGCGACAACGAGGCGGAAGGGAAGGTTGACGGCGGCACGGGGCGCGGCGGGATCGGCGACGAGGATGTCGGTGCGCGCGCTGACGGCGTTGCCGTCCGGGTCTTGCGCGGTGAGGACAGCGCGGTAGGCGCCCGCGGGAAGGGGGAGGGAGAGCGTGGCCTCGCCTTGGGCGTTCGTGGTGAATGGGTGCGGGCTCAAGCCGTCGGCCTCTTCCCACCGCCTGGTGTCGTGGCTGGCGGGAACGGGGTTGGCGAGGCCGGGAGGAGCGAGTGTGGCGCGCAAGGTTTTTTCGGGTTGCCCGAGTGTGTAGAGCGTGACGAGCCCGGTGGTTTTTTTGGGGATGTTGCCGAGGTCTGTTGTGCGTATTTTGAGTGCGACGGGCCGGTCTGTGGTTTGCCAGGTGTCGGCGCCAATGGTGGCCTGGATCGTGGTGTGGGCGGTGGCGAGGGTATGCGTGCCTTCGCCCTTCCCGCCGGTGGCGTCGGTGACTTCGGCGCGGGCGGTGTAATGAAATTGCGGCTCGTCCTTGGGTGTGACGGTTTTCCCGGGTGTCGCGGTGAATGTGATGGAGAACTTTCCGGTGGCGTCGGTGATGGCGGTGCCGCGGGCGATTCTTTCCGTGGCAGTCTCCTGTTCTTTTGTATTCCAGGAGGGGAGGCGGGTGTTTCGTGTGACGCTCCATCTGATTTTTGCACCGGAGATGGGGGCGCCTGTGCACGCGGTGGCGTTGCCTTCGATGGTAACGGTTTCGTTGAGCCGCGGGGGGATGGCGGGCTTGGCGAGAGTGACAGTGAACCCGGGGCGTTTGTATTCCTCGACCTGAATGCGGGCGCGTCCGTTTTCCGCGCCGAGTGTGCGCAGTGTGTGCTGTCCGCCGACGCGATTTTTGGGTGTGATGAATGTGCCGCTTGCGGAGCCGTGTTTGTTGGTGCGCAGTGCCAGACGCGCGGCTTCCCTGTGGTTTGGGTCGTCGAGGACGACGGTGATTTTTCGGTTCGCGGCAACGCTGTAACGGGCGGTGGCGTTGTTGGCGGTATAAACGATGGCTTTGAAATGAACGGGTTGTCCGGGACGGTAAATGCTTCGGTCGGTGAGAAACTTGACGTGGTGGCGTGTGCGTTCCGGCGCCGCGCTTTCGGAATTGATGCCGGTGCCGTGGGATTCCGGCGATGTGTTTTCAAAGGAAACGCTGTGCCCATTGGGCGCGGTGGCCAGGAGCAGTGCCGTGGCGGGATTGGGCGTGGTGAGGCTGAATGCGCCGGTGGCGTCGGTTTTCACGGGTGTGTGTTCAATGCGGTTGGCGCCAACGCGCCGCCATGCCTGGACGGTGGCGTCGGGGACGGGGGCGCCTGTCACGGCATTCACGACGAAGCCTTCGATTTTTTTTCCCTCCCCGATCGTGTGGACAATGGCGAGATCGCTGACCCAGACAGGCTGGCAGAAGCCGGCATTTTGTGTTGCGGAGAATTTTTCATCGACGCTGCCGATGATGAAGTAGAAACCGGGGGCGAGGTCGTCCGGGGCGGGTGAGGAGTGCGAGGTTCGGGCGTAGTCCACCCTGGGCAAGGTCACCTGCCATGTTTTTGCGGGAGGGGTTCCGAGGAGTGTGGTGATTTCCTTTTCATTGAGTTTGTGGGGGCGGTTATGTTCGCGGGAAAGATAGTCCTTCCAGTCGGCGCGAACGGCGCGGAAGTGGATTTTGTCGATGTTCTTGGAATCGATGGTGATGCTCGGACAGGGGGCGTTCCAAACGAGTTCGGTCTGGACTTTGAGGAGTTCGCGTTTTTCGAGCCTGGCGACAATGGCACGGCAGCGTTTTGCCCCGTGGCTGCCGGGATGGCTCGCGATGCCGAGCATGGCCGCCTTGTATGCGTCGAGCATCGCGGGTGCGTCCCCTTCGCCATTTTCCAAGTGGAACAACGCGAGCTCGGCGGCGGTGTCGGCGGACACGTCGATGTTTTTCCAGCGCTCCAAGTGGGCGCGCAAGGCTTGCTCGACGCGGGGGCGGACGCTCCCGGTGTCGCCGAGGATTTGCCTTGCCCAGAGAATGCGTTGCAAGTCGGCGTCGGCGAATGCCGCCGTGCGCGCTTCGGCGGCCTGGTGAAAATGCATTATGTCCTGAAACAGTGCCAGCGCGCGGAAGTGTGCCGATGCGGCGGGGGGCGATTTGGGTTGCCATGCGAGGAACTCTTCGGCGGGGCCGAGGATGGCTCCGTCCGGGGAGGGCAGATTGTCCTCTGATTGCGGTGCCAGCGCGCTGCCGCCGCTGAAAAACTCGATTGCCTGATGCGCGACGATGTCAAAGAGCGTGGGACGACGGGCGCCGGGATAGTCACCGTTGTGCAGCACACCCTTGAACGCGCCGACGGGCGTTTGCTGGAGCGCGGTGACATCGGCTGGGGAGAGTGTGTAAAGGCGCGCGATTTCCTCGCCAACACGCGCCGCGTCCCACGTGTGCGGATTTTTGTCATCCACGGCGGCGCGGGCCTGTTCGGGAAAACTCCACGGCTGGTCGTGATAAATGTCTTCCCACGCGCGGGCGAGCATTGCGTTGAGAACGGGCCTGAGTGCGGCAGGAGCGGTGTCGCGGTATTTTTCGAGCGTGTTGATGCCGTTGAAGCGTCCGTCGGCGCCTCCGGCTTGGGCTGCAAGCCTGGCTTGGAGGATGATTTCCCCCAGGGTGTTCGCAGAATTATCCGTTGTGCCCGCGGTCTCGATGAACGCGTCGCCGCGCTCGTTCATGACCGGGCCCGGGGCGGGGGAAATGGCGGTGGCGCCGGCATGGGCGGCAATCGCAAGCGTTGCAGCGAGCATGGCGGTGGCGCTGCGGGTGAGGAAGGGGATAATGTCTGGTGATCGCATGGTGCTTCGGGAGAAAAACGATTTGCCCCGATTCTTGCCCGGGAATCCAAAACTTGGAAATCAATAAACATGCTGGGAAATCGGCATTGCCAGAAAATCGAGCGGGCGGGCGAATCGCAGGCGCGCCGTTGGCGCCATTCAGGCAAGGCCGGTCAATTCCAGCAATCTGCCAAGCCCGCGATGTCACCCCCGCATCCTTTTTTTGAAAAAACTGCTTGCGTTGCCCCTTCTGAGTTCTTTTTGAGTGTCCCCCACAAAACCGCAACGACCGCCACCGTTCCCAACGCCACTGCCGACGCCCTTGGTTTCACCCAAGACGCCGTTTTTGTTGTTGGCGGAACGGCGA
>JAITIB010000085.1 GCA_031279675.1 Puniceicoccales bacterium | reverse complement strand
TGGGCAGGTGCGACTCAAATTGGGACGGAACGCAAAAACAACCTTCCTGATCGTGGATGCCCAAAGCGTCAAAAACACCGACACCGCGGAGCAAAAGGGGTATGACGCAGGCAAAAAGGATTCGGGAGCGCCACCAACAGCGTGGGAGTTTGATCCCGTTTTTCCGAGCGGCTGTCTTTAGTGTAGGAACGGGGCGGCGGATTCTTTTGAGCCTGTCATCAGGGGGGGAAAGGGGCGTGAAACTTTTTTACGCCTGTCCTCTATGTGCGAAAGGGGCGGAGATTTTTTAAAATGACTTGCTCGGAACGAGCAAGTTGCATTCTGAGTTGTGTCCTACTTGCTCGTGGCGAGCAAGTAAGGTTTTGAGTTGTGTATTACCTGCTCTTTGCGAGCAAATAGGTCCCAAAAATTTTTCAGACTTGCTCGGCGCGAGCAAGTGTGTCCTAAAATTGAATATTTGTTGCTCTTTGCGAGCAAGTATGTCATAAAATTTTTTCATACTTGCTCGGCGCGAGCAAATATGTCTCAGAATTTTTTTGAACTTGCTCGTAGCGAGCAAGTGGCGTCAAAATATTTTTCGGACTTGCTCGCGGCGAGCAGGTTTGTTTTTGTCTTGGGGATCACTTGCTCTTTTGGAGCAAGTGGTTTTCGGAATTCATTGCTATGAACATTGCCGTATGAAGGGGGGAACGGAGTTCCGTTGCTGGTTTTATCGCCGTTGGAAGGGAGGAAGAAGGGTTTGCCACTGCTTTCATTACCATTTGGAGGGGGGAAAGCAGGGTCGTTGCCCGTTTTATCGCCATTGGAATGGGGGAAGGAGGGGTCGTTGCCGGTTTTATCAATAGAGGGAAGGGGGAAGGACGGGTTCGTGGTGGTTTCGCCAGAGTATTTTCCGTTGAATTTATCGCAAAGTTGCGAATCTCTCGCGAAGAGGCGAGGGCGCGAAGTTGATGCGTTCATGACCGGATTGCGATTGCTTGGACAATGGTTGTTTGCGGTGCTGTGCGGCGCTTCAAGTCGCCGTTCCGTTGGGTTGCGTCCGCTTTGCGCCTTTGCGGCTTTGCGCGGGATTGGGTTGATCAGATCACGGGGGTCCAAATGTTGTGATCCATGTCGAAGGCGGGGGCGTCGCCGGGAGCGGGGCCAACGAGGATGGCGGGGACGCCGGCCACGGTTGTGTGCGGGGCGACGGGCTGGAGGACAACGCTGCCTGCGCCGATCTTCGCGCCTTCGCCGATCTCGATGTTGCCGAGGATTTTTGCGCCGGCGCCAATGAGCACGCCGCGGCGGACTTTGGGGTGGCGGTCGCCTTTGTCCTTGCCGGTGCCGCCAAGGGTGACGGCGTGGAGGATGGAGACGTCGTCGTCGATGACGGCGGTTTCGCCGACAACAAATCCGGTGGCGTGGTCGAGCAGGATGCCTTGCCCGAGGCGGGCGGCGGGGTGAATGTCCACGGCAAAGGTTTCCGAGGCGAGACTTTGCAAGTGGAGTGCGTAGTGCTCGCGTCCGCTCTCCCATAGCCAGTGGGCGAGGCGGTGCGTGGTGATGGCGTGAAAGCCTTTGAACCAGAGAAAGGGGGTGAGGGGGGTGTCGCAGGCGGGGTCTCGGGTGACGATGGCGTGGAGGTCGTGAAGGATTTTGCGAACGATCGTTGTGTCGGCGGTGATGGCCTCAAGGAAGGTGTCGCCGAGGCGGGCGCTGTTTTCGCCGCGACGGGTGAGCTTGGCAGCGAGGTGGCGGGCAAGGGCGTGCTCAAGCGTGGAGTGGGCGCGGATGGTGTGGTCGAGGTGGTGCGCGAGGGCGGGTTCGCGGGTGGCGGTGGCGTCGGCGTGATGGCGCAGCTCGGCCCAAAGCGTGGCGGTGGCGTCGGCGAGGGGGGATTCCATGGGGTTGTGACGGTGCTGCGGGTGGCTGGCTGGCGCGCAAGGGCGGGGGAAACAGTCAGGCGTTTTTGCCAAGTTTGCTTTGGATGACGTGGTCAACGAGGCCGTAGGCGCGGGCCTCCTCCGCGTTCATGTAGTAGTCGCGGTCGGAGTCTTTTTGCACCTGTTCGAGGGGCTTGCCGCTGTGGCGCGCAAGGGCGGTGTTGAGGGTGTCGCGCCAGCGCAGGATTTCCTTGGCGGCGATGGAGATGTCGGAGGTCTGCCCGGTGGCGCCGCCAGTGGGTTGGTGGATCATGACGCGGCTGTTGGGAAGTGCGTAGCGCTTGCCCTTGGCGCCGGCGGCAAGAAGCACTGTGGCCATGCTGGCGGACATGCCGACGCAGTAGGTGACGATTTCGCAGTGGAGAAAATTCATCGTGTCGTAAATGGCCATGCCTGCGGTGACACTTCCGCCGGGGGAGTTGATGTAGAGATGGATGTCCTTTTTGGAGTCTTCCATTTGCAGGAAGAGCATTTGGGCAATGACGGCATTGGCGACCTCGTCGTAGATGGGCGCGCCGAGGAATATGATGCGGTCCTTGAGGAGGCGGGAGTAGATGTCCCACGAACGTTCGCCACGGGCATCGCGCTCCACAACACTGGGTATGATATAGCTCATTGTTGAAAAAAGGGGGACAAGGTTTGTGTTTGCGCGGTTTTCGCAAACAGAAAGTGCCGCGCCCGGCATCGCCGCGCCTCATGGCAAGTCCGTGGTTGAGCATGGGGAAAAAAAGCTTTTCCTGCCGCGTTCCATGAAAGTCTCCCTGCAATGGCTTGGTAATTATGTCAAACTTGACGATCTCTCCGTCACGCAAATCACGGACGCGCTGCCCATGCTCGGGCTTGAGGTGGAGTCCGTGTCCACGGCGGGTCTGGGGGCGATGCCGCACGTTGTCGTTGGGCGCATCCTTTCATTCGAGAAACACCCCAATGCAGACAAACTGAGCGTTTGCCAAGTGGACACGGGCGAGGCGGCGGCGCGCCAAATCGTGTGTGGCGCGAAAAATTTCAAGGCGGGGGATTGTGTGCCGGTGGCGTTGCCGGGAGCGGTGCTGCCGGGCGGATTCGAGATCAAGGTGTCGCGACTGCGCGAGGTGGATTCTCACGGCATGATGTGCTCGGCGCGCGAGCTGGGCCTTGGCGAAAACCATGAGGGGCTGCTCATCCTCACAGAACGGAAATTGCCGGTGGGCTCGCCGATTAACGCGCATTTCCCGCCGCCTGACACAGTGATTGAAATCGCGGTGACGGCGAACCGTGGCGATGCGCTGGGGCACATTGGCGTGGCGCGCGACCTGGCGGCGTTTTTCAACCGCGAATTGAAGATGCCCGCCCCCGCTGTCCAGCCGCAAGGGACGGAGGGCGGGCTGGTGACGGTGGAGGTGACCTCGGGAACATGCCCGTATTACACTGCGTGGAGCGTGCGCGGGGTCCGGGTGGCGCCAAGCCCGGAGTGGTTGCGCCGCGACTTGGAAGCGGTGGGATTGCGCGCCATTAACAATGTGGTGGATGTGACAAACTGGGTGATGCTGGAGACGGGACAGCCGTTGCACGCGTTTGACGCGGCACGGATCGCCGGGCGCGCCCTCACGATTCGCAACGCCACCGCCGGGGAAAAAATCACGCTGCTCGACGGAAAGGCGGTCGCTCTCGAAGAAGACGATTGCGTGATTGCGGACGCGGAAAAACCGCTCGTCATCGCCGGCGTCATGGGCGGGGCGGATTGTGGCGTTGGCGCGGATACGGCGGACGTGGTGCTGGAGTCCGCATGGTTTGCCCCGGGCACGGTGCGCAAGACATCGCGGCGCATCAGCGTGAGCACCGACAGTTCGCAACGCTTTGCGCGCGACGCGGACCCGGCTGGCGTGGATTTTGCGGCGCGCCGGGCCATTGAGCTGATTTTGAAAACCGCGGGCGGATGCGTTTGCGCTCCGGCTCGCGTGACGGGCGCGCCGCCACGGGGAGCGCGCACGATTGAGATTTCGGGCGAATTTGTGCGGACGCGCTGCGGATGCGCACTGGAGGACGCGACAGTGTCCGATGTCTTCCGCAGACTCGGATTTGACGTGGACACGCAACGCACACCGTGGCGTGTCACTGTGCCCTCGTTTCGGGCCGACGTGGAACGCCCGATAGACCTCGTCGAGGAGTTTGTCCGCATCCATGGGACAAACGACATCAAGGCGGCGGCAGTGGCAGCGCCAACGCAACCGGTCGCGGATGCGCCAGTGTCCGCATTCACACGGCGCGCCAACGCACTGCTCTCCGGGCAGGGGTTTGCGGAATGCTGGAATTACACGCTCACAGACGGGCGGACTGTGGCTCGCTTTCATGGCGCGGACATGGCAAAAGCGCTTGCCCTCGCCAATCCGTTGACGAGCGACCAAGGGCATGTGCGCCCGTCGCTGCTACCCGGATTGCTCAATGCGCTGAGGCTTAATCTTGCGGGGCACAACCAGCCACGACGTCTCTTCGAAACAGGACGTGTCTTTCGCCCCAACCACGAAGGCGCGCTGCGCGAACTCGTCGCAGTGGCCTTCGCAATACTCTCCGAACCAGTGGCGCCCTCATGGAAAAAACGCGAACCGGCGGATTTCTTTTACGCAAAAAAACTCGCCCTCGACGTGGCGGCTCTCGCCGGTGTGGTACCGCAACGATTGGTGTTCAAACCAGACGGACCGCCCCCGGGCGAAGCGCCATTCTGGCAAAACGGACACGCGGGAATGGCAAAAGACAGGGCGGGAATGGCTGAAATCGCCTGCGGGCTCGTGGATGCCAAAATCGCACAGGAATGGGATGTGCGAAACACCCTCGTCGCCGGCGAAATCCTGCTCTCCCTGGACAACTTCGCCAACACACCCAAGCGGGCACGCTTCCAAGAATGGTCGCCCTTCCCCCCAGTGACAAAAGACATTGCACTGATCGTGGACGCGACATTGCCGGCGGCGGACGCCCTCGACAAAGTCCGCGGCGCCGCAACGAAGGCGGCAGACAAGGAATTTGCATTGGAAAGCGTCACCTGCTTCGACGTGTACACCGGCACAGGACTGCCAGAAGGAAAAAAAAGCCTCGCCTTTTCAATCACCTATCGCGCGCCCGACAGAACATTAACGGACGATGCAGTGAACAAAGCCTTCGAAAAAACCATCGCCCTCCTCGAAAAAACCCCCGGCTACCAAACACGACGTTAATGACCGAGGGGAAAAAGCCGAAAACTTCCGGGATTTTTCCCGAAAGTTTTTGGAAGCCAAACGGATGAACTGGCGGGCCATCCAGCGCTCGTCACATCAAAGCGCCTCGCCGTTGCGTTCGCCCGTGCGGATGCGCACGACACTCTCAAGCGGGAGCACAAAGAGCTTGCCGTCACCGATTTTCCCTGTGTGGGCGGCAGTCGAGATGGTTTCGAGGACTTTTTCGGCCACGGCGCTGTCCACGGCGATCTCAAGCTTCACCTTGGGCAGGAAATCCACGGTATATTCGCTGCCGCGGTAAATCTCGGTGTGGCCTTTTTGACGGCCAAAGCCTTTGACTTCGGTCACGGTCATGCCCTCGATGCCGATGTCGGCAAGGGCGGCTTTGACTTCTTCGAGCTTGAACGGTTTAATGATGGCGATGATGAGTTTCATTGTTAGTTGGTGGTTAACGGTGGTTGTAAGAACACGTGATTTCTTTAGCAAGTGCCGGGCCAAAGTGCTTCAGGTGGCGTCGGCAACGCCATGTTTTTTCAAAATTTTTCCGCGAGAACGGGCGCCTGTTTAATTTTGTGCAGGAGAGCAAGGACGCGGGCGAGTTTTTCGGAGTTCTTCATTCCGGGCGCATCCTCGATGCCGCTGTTGAGATCAAAAAAATCCGCGCCTGTTGTCAGGGCCGCTTCCTCGATGGTGCCCGCACCAAGACCGCCGGCAAGCAACCAGCGTTTTTGAGGGTGCGCGCGCTTGAGGGCGCTGAACCGTGCCCAATCAGCGACGCGCCCAGTGCCGCCAAATTGGCCGGCATGGAAGCCGTCGCATAAAAAAGTGTCGGCATAATCAAGCACCCACCAAGGCCATGGGTCCGCGGGAGCGACACGAGGGGCGAGCCAGAGGCGGTGGCGTCCGAGGATGCGCGCCCATGCGGCAAGGGCTTCGGGCGCGTCAGGGGGGACAGGGTCAAAATGAATCTGAAAGCAGTCAAAACCAGCATCGCGGGCATTTTCGAGTGCGGCGGGCAAGGGCTGGACGTCCACACAAACCCGGCGTCCGGCAGGAATGACGTCGAGCAGGGAAGGGAGTCGTGCTTCGGGAACAAAGCGGGGAGAGGATGGCCAACGGTTTATTCCGATGAAGGCGACGCCCTGACGGAGGGCGGCGGTGGCGTCCGCGGCACGGGTAATTCCACAAACTTTGACCGCGTAAGGGGCGTCCACAATTCTTGCGCGAGGGCGACTGTGTTATTTGTTGCGCACGGGAGGCTTCGGGGGGGACTGGGCATCGACATCCTTGGGCGCGGCGGGCTCGTCCTTGTAGGTGCCGAGGATGGCGGGCAGGTCGAGGCCGACGCTTTTGCCCGCTTCGTGGAGGGGGAGGGTGTTTTTGACGAGGTCCTGGATGAAGCTGCTGACGTTGCCGCCGTT
>JAITIB010000004.1 GCA_031279675.1 Puniceicoccales bacterium | reverse complement strand
GCCTGCGGCCAACAACGACGCCATTGCGAGAAACACTGGTTTGGCGCCACACCGACGCCACTCCCTCCCTGATAAGTTAGTAGGGGGGGGGGGGGGGGGTAACGCAATTCAACGCCGAGGTGGCGTCGCTTGCGGTGGCGTCGTTGAGACGGCGCGTTTTCAGTGATACGTTTTTCATGAGTGTATGAGTTTTCTATTTTTGAGGTTGATTTGACGGAGTCGTCATCCACACCGCCTTGGAACCGTTCCGCAGTGGTGTCGATGATTGGAGAGTGCATGTCTTTTTCTGGGAAAATGCAAGCGGAAAAAATGCCTTTCGAGCATGGTTTAGGAAATTTCTCAGAACCCCATTGATTACTTCTTTAGAGCGGATACCAAGATTCGTGTTGCAAAAAGGGAAATCAACCCTCATGCATCAGAATCATTCTTTCACCAGAAACATAGGAACATCCATCCATATCATGAAAAAACAATCCTCCCCAACTCTCTGCCGGCGTGTCCGCGCACGGTTTCAACGCCACGGCGCCATGGCCCTGTTCGCACTCGTCCCGGCATTGGCACACGCCGAGGCCAACGCGGCGGCAACGCCGGGCGCCCCGCTGAAAAAGATCACCATCGCGCACGTTGGCAGCACTTGCGACTCCACGGTATTCATCGCGAAGTCGCAGGGCTTTTTCCAAGAAGAAGGCTTGGACGCGGAACTTGTCCTCGGCGACTGGAATTTCATCAAGGAGGGGCTCGCCTTCGGGCGCATCACCGCGACGCAGGGGCTCGTCATGAACTACCTCAAGCCAATCGAACAGGGGCTCGACGCGCGGTTCACCGCAGGCATCCACCGCGGCTGCCTGCACATACTTGCGCCCAAGAACTCACCCATCAAAACGGGCGCCGACTTGAAGGGGAAACGCATCGGCGTCCCCGGCCTCGGCAGCAGCCCCTGGGTGTTTGCGGCACGCGTCGCCAGTGACAACGGTTGCGATATCCGGCGCGATGTCGAGTGGCGGCCATTCCCGGTGGCGGAACTCAAGCTTGCGCTCGACAAAAGGGAAGTGGATGCCATCGCGCTCTCCGATCCCATCGCCGAAATCCTGCTCTCCAGCGGCGAGGTCAAATCCATCGTCAACCAGGGCACCGACGCGCCCTACAAGGACGAGTATTGCTGCGTCATGGTGGTAAACGGAAAGCTCAGCCGGGAAGATCCCGCGACAGCCGCCGCAATCACGCGCGCCGTGCTGAAGGCCGCCGCATGGATTGAGGCAAATCCGCGCAAGACTGCCGAGCTCGCCGTCGCCGCCAAGCACATCGCCGGGTCCGTCGAGATCAACGCGCGCGTGTTGTCGAAACTCGACTATGCGCCTTCCGTCGAGGGCGGGCGCGAGGCCACACGCACCGCCGCCACCGCGTTGCGCCGCAGCGGTGTCATCGCAAAAAATGTGGACATCGAAAAACTCGTCGCACGCACCTTCACCGCCCTCCCCGGATTGGACGACGCGACCGTGCGCCGTTACACACCGCCGAAGCTCGACAAGCCGGCTGGCACCGCAACCGGTGCCGGCGCAAAGACAAGTCCGGGCGAACTTGGCGAGGCGCACTCGTGCTGCGACGCCACCGCACAAACCCAAGCACCCGCGCCCGACGCAACCTGAAGGCAAGGGCGGGCGCCCACGAGGAAAGGGTTTGGGCGCTTCGGGCGGAGCGGAGCGCAATTACAAACCATCGCCGTCACCGACGGAAAAGGTGACGTTTTCACTGGCTTTTGCGAGGGCAAGCGTGTCGAGGACTTGTATGATGCGGTCCCAGCGCGCTGTTTCCTCGGCCTCAAGGACGATCAAGAGCTTGTTCTTGGCATTCTCGGCGTTCTCCCGGCTGCGGCCAGCGCGAGCGAGGAGCTCCTTGAGTTCCGAGGTGGGGGTATCGACATTGTCGCCGTTGATGGCGACCTGTCCGGACTGGGCCACGGAAATGATGAGTTCGTCGGGCAAATCCTGGGCTTCGGCAGCGGGGGTGGGCTCACCCGGGAGTTTGATTTTCAACTCAAACTCAACCTTGACGGCCCCAGCCATGACCATGAAGAAGAGCATGATGACAAAGACGACGTCAATCATTGGGGCGAGTTGAAATCCGAGGTCGCCGCCTCGCTTGTTTTCGGGTGGTCGCATGGGGAAAGGCTTAGTTTTCGTTGTTAACGCCTGAGAAGGCAATGTTGCTGATCCCGGCCTCCCCACCCCACTTGAGGGCGTTGCGGACGTATTGGACCTGGACGTTTTTGTCCGCGCGAACAAGGAGGCGGAATTTTTCGTTGGTGCCCTTGCGCTTCTTGAGCTCCTCTATAATGCCGGTCTTGGAGCCCTCAAGCGTGGGTGTCTCGGCATCGGTGTTTTCAATGAGACGGTCGTCGAGCTTGTAACGGGGACGATCATCTTTCCAACCAATGTTGATGAGCCCCGCGGCAGCCTTGTCGTCGCGCTTCTCGCCGTTGCGGGCGAGGGGGAGCGTTATGTCATTGTCTATCTTGAGGACCTGCGCCGTGGTGATGCTCATGAAAAAGATGAGCATCACGAGGAGCACGTCGATCAGGGGTGCAACCTGAAATTCCGGTTCGCCGTCTTCGCCGCCGCCGCCGCCTGCCATGGTGTCGTTCTCCTGTGTTGGTTAAGGTTGATGAGTGGGAGTGGCCTCAGCCTTGGTGTCCCGCGTCCTCGGTGGCAATCCAGTTGGGGGGAGCGGCATAGATTTCGTCATCACCAAGCTGATAATCGGTAAAACTTTCATAAGGCATTTTTCGGAAGAGTCCGGCGGCAGCCTCCTGGATGTCATGCAGGATGACGGTAATGCGATTGCGCAGGACGTAGTAGAGAATGAATGCGGGGATGGCGACAAAGAGGCCCGATGCAGTGGCAACGAGCACGTGCCCGATGGCGGAGGAAAGTTTTGAGGGGTCCCCAACACCGGATGAACCAAGGGTATCGAAGGCTTTCATCATGCCGAGCACGGTCCCTGTCAACCCGATCATGGGAGAACAGACACCGATGACGGAGAGGTAGGAGACGCGGCCCATGAGGGTGCCGTTGACGCGGGCGATTTCACCAAACATGGCTTCCTCGGTCATGACTTTGCCGTCCGGCAAAAACGAGATGCCCGTGCGGACAACGTCGCAAAAGGGCGAGTAATTGCCCTTGGCGTAATTGTAAGCGCCGACGTAGTCGCCCTGCCGGAAAAATTCGCGCAACTGGGCAACCTGGGGCGGCGGGATGGCACGCTTGCGGGTAGTCTTGAGGACACCGTCGATGCCAAACCATATCGTGAGGACGGACGAGAGGAGGAGGAAGTGCATGACCCAGCCACCTTCGTTGTAACGGTCAAGGAGGGTCATTTCTTTCTTCTCCTCGGCAGGGGCCTTTTCCGCCGCAGGCGCCGGGGTGGCAGCCTGCTGGGCATGCACGACGGGAAGAATGCCAGCACAAGTGGCGACGCCGGCAATGGACAGCGTTGAGGTGAGAATGCGGAGGGTTCGTGTGAGCTTGTTGGTTTTCATTTGCGTTACTGGAAATTGTGTTGGCGGATGGTTTTGGAAAATGAGCAGGAAAGGGCTGTTTATTCGTCGCCGGATTCCGACGATACCGGCGGGAGAGGGATGACGGGTTCGGCCTCAATGGTGGCATTGAGGACTCCGGTGTTGTCGTCGTGAAGACTTTCCGCGGCAGTGGCCTTTTTCACCGTTTCGAGAGTGGTGTCGGCACGGACAAGCTTTTCGCGTTCATCCTTGGGAAGCATGGTTTTTGCAACCTCGGCCTCCTTGGACAGGGGATATTGTGTAATGAGGTCAATGAGATACTGATTGGAGACACCGAGAAGGTTGAGATCCCGGTTGGCGGGAGAGTCCATGCCGCGAAAGGCCTTGGCGGCGCCAAGCTGGGCGGAGGGGATGTATTTGACGTAGGTGCCGTAAAAAACGGGGATGCGCAAAAAGGCGTTCATGGCCTCCTCGTAACGGCGGAGCTCAAGGAGGGCGTTGCCTTTGACGAGGTGCAGATGGGCGAGAAATGCGGTGTCAAGAGTATCGCGGATGTGTTTGTCGGCCTCGACAAGCGCTTGCTCAACCTTTCCGCGGCGCAGGACTTGGTCGAGTTTCGCCATTTTTATCCGGTTGGGAAGACTGGGGATGGTGCCATCGTTGGCGGCTTCAAGCTCGGAAATGAACTCGGTGAGGACGGCGTCGTTTTTCAGGACAACGAGGGCATCAAGCTTTATGCTGGCGGCAGGAAGCCAGAGGGAACCGGGGGTGTTCTTGCGCATCCGCGCAAAGAATTGCAACACTGGCTCAATTTTGGCAAGGGCGGCGCTGGCGTCGCCGCGCTGGACGGCAATCTCGGCATCTTCCATGACCTTGGGCCGACTGATGCCCCATTCAATGCGGGTAACCTCACTGTATTTTTTTGAGTTTTTGACGACGGAGGACCCCATGACGCGTTCGAGAGTTATGTCGCTGCTGCGACAAACGGCCTTGGTGCTGTCAATGGGGTTCTTGTCGAGCGGGTTGTTGATGTCCCAATGCTCGTTTCCAAAATAGAAAACCTGGGCGCCCGCATTTCCTCCGGGCAGGAACCATGCAAGTGCGGAGAAAAGGAGGGTGAGGAGGATGGCGGGTGTTGTTTTCATCGCGGGTTGGATGTGGATTTTCATTTAATGGTTGACGCCGCCGGGGTTTGGCTTGCGGGATTGTTGGGATCGCGGAGCTCCTTCAGAACTCCATCAACACCGCCCTGGTCTCCTTTTTTGCGATAGAGAACGAGGAGACGCTGGTAGGCCTGAACGGTGACGTCGCCATATTTTCTCCACGAATTCGCACAGCGCCAGTAGTAGTTGATGGCCTCGTTTTCCTTGCCGCGTTTTTCCTCGATGCGTCCAAGGTAATAGAGGGCGCTTGCGGTGGTCTCACCACGCCACTGGCGGTTGCCGGCAATGGAGAGGAGGGACTTGGCGGCAAGGTCAAGCTTGCCTGTCTCGACCAAGGCACGGGCATTGGCGAGGCGAATTTCCTTTTCCTTGCTCATAAGGACGCTCTCCGCGGAGAGGGCCTCTTGGGTGAGCCTGAGGGCTTCCTCAAATTTGGCTTTTTGGAGGAGGATTTCGCCTTTCACGTAGAAACCGAAGTCAACGTAATCGGAGCTGCGGTAGTATTCGAGGATGTAGTCTGCGAATAGGATGGCCTTGGCGTTGTCTTTCTTGGCGAGAAGATGCTCGGCGGTGGTGCCAAGCAGGGCCGGGCTAAGCTCCTCCGGTTTGTAAATGGTGGCAATTTTGTCGAGGTTTTCGCCCCGGCGTTGCGGGTTGCGCATGGCGCGGGCAACCTCGGCGCGGGCATAGTAGCCCCGGGCTTGGGCAAGGAGGGAGGAGCCTCCGTTGTTGGGCTGCCTCACCACGGTGAGCTTGGCATCGCCCGAGGTCACCGTCAGTGACTGAAACATTTCGGTCATTGCCTGGGTCTGGCTGCCTTTCGGCTCCACGACACTCACACCCGCTGGCAGGGACTGAAGCATTTCGGCCATCGCCTGCTCCATTGCCTGTTCCATTCCAGCCGCAGCGCGGTCTCCCGAGGACACTGTTTTCACCTGCGGTTGCGGCAAGGTGGCGTTGTCCTTGAGCTTGAGGAGGGCGAGGATTTGCGCTTCAGGGTCGGGGGGCGGCGGCGTGGTGGCATCCTGGGTTTTGGGGCGGCGGCGGTACTTGAGAACGATACGCTCCGCAAGGTTGGTGATGAGTGAGTCAACACTTTCCTTTCGGGGATCGTCTATGTTGCGAATGATTGCGCTGGAGAGGACTTCCTCGGGGGTCTTGGTGATGAATTCCTCAAATTCGGCAGGAACCTTGAGTCCGCTCCGGGCGATGTTGGCGCGACGTTCGTCGGCTGTTTTGCCGAGTTTTTCGGAGGCGCGGAGTATCCAGTAGAGATAATCCAGTGCGCGGGAGGAATCGCGGTCCCATTCGTAGAGGGCGATGTAGAGGTCGAAGAGTTTTGCCCATTCGCCGTGCGCGACGAGGCGTTTGTTCAACTCGGCTGTTGTGAAGCGAAGGACTGTCTCGTTATCGCGCGCGCCCTTGGCGGCGAGAATGTAGGCGGAAATGGCGTTCTGGAAGGTTTCCTTTTTCTTGGTGTCGGGGATGGGATTTTTGCGGTCGTCCAGGTATTGAATATACACGTCGCCGACGAGGGTATAAATTTCCGGGCGCTGGCGGTTGATGGCGGCGGCGGCATCGGCGCCGGGCTTTGCGTAGTCTTTCAACCATTTCTCGCAACGTTTCAAGGTCTCGGTTCTGCGGTGGTTGGCGAGGGTGCGCTCGGTGAGCACCTCATCGCAGAAGGGACACTTCATGCTTTTTTCGCCGTCGGGTATTTTCACCCCGAAGTTGACGATGGCGAGCCGATAGTCGGCGTCGGGCAGAAACTCGCCCTTGGGATACTTCACGCGATACGCGTTGAACGCAGCGATTGTCTCCCGGAATTTTCCCTGAAAAAACCAGCACAACGCGCGCAGATAGTGCATTTGCTCCTGCTGTTTGCTCTCGGGGTAGCTTGCGATGAATTTTTCAATGGCCGCGCGCGCCTCCTCCCAGTCCAGATTTGAAAAGAGTGAAAAGCAAAGGCTCCAGTCGAGCTCTTCCTTGACGGCCACGGTGAGCGTGGTGAGTTTTTCGCGCGCCCACCTGAACTGTTTCACCGCGTCGTCGAACTTGCTGGCATTCATGGAGATCCTCCCGGAGGTCAAGGCCACGTCCCCGAGGAGTCGCGGGTCTTCCTTGGGGAATTTGAGAATGAAATCCCGGCAGGCTTCCTGGGCTTCCGTGTAACGGTGCATGCCCTCAAGTGCGGTGATGTAGTAGTAACGGGCGATGTTCTCGTTGGAAAAACCCGTGTTGTTGTCAAAAACGTCCCTGAACGCGATATAGGCCTCCCACGGGCGCTTCAACTCCAGCAGGCACAAGGCGATGCGATAGGAAATGAACGCGTCGTAGTCTTTGTTTTCCTTGAAGGCCTGTGCCGCTTTCAAAAAGACCTCCTTGCTCTCAATGAGTTTGGCGAGTTTTTCCTTCAGGGGATCCGCCTCCTTTGCGGGCTCTCCTTCCTTCGGGGGCTCGGTCAGCTTGGGGTTGGCATTTTTGAAGCGTGTGACCTCCTCCTCCTTGAGTCTGACGGCCTCGTCAATGATCTGGCTCAAGGCGCGGTGTCGCAAGGTTTCCTGATAGCTGCTCAGCGCCTGGCGGTAAAGTTGCAGCCGCGTCTGGGCATCCCCCCCGGCATCGGCGCGCCGGAACAGGCTGTCGCCCATGTCGATGCGCTGGAAGTTGGCCATTGCAATGTCGAGCGCCGAGCCCGAGACTTGGGCGGAGATGTCGTCCTGCAAGGCGCGGGCCTCCTTTTCCTCGCCGATTTTGATGAGCAGCTCCACAATGCGGTTGGCAGTCTCCTTGATCTCCGGAACCGCGTAGTTGCGCGTTGAGATCAGGGGTTTCAAATACGCGATGGAGTCTTGGGCGATTTTCTTGATGGTGGCGGCATTCCCTCCCGCGTTCTTGGCCTCAAGCACCCGGGTCAACGCCACCATGGCGCGCGTGCGGTCCTCGCTCAACGAATCGGGTTTGCGCACCAGCTTTGAGAGCAGGTCAACGGCCTCGTTCCATTTTTCCTGCCGTGCATAAACATCGGACAGGGTAACTTGGGCGATACCGATATAATTGTTCTGCAGATCGATGAGATCTCCGGTCCCGTTCGGGCTTTTCAAAAATTCAAGCAATTCCCTTTCCGCCGTCGCCCAGTCCTTCAGGTAGTAGGCGCACGAGGCGATCCGCAGCTGGAAAAGCGCCTTGTATTCCTCGGTAAACGAAAACTTCTCGTGCTTCTTTCGAAACGCTTCGTAACCCTTCAGCGCCTCGCGGTATTTGGCGGAGCCGAATAGTCCCTCAACCTTATCAAGCTCGATTTGCATCGGCGTCCTCTCCACCAGCTTCCCGGCGGCGGGCGCCCGTTTGCCCTGGGCAAAGACCACAGGAGAACCCGCCGCAATGGCGACAACGGCTATGGCCGCGATGACGGCTGACAAACGACAGAATCGAAGAAATGCGCAAAGCATGAGGCAGTGACGAGAGGAAAAATTTCGCGCTGATGGAACGACATCCCCGCCGCCCTGCCAAGCGGAAAAAGCGGAGGGAGCGTAACTTTTTCCCAAGCCCGTATCCACACAGGCCCCGGCGCGTCTCCGCCCGCCCCGGCGCATTACAATCCTCCCAATGAAAGAAATGGCGCCAGACATGTCAGATCGTCCGGGAGTGCCGGGTGAGGGGTGATGCGGGATCAAGATAGGCATCAAAACACATGGCGATATTGCTGTAGAGCGCCAAAAAGACTGGAAAGGGTCTGGCGGGGGGCTCGCGAAGGGATTGCGGGAGGGTGGCGGGGGTTCCGCGATGGGGTCGCGAGCTGGGGGTGCGGTGACGAAAAAAAAGCCCGGCCCCCCGGGCTTTCGAAAGGGTGAGGCTTAGGGGCCTTTGTAACCGTATTTTTCACGGTCTTCGGGATGCTCGGCAAAGTAGTCGCGGTCATACTCGGCGAGGGCGGCCTCCAGTTCGGGGGTGCCGTTCTCGTAGATGAACATGAAACCCGGCATGGTCGAACCGCTCATCGGCGCGTGGCCGCTCGGCTGCCGGGGCTCAAGCCAAGCCTTGCTGATGGCATCCCAGTCCTTCTCTGTTTTCATGCTCTTCAGTGTTGTTGGCGGCATCTGTTGGGTCAACGTTTTTTCATGGTTATTTCTTCAACCTGAATGTGGGTGTATTTGCGCCCGTCGGCGCGCTTGCGCAATGTTGGCTTGGTGCCTGGCTTGATGCGGAAGCGGCTGCCTTGGGGAAAAATGGCTTCACGTTCATCGGCAAAGGATGAGCCCATGGACTTGAAAACTTTGGAGAAGTCGCGGACCGTCTTTGGGCTCTTGATTTCCCAGACCATTCCCAGCCCGTTGTCTGCCTTGCCGATGAACTTGTCGCGCTAGGAAACCTTTGAGTCGTAAGAGGCGCTCATGCCAGGGCGCGTGTTCTCGAAGCCCTTCTCACTGAGCACTTGATTCAACACATGATCGCGTTGTTCCTTCCTCTTGAATTGCCAGCCACGGTTCACCGTGGCCCCGGAGGTGTCGGGTTTGACTGAATTGATGGTTTCAGCGCACTTGGCGCGCCAATCTGCGGAAATGGAATCGTTCGCTGAAATCATCCTTGAGTATGGTTCCGCGTCCTCTGCCCAGAGGGACATGGCGCGGGCGTGCGGGGAGTTTGGATTCTTTGAGAGGTAGTCGGCGGCTTGGTCGGAGGTGAGGGAGGCGGGTTGGGAGAAGTCGGGAGTGTCGGAGGTTGTTGAGGTGGGCGGATCTGGATCTTGCTTTGCGGCGCCGCCGCCTTGGGTTTCTGAGAATTTGCCGTTGGTGTCGCGGGTGTAGTCGTCGTTGGCGAGGAGGGCCGGGGCGCGGTTGCCGAATGGGCCCATTGGGGGTTGTGCGGGTTGGTGGGTGAGGGTCAGGCCGAGGGTTTCGGAGACTTCGGCGGGGTCTGCTGTGTAGCCTGCGGTGGCGAGTGCGGCGATGCGCTGGGTGTATTTGTCGAGGTCCTCGGTGTCTTCGTTGGCGAGGGTGAACCATGCGAGGGCTGGCTGTCCGGGGAAGTTGCGGCGGAGGATTTCGCGGTCGATGGAGCGCTG
>JAITIB010000107.1 GCA_031279675.1 Puniceicoccales bacterium | reverse complement strand
CCAGCCCCAACGGGGCGTCATGTGACAGCCCGGGGCAACGGCAATGGTGTGCGCGGGCAAAAGCGCACCGGGGAAGCCCCAACGGGGCGCCATGCGATAGCCCGGGGCAACGCCCCGGGTTTTGGGGCGCATTTATTTTCGAGCCCTGAAAGGGCGCAATGGACTCAATGGCGCCTTGTTCATGGCGTGCTGGTTCGGTGACGCCCTTTCAGGGCTTGGTGTGTGTGTTGGACATTTGGTCCGGTTCGCTTCGCGCCCGGTCTTGTCGCTGCGCTCGGAACCCGGGGCGTTGCCCCGGGCTGTCACCTTACGCCCCTTGGGGGGCTGGCCTGGGTGCACCCGTGCAACACGCGCAGAGCCGGCATTTGCGCGACTGGATTTTCTCCAAGCTCGATTTCCAATCCCGTGCCGGCGGTTGCGCCGCGCCTCAGGCAGTGCGGAAAACCTGAACACCCTTTGGCTCACGCGAAGACGCAAAGGCGCGAAAATTCCGGCGGCAATGCGTCGGGTTTCCCGGAGCCTAAGCCGGACATCGCCCTCGCCGTCCTCCCGTTTCCGAACGTATGCCCAAGAGATTGCTCCTTCTCATCACGGCTTTCCGGCAATGCTTGTTTCTCAACACATCCGTTGTCCTGTGCGGTCACGCACCGGATTTGCTTTGTCGCACACGTGAGAAGGGGTGGGTTATTGTTCGAGTTGGAGGAGGGCGGTTTTTTTGTCGAGGCCGGCGGCGTAGCCTGTGAGGGTGCCGTTGGCGCCGATGACGCGGTGGCAGGGGATGAGGATGTGGATGGGGTTGCGGGCAATGGCTTGGGCGGTGGCGCGGGGCGAGGTTTTGCGGGGGTGTTGGTTGGCGATGGCGCTGTAGGTGGTGGTGGTGCCGCGGGGGATTTTTTGGAGTTGTGCCCAGATGGTTTTTTGGAAGGGGGTGCCGTGGGGGTTGAGGTGGATGGGGAGGGGGGTGGCGGGGTGTTTTTTTGCGAAGTAGGCGTTGAGGTGGTTTTGGAGTGCGGGGTGGGGGGTGTGGGGATGGTTGGGGGCGGGGTGCTTGGGGGTGTGGAAGCGCAGGGTGGTGAGGGCGCCGGTGGGGTCGGTTGTGGCGTGCATGGGGCCGAGGGGGGTGTGGAGGTGGTGGTGTTTCATGGGGTGAGGTTGAAGGTTTCGCGGGCGTCGGTGATGTGTCCGGTGAGGGCGGCGGCGGCGACCATGACGGGGCTCATGAGGAGGGTGCGTCCGGTGGGGGAGCCTTGGCGGCCTTTGAAGTTGCGGTTGGAGGAGCTGGCGCAGAGTTGGTCGCCTTGGAGGCGGTCGGGGTTCATGGCGAGGCACATGGAGCAGCCGGCGTTGCGCCATTGGAAGCCGGCGTCGCGGAAGATTTTGTCGAGACCTTGTTGTTCGCATTGGGCGGCGACGATTTGTGAGCCGGGGACGACGAGGGCGTGGACGCGGGGGTGGACTTTGCGTCCGTGGATGTGGCGGGCGACCTCCTGGAGGTCGCTGAGGCGTCCGTTGGTGCAGGAGCCGATGAAGGCGACGTTGATGGGGGTGCCTTTGATGGGGGTGCCGGGGGTGAGCTTCATGTATTGGAGGGCTTCGCGGGCGGTGGCGCGGTCGGGGGGGGGGAGGGTTTCGGGGAGGGGGATGTTTTCGTCGATGAAGATGGATTGGCCGGGGGTGATGCCCCAGGTGAGGGTGGGTTTGATGCGGGTGGCGTCGATGGTGAGGGTGTCGTCGTAGGTGGCGTCGGGGTCGGTGGCGAGTTGGCGCCAGCGGGCGAGGGCGCGGTCCCAGTCGGGGCCTTTTGGGGCGTGCGGGCGGTTTTTGAGGTAGGCGTAGGTGGTTTCGTCGGGGTTCATGTAACCGCAGCGGGCGCCGCCTTCGATGGCCATGTTGCAGATGGTCATGCGTTCCTCGAGGGTGAGTCTGTCCACGGTGTCGCCGTTGAATTCGTAGGCGTAACCGAGGCCGCCGTTGACGCCGAGGGTGCGGATGATGTGGAGGATGAGGTCTTTGGCGTAGGTGCCGCGGGGGAGGGCGCCGGTGATGTGGATGCGGCGGACTTTGAGTTTGTCGAGGGCGAGGGTTTGGGTGGCGAGGACGTCGCGGACCTGGCTGGTGCCGATGCCGAGGGCGATGGCGCCGAAGGCGCCGTGGGTGGCGGTGTGGGAGTCGCCGCAGGCGATGGTGGTGCCGGGTTGGGTGATGCCTTGTTCGGGGCCGACGACGTGGACGATGCCTTGGCAGCCGGTGGGCAGGTCGAAGAAGTGGATGGCGTTCTCGGCGCAGTTTTTGCGCAGTTCGGTGATCATGGCTTGCGCCATGGGGTCGGGGTAGGGTTCGTGCTGGTCGTGGGTGGGGACGATGTGGTCCGCGGTGGCGTAGGTGCGGTGGGGGTATTTGACTTTGAGCTTGAGGTCGCGGAGCATTCCGAAGGCTTGGGGGCTGGTGACTTCGTGGATGAGGTGGGTGCCGATGAGGAGTTGGGTTTGTCCGTTGGGGAGTTGGCGGACGGTGTGGGCGTCCCAGACTTTTTCGTAGAGTGTTTTGGCCATGTGATGCGCGGGTGGTGGTGCGTTGTTGTTGGTGGCGGGTCAGGGTTGCGCGGGGGGGCGGACGTAGAGTTTTTGGATTTTGTTTCCGAGTTCGAGGGTGTTGTCGCCGCTGCAGCGTTTGACGTCGTTGAGGAGGACGTAGCCCATGAGGAGGAGGAAGAGGGTGATGAAGAGGTATTGGACGGTGGCGATGAGCTTGAGGGGGAGGGCGCGTCCGAGGATTTTTTGAACGGTGGCGATGAGGATGTGCCCGCCGTCGAGCACGGGGAGGGGGAGGATGTTCAGGAGGGCGAGGTTGATGTTGATGATGAGGGTGAACCAGAGGATGCGTTTGATGTCGTCGGCGTTGCTGTAGTAGGTCTTGGCGATGGAGATGACGCCCATGAGGTGGTTGAGGCCGACATCGGAGTTGCGGTCCACGAGTTTGCGCAGGCTTTCAATGGTGAGGCGGAATGCGGAGTGGATTTGTTCGATGGGGTTGCGGCGCACGAGCTCGGCTTTTTCCATGTGGGTGACGCCGATGAGGGGGAGTTTTTTCTCGGGGACGAGGGTCGCGCCGGCGTTCCTGAGGATGATGGTTTTTCCCTCGGAGGGTGTTTTGAAAAAGAAGGCGGCTTCGGGGACGGTGCCGTTGCCGCGGGGCTTGAGTGTCTTCATGGCTTCGACGAGCTCGGCGGGGGTGCGCAGGGCGAGGATTTGCTTGGGGAGGTTGATCGCGGAGAGGATGGTGCCGGGCCGGAGGGAGCCGGAGTGCGCGGCGCTTGCGGGCAGGGTGTCGCAGATCATGAGATTGTCGCGGGGGGCGTTGGGCTTGGGGTTGAGGTAGTCGTCGGGGACGGGCACGAGGTGGAGTTTGCGGGCGAGAGGGGGGGCGTTGTCGCCGTCGCCGGGTTCCGTGAAGCTCAGGCGGGCAAGCTCGACGGTGTCGGTGTGGAGCTTGGGGGTGAGGGTGGTGGTGCGTTCGGTGCCGGTGGCGGTGCGCAGGCGGAGGTTGACGGGCTGGATGCCGTTGACTTCGAGGAGTTGCCTCAGGTGGCGGATGGAGTGGAGGGGGGTGTCGTTGAGGGCGAGGAGTTGGTCGCCTTGCTGGAGTCCGGCCTGTGCGGCGGGGGTGCCGGGCAGGGGGCTTTCGATGATGATGTCGCCGGCGGCGGCGATGCCGATCTGGCGCACGGAGTCGCCGCTGGTGGGGTTGAGGTCGATTTTCTCGGGTTTGACCGTGATGGGGTCGATGCGTTTCCCGTTGCGCTCAATGGTGAGGATTGCCTGTGGGTTGCCTTGGGGGTCGCGCCCGGAGCCGAGGTTTATTTTTTGGATGACTTGGGTGAAGTCCTCCACGGGCTCGCCGTCAATGGCGAGGATCTTGTCCCCGGGGAGGAGCCCGGCGGCGCGCGCGGGGCTGGGTTTTTCCTGCCCGGCGAGGGTGGCGTCGATGTGCCCGATGACGGTTGTGGTGGAGTTGGCGGGGACGGGGATCTTTGTGACCCAGAGCACGCACGCGATGGCGAATGCGAAGAGCACGTTGAACACGACGCCCATGACGGCGACGATCACCTTGTCCGTGTAAGAAATGGGCGGGAGGCTGTCGGGGTTGGTTTGATTTTCCCCCTCGATTCCCTGCATGTCCGCCATTTGGGGAAGGGCCACGTAGCCCCCGAGCGGGAGGAGCGAGATGCGGTAGTCAACGCCGTCCTTGCCCGTCCAACCGAGGATGCGCGGGCCAAAGCCGATGGAGAATCGCTCGATTTTCAGCCCCCGTTTGCGTGCGGCGAGGAAGTGCCCGAGTTCGTGCACAAAGATGGAGCCCCCGAAAAAGAGGACTATGATGAAGATGCCGATGGTACCCCCGAGGATGTTGCCGATGTCGAAGTTCATGTGAATTGAGCCGGGATGTGAAAGGGAATTTGCCCGCGGGGATAAAGGAAAAAACACGCCGCGCCGGGCTTCCCCCAAAAAACGCACCGGAAAGGCACTGGCAAACCGCTTGCATCCCCGTTTGATTTTCCAGTTGCTATTTCAAAAGAACTCCACGATGCCCTCTGTCCCAACAACGTTATTGTCCAATCCCAAAGCTTTTGCCGGATTGGCAAAGCTGAGTCCGTTTTTCTCAAAATCCATAACCACTAACTCGTGCAAGCCATGCAAAGACAGCTCATCCCGATGAAACCAGTGACGGTTTCGAAACCGCTCGTGAAAACGGGCCCCAATAACAAGCGTGCGTGCGCGCGACGGTTTCTGTCCGCAGCGTCCGTTTTGATGTCCTCAGTGGCGGTGCCAGTGGAGGGGACCGGGCCCCTTGAACTTGCCGGTAATGCTTTTAAAATCTGGGGTGGCGAAACCCGTGCTTATACTTACGCATCCATCGGTGCCGCTGAGGATAATGAGCCTTCCGTTCTGACGATTGAAACCGGTGCGACGTTGACGACCAACCAATTGGGTTCAACTGACGCCATCGGAAAGGCAGTTGGCGTTTACGGCGAGGTTTGCGTGGATGGCGCGAATTCCAAGTGGAATTCTTCCGTCAACCTTTTCCACGTCGGCGAGTTCGGGGAGGGTGTGCTGAGAATCACAAATGGCGGCAAGGTGAGTTCCATGGGAACTGGGTCCAGTAATATCATTGGGAAAGCTGCGGACTCCATCGGCGCGGTTTACGTGAATGGCGTGGGCTCCCTGTGGGACGCTTCCTTCCGCAATCTCTACGTCGGCGAGTCCGGACATGGTGTGCTGAAGATCACAAATGGCGGCAAGGTAACTGCCGCGCAGGCCTTCCTCGATACCTTCATAATTGCCCGTTACGCAGGTTCACGTGGCGAAGTGGAGGTTTCTGGAACTGATTCCCTTTTGGAAACGGTGGGCGCTTTTTGGGTTGGATACAACGGTGTTGGCCAGCTGTTGATTAAGGATGGCGGCAGTGTGATTGCTTCGGATTTTGGCACTGCTATTAGTGGCGATGTCAATATCGGCGCTAATCCTGATTCTGTAAGCGGGAGCTCGGTCACTGTCCAAGGGGCCGGCTCCACTCTGGAGGGCAGCACGGTCAACTTGGGTCACTATGACAATGCGAAGGGTGAACTTATCACCTCCACTCTTGATATTTTGGACGGTGGCGTGGTCACGAGCCACAGCGGCATGTTGGATGGTGGCACGGTGACTGTCTCGGGCGCAGACTCTTCGTGGACAATGACACACAATCTCTCGGTCGCCACCTACGGACGTTCCATCGTCACCCTGCTCATTACGGACGGTGCCACGGTGGAGACAAATACGTACGAGGAAGAACTATGCACCAAGGTTGGCGGCAACGATGGTGCCCAAGGCACGGTCATTGTCGCAAAAGGGGGGAGGTGGACAGCGCACTCCGAGCTCATCCTTGGCACTTATGGCACTGGAAGCTTGGATGTTCGCAGTGGCGGTATTGTGTCCACCAAGAACGCCACCTTGGGCGAACGCAGTTCTCAAGAGATTTCCGCTTTCGGGGTGGGCGAGGCAACCATTTCTGGAGAGGGTTCCTCTTGGGAGGTCTGCGATGAACTTATCGTTGGTAGCTGGGGTGAAGGCAGGCTGGTCATCGAGAATAAAGGCAAGGTAACCGCAGCGAACGTTGGGATTGCCGTGGAATCAGGCTCTTGCGGCACGCTCACACTGCGTTCTGGAGGTGTTCTCGAAGTGGAAGATCTCACAATTGGCAATGGTGTTGCCACTTTTGATATCAACGGCGGCGGGATTCGCGCCATGGCGGGTGCCGGAGATTTTTTTTCCAATGCGACGTCGTTCGACCTCAACGCCGAAGGTCTTGCCGCTGATGTGGCGGCGCTCACCTTCGATACCCAATCCTATGCCGTCACGCTCTCAAGCAATGTCGGCGGCACGGGGATTCTTCGCAAGACTGGTGAGGGCGAATTGACGTTCGCTGGAGAGCTTGGCTCCAATGCCACGCTCGACCTCACAGCGGGCGATATCGTAATGAAAGGAACCGTTTACGGCACAACACAGGTTGGGGGCAACGGCACCTTGCATTTGGACACAGCTTGTGCGCTCGCCGCCAATGCCGTGATTTCGGGGACTGGAACGGTCACAGCCGTTTCCTCTGGTAGCGTCTTCGACGGCACTCGCGCCATCCTCTCCCCTGGCAGTGCAGCCGACCCCTTTGGGGTTCTCACGTTGGGGGGCTCCGATAAATGGTGCCTCGACGGCATTACTTTGCGTGTTAAACTTGGTGAAAGCGGAACTTCCAGCAGTGTCCACTCCCTTGGCGACGTTGATTTTGGCGTTGGCGGGAGCAACACCATTGCCTTGACCAATACCACATGGCAGCAGGGCACTTATACCCTTCTGACCGTTCAGGGAGACAGCACTTTCGCCGCCGGGGATTTGAGTGATTCGATCATCACCTACAAGGGGGTTGCCCTCGGCAGCGGACCCAATCTTCGCCTGCAAAGCGCAGTGACGCTCGCGGGAGATGGCAATTCCCTTGTCCTTACCACCAAAGCCGCGAACCCTCTTTCCCTGACTTGGAACGCATCCCCGGGCAGCGATCACATTTGGGAAAACGAGAGCTCCGATGGTTGGAAGAGTGGTGATGTTTCCGGCCAGAGCTTTTGCAACGGCGATGCAGTGACCTTTGGCGAGGGCAATTTGCAGTCCAACTTCCAGGTGGCGGACGCAGGCGTCATCGTTAGTGCCATGACGGTGACTGGTAGCTACAACTTTGCCGGGGGAGCCATTGTCGGACTCTACGACCCTAATGATGCCGGCTCCGGTCTCCTGACGGTTGACCAAAACGCCGTCGTCGTTTTCGACAACGAAGTTAACTTCGAAAAAATTGTGAACAACGGCAGTCTCACTGCCGGCACCGTCACTGGCAACGTGATCAATTTGGGCAGCTTTGCCGCACAGAGAATTGTTGGCGACGTGAACAATACTGAAGGCAGCTTTGTCGTGGGCAACGTCACCGGCACCGTAAACAATCATGGAACGATCACACTTCTCGGCAATACCACTTGGGGCGCGCTCGCCAACGGTGGCCTCATCAGATTTCGCAATGCCGGGGAAACACTTACCATCACGGGCGATCTCGTGCAACTTCCCGGGCAATACAGCAGATTTGCCCTTGACGTGGATCTTGCCCCTTCGGCGCCCTCGGACTGCATCGTCGTGGGCGGACAAGTCCAAGGCGCGCACCATCTGCTGCTCACAGCAACAAACGAGAGGTTGTCGGGCAATCTCGGTGGAGGGATTGTCGTTCTCTCCGCGCCCAATGATACTACTGGGGACGAGACGATCACCGGCGAAGTTTTTGGTGTCCTGAACACCTACGATATCGGTCTCACGGCGGATGGCAAAGGGTATGCCCTCACACGTGTCATTGGCCCCAGCCCCTCGGCGCGTGTGCTTACCGAAACGCTCGGTGCCATGAGCATCGCCTGGTTTGCCCAGATGGACAGCGTCGCCAAACGTTTCGGCGAGTTGCGTGCCACCAGCGGCACCGCCGCTGACACCGGCGATCTCTCCTTTTGGATGCGCGCCCGTGGGCAGCAGGTGAACGCCCACCTTGGAGCCGGCGTCTCCAAGTTTCGGGAACATCAATATGGCGGCGATCTTGGCGCGGACAAGGCGTTCACCCTCGGCGACGGGCAGCTTTATCTTGGCGCCTTCCTTGGCTACGGTTTGGCGCGGCGGGACTTCCGTGACGGACTTGGCAGCAAGAGTGACACCGACTCCATTTCCGGCGGCCTCTACGCCACCTATGCCGGTGCCGGCGGTCTTTACGCCGACGCCACGATCAAGGGGCAGTATTTCGATCACGAATACCGCATCCCGTCCACGCTCCTTGATCAGCACGGGCAGTTTGACAACATGGGCGTCGGTGTCTCACTGGAAATTGGACAGCGTTTGGACCTTGGCGCCACCGCCGGTGCGACCGTGGGGACGGGCTGCTTTCTCGAGCCTGCCATGCGTTTTGACTATGCTCATATTTTTGCCGAAAATTTCGGCACCTCGCACGGCATGCGCGTGAAGGCATCCGACAGCGATCTTTACCGCTTCGCCACCGATCTGCGCGGCGGCGTCCGTTTCAGTGTGAATGAAGAAAGCTGGCTCCAGCTCGGAGGCACCCTCGGTGCCCAGTATCAACTTGGTTCGGGCGGTGCCATCCGCCTCAGTGATGCCGTTGGCAACAGTGTGCGCCATGTTCCGACAACCAACGGGTTGCGCGCCATCGTCGGTCTTGACCTTGCCTGGCAGATGAGCGCCACTTCGGGGCTTCACCTGAACTACGAGGCCGCCTTTGGTGAAAAATACGACATTCCTTGGAACCTGAACCTTTCCTGGCGCAACCGGTTCTGAGCACACTCTGCCGGATTTCATGGGAAAGCCAGCGTCCGGCAGACCAACTCTTCTTGTTTAACCGTTGTCGTCTCCTGCCGGCTTCAAACAAAAGATGCCGCCGCCGAGGAGGCGGGTGCCGTCGTAGAGGGCGAGGATTTGTCCGGGGGCGATGCCGCGTTGTGGGTGTTGGAAGTGGATGTGGGCGGTGTGCGTGCCGGCGGGATTGGGGATGAGGCGCGCGGGGGTGGGGGCGTCGCGGTGGCGGACGCGGACGTGGAGGTCCACCGGGGTGCCGGGCGGGGCGGGTGTTTGCCAGATGATGTCGCGGATGCTGGCGGTGGTGGTGTGGAGCTGGGGGTGGGCGGGGGTTTCGAGGGCGATGTGGAGTGTGTTGGAGGCGGGGTTTTTTGCGACAACGACGTAGTGCCGGTGGTCGCGGTTGGAGGGAATTCCGATGCCTTTGCGCTGGCCGATGGTGTGGTGGTGCAGCCCGCGGTGGCGTCCGAGGATTTTGCCGGTGTCGTTGTCCTGGATGGGGCCGGGGTTGTCGGGGATGTAGTGGGCGAGAAATTCGTTGATGTTCACCTTGCCGAGAAAGCAGATGCCCTGGCTGTCCTTGCGGGTGGCGTTGGGGAATGCGTGGCGGCGGGCGTGGGCGCGGACTTGGGCCTTTGTCATTTGGCCGAGGGGGAAGTGTGCGTGCTGGATTTGCGCGGGGTCGAGGAGGGCGAGGAAGTAGGTCTGGTCTTTGCCGGGATCCTGGGCGAGGTGTATGGCCGGGGTGCCGTCGGGGTCGTCCTGGCGGCGGGCGTAGTGGCCGGTGGCGATGGCGTCGTAGCCGTGTTCGAGTGCGTGGCGGAGGAAGCGTCCGAATTTCATTTCGCGGTTGCACATGATGTCGGGGTTGGGTGTGGCTCCGTGGCGGTAGCCGTCCACGAGGTATTGGACGATGTGCCGGCGGTAGTCTTCGATGAGGTTGAGGGTGTGGAAGGGGATGCGCAGGTGGGTGGCGACGGCGGTGGCGTGGGCGATGTCGTCTTCCCAGGGGCAGTTGCCGAGGAGTTTGCCGTGTTCCTCGTTCATCCAGGTGCGGATGTAGGCGGCGTGGATTTCGTGTCCCTGTTGCTGGAGGAGGTGGGCGGCGACGGCGCTGTCAACTCCGCCGGAGAGGGCTACGAGGATGCGGCTCATGGTGGGTGGGGTGTTGCGGGGTTGCCGCGGGGGTGGCAAGTGAGAAATGCGGGGGGTGGGCGGTGTGTTTTTTCTGGCAACTTGGGCGGGTGTGAAATGTCTTTCCGGGCGATATGCATCGCCGCCAGTTTATTGCCGCCGTGGGTGCGGTGGGGACGTTCTCCGCTGTTGTTCCAGTGGACAGTCCGCTTGCCGCGGCATCCAATGCTGCCGCCGTTGCTGCCGGGGCGTCTTTGATCAAGGGGACTCCGGTGGTGTTTGCGCCGGTGGCGGACGGGTTTACCGTCACTGTTGCGTTGAATGCGCCGGCGCTTGTGCGGGTGGAATACGGTGAGACGGCGGCGCTGGGGGCTGTGGCGCGTTCGGACTCATGCGGTTTTGTGCCGCATGATGATGTTGCCGTGAAGATTCGTCTGCGCGGGCTCAGGCCGGGTGAGCGCTATCATTGGCGTGTTGTTGCCGGGCCGCTTTCCGCCGGTGCGCGCAAGGGGGCGGTGGAGCGGACGGCGACGTATGTCACGAGGACGCTTGCACCGACTGCGGGGGAGACGCGTTTTGGGGTTTGGAACGACACGCACGATCGTGCGGAGACGATCCAGCGTTTGCACGAGGGGCGCGGGGAGGGGGATGATTTTTTGCTTTGGAACGGGGATGTGAGCAATGATGTGAACAGGCGTGAGATTTTGCCGGGTCTTTATGTCTGTCCGAAGGGGGTGGATCTTGCCGAGGGGGCGCCGGTTTTTTTTGTGCGAGGCAATCATGATGTGCGCGGGATCTGGGCGAACAAGATGACGGACTTTGTGGATTTTCCGGAGGGGCGGCCATTTTATGCGTTTCGCAGCGGGCCCCTCGGGGTGGTGGTTTTGGACACGGGGGAGGACAAGCCGGACGCGCATCCGTCGTTCAAGGGTGTGGCGGCGTTTGAGGACTTGATCCGGGAGCAGGCGGTTTGGTTGGGGCGGGCGATTGCGTCGCCGGAATTGCGCGATGCGCCTTGTCGCGTGGTGTTTTGCCATATCCCGCTGCGCTGGCACAAGGAGGCCCGCCCGGATTATGCGCGTGGGGGGTATGACTGGGTGAGTTTGCGCGGACGGGAGGCTTGGGGCGGGGTGTTGCGGCAGTGGGGTGCGCAGGTGGTGGTGTCGGGGCATACGCACCGGGCGGCGTGGCTGCCTCCGTCGGGGGAGTGGCCGTTTGGGCAGTTGGTGGGCGGGGGGCCTCGGCTGGATGTGGCGACTCGCATCCGGGGCCATGCGACGGGACGGGAGTTGCGGCTTGTGATGGAGCGGGTCGTGGATGGCACGGTTTTGCACGCGCTGTCTTTTCCGTCAGTTTGCTGAGGGCATTTTTATTATGAGAACAAAGACGCTTTGCATTTACAGTGGTTCGCGGGCCGGTTCGGAGCCGAGTTTTGTCGCGGCGGCGCGGGAGTTGGGGGTGCTGTGCGCGCGCGCGGGCATTGTTGTTGTCAATGGCGCGGGCGGGGAGGGTTTGATGGGGGCGGTGGTGGACGCGGTGCTGGGCGCGGGCGGGGTGGTGGAGGGGGTGATTCCCCGTTTCATGGCTGTTGAGGGGCTGGCGCATCCCGGGATTGGGCGCCTGGAGGTCACGGGGTCGATGCATGAGCGGAAGTGGCGCATGGCGGAGCGCGCGGATGCGTTTGTGGCCTTGCCCGGGGGGTTGGGGACGCTGGACGAGTTGGCGGAGATTCTTGCGTGGCGGCAGCTTGCGTTGCACGGGAAGCCGGTGGGTGTGCTCAACACGGCGGGTTTTTACACGCCGTTGCTTGGTTTTTTTGAGCAGATGGACCGGTTCGGTTTTTTGCCGGAGCCTGTGGTGGGGCCGTTGCTTTGCGTTGCGGAGGAGCCCGGGGTGCTGCTGGGGAAACTTGGCCTTGTGTGAGCGGCGTCGTGTTTTTGAGGTGGCGTCCGTGAACAAATGCGCTTGTGCGCGGCGCTCTTCTGGCGGATTTTTCCGCCATGAAACGTGCCCTTTTTACTTTTGTCAGCGTTGCCAGTGTCGCCCTTGCCGCCTTTGCCTTTGCCTCGAAATCGCCGAGGGCGGAGCTCGTCGAGTTTCCGGTGGAGGCGCGCCCTGTGGATCGCGCGGGCCGGGTGTCGCCGACGAGTTATGCCGACACGCTTGAGCGTGTGACGCCCGCGGTCGTGAGCATACGCACGGCGCAGATGGTGCATGTTGTCCGGCGTCGCGGATTTTTTCTTGAGGATGTTTATCCCGAGAAGTTGCAAACCGGGCTGGGCTCCGGGACGATCATCCATGCGGACGGCTACATTCTTACAAACCGGCACGTGATCAGCACCCAGAACGGGCGTCCCGCGAGCGAGATCACGGTGGAGACGGCGGACAGGCGCACGTTCACCGCGCGTGTGATCGGCAGTGACCCGCGCACGGACATCGCCCTTATCAAGATAGACGGGAAGAAGCTTCCCGTTGCCCGGCTGGCGAATAGCGACGCGCTGCGCGTGGGCGACATCGTGTTTGCCATCGGGAATCCGATGGGTGTCGGCATTTCCGTCAGCAGTGGCATTGTCTCGGCGCTTGGGCGCGACATCGGGATATTGCGCCGGCAGGACAGGCTGGAGCATTTTATTCAGACGGACGCCTCGATCAACCCGGGCAATTCCGGCGGGCCGCTTGTGGATGCGGAGGGGCGCGTCATCGGGGTGAACACAGCCATTATTTCGCGCACGGGCGGCAGTGTCGGGATCGGGTTTGCGGTGCCCTCGAACCTTGCCGTGAACATTATCACAAGTCTTGTGAACAAGGGCGCCATCGAGCAGGGCTACATCGGGGTGGTGCCTCATGACGTGACGCCCCAGCTGGCCCGCGAGCTGAGGCTTCCCGCGGTGCGCGGCGCGCTCGTGATCCATGTTGGCGAGGGCACTCCGGCGGAGCGCGCCGGGTTGCGCGAGGAGGACACCATCACGGCGGTCAACGGCAACGCGGTGGACAGCAGCAGCGGGCTCCGCCTGCAGGTGTCGCGACTCAAGCCGGGCGATGTGGCGGAGCTGGAAATTTACCGCGATGGCAAGCGTCAGGCGCTCAAGCTGACGGTCGGCAAGCCGGGCGGCGCGCAGTAGCGTTGCCGCCGGTCGTGCGCGGCTCCGCTTTTGGTTTTTACTTCCCGGTTTTGCGCCCATTTATTCGCGCCAATGTCCACCTCCCCAACGCAGCAGCAGAACATGGGAACCGTCACGCAAGTCCTTGGCGCGGTCGTTGACGTGAAGTTTCCCGGGGAATCCGTCCCCGGAATTTACAATGCCCTTGAGCTTGAGTTTGACGCCGACGGGCGGCGCCAGCGCCTTGTTCTTGAGGTGCAGCAGCATCTTGGCGAAGGGTTGGTGCGCGCGATTGCCATGGCGGCCACCGAGGGGCTGGTGCGCGGGACTCCCGTGGCGGACACGGGCGCGCCCATCAGCGTGCCCGTGGGCGAGGGTGTTCTGGGGCGCATTTTCAACGTTGTGGGCGAGCCCGTTGATAACAGGGGCGCGGTGGTGCACGCGAAACGTTATCCCATTCACCGCCAGCCTCCGCTGCTGGTGGATCAGGCGACGTCCACCGAGGTCTTGGAGACGGGCATCAAGGTCATAGACCTCATCTGCCCGTTTGTGAAAGGCGGCAAGGTCGGCGCCTTTGGCGGTGCGGGCGTGGGCAAGACCGTTGTCATCATGGAGTTGATCAACAACATTGCGAAGGCGCACGGGGGCTACTCGGTGTTTGCGGGCGTGGGCGAGCGCTCGCGCGAGGGCAACGATCTTTACCACGAAATGTCGGAGTCGGGCGTCATTGTGCGGGACGACCTTGCGAAGTCCAAGGTGGCGCTCGTTTACGGGCAGATGAACGAGCCGCCCGGGGCGCGAATGCGCGTGGCGCTCACGGGGCTGGCGATGGCGGAGTATTTTCGCGACGAGAAGCATCAGGACGTGCTGCTGTTCATCGACAACATCTTCCGTTTCTCGCAGGCCGGATCCGAGGTGTCGGCCTTGCTCGGGCGCCCCCCCTCCGCGGTGGGCTACCAGCCGACGCTTGCCGCCGAGATGGGCAACCTTCAGGAGCGCATCACCTCCACGCGCAAAGGCTCCATCACCTCGTTCCAAGCCGTGTATGTTCCCGCGGACGACCTCACCGACCCGGCGCCCGCGAACACCTTTGCGCACCTGGACTCCACCGTGGTGCTTGAGCGGCGCATTGCCGAGCTCGGCATTTATCCCGCGGTGGACCCCCTGGCCTCGACCTCCACGGCACTGGCAGCCGACCTTGTCGGCGCGGATCATTTCCGCGTCGCGCGCGGCGTGCAGCAAGTGCTCCAACGTTACAAGGACCTGCAGGACATCATTGCGATCCTCGGGCTCGACGAGCTTTCGCCAGAGGACAAACTCACGGTTTTCCGCGCGAGAAAGATCCAAAGATTCCTCTCCCAACCCTTCCACGTCGCGGAAGTGTTCACCGGCGTGTCCGGAAAATATGTCCCGATCAAGGACACCATCCGCGGCTTCGACCTGATACTCAAGGGCGAGCTCGACGCCGTGAACGAGAACGACTTTTACATGAAAGGCGGCATTGACGAAGTGCTTGCCCAAGCCAAGGCACAATGACGCCCCAGCCCGCCACGCCCCCCTTCACGCTCGAAGTCGTGACGCCCGAGCGCAAAATCTTTTCCGGCCCCGCGGACAGCGCCACCCTGCCCACGCAATCCGGCGAAATCAACATCCTCCCCGGGCACATCCCCCTGACGACGATGCTGGCGCCCGGCGAGGTTGTCGTTTCGCATAACGGCACACTGGAACGGCTTGCCGTGGACAAGGGCTTTGCGCGCATCCTCGGCGACAGGATTTCCATCCTGACCGAGGCCGCGATCGACACCGACGAGATCGACCTCGGCGCGGTGGCCGCCGCGGAGGCCCGTGCAAAAGCCGCCCTGGACGCTGCGCGCGCCGGACAAATTGACCCGGCGGAGGTGGAGAAAATGGAGCAAATCCTGCGTTTCGCCGCCGTGCAAAAACTGCTCAAGCACAGGCGTTAACGATCCCCCTTGAAAAAAGGCTTGCGTGCCCCCGCCCCATCCCTTTTCACCCCCGTCAACAACAACGCCATATCCACTCACGCCAACAACGCCACCACCCACACCGCCGCCCTTGGTTTTGCCCAAGACGCCGGGTCGAGTGGCCACGACCGGACACAGTCCCGCGGGCGCCGGGGCGCCCCGGCCCCCCCCGAGTGGCCTCGACGGGAGTGCGTGACCGCACGGGACAATGTCGCGCTACGCGCGATTCCGGTGCGTGGCCGCACAGGACATTGATTTCGCTACGCGAAATGTTCCGCCTCCGGCGGGA
>JAITIB010000076.1 GCA_031279675.1 Puniceicoccales bacterium | reverse complement strand
ACTCCCCCGAAGACTGGGGGAACTCCCCCGAAGACTGGGGGAACTCCCCCGAAGACTGGGGGAACTCCCCCGAAGACTGGGGGAACTCCCCCGAAGACTGGGGGAACTCCCCCGAAGATTGGGGGAACTCCCCCAAAGGCTTGGGGAACTCCCCGAAGCGTTTGGGAAATCCTTGGGGGGCTTGGGGAATTCTCTTTGCAATGCGGGTGCTCTTGGGTGGGGGAACCGGTGGTGTTTCGTGAATGGGGTGGGTTTTTCTAAGGATTATGCGGGGGCATATGGGGTGGGGGCTATGGCTGGGGGTGTGGGGGTGGGGGGGGACGGGCGGTGGGGCTCGTCTCGGCGTGTTATTCGGGGGGCGTTGTTCTGCGGTGTCGCGGCAAGTTTAGGGGAGGGGGCGGGTGATGCGGTTGGGGGGTGGTGGGGGGATGAGGCGGGTGAATGTGGTGTGGAAAATTTCGTGGAGCATGGTGATAATGCCTTGGGGGGTGCGGGCGATGGCGGCGTTAAATTCGGGGGTTCCGGCGTCGGCGATGGTGGCGGGCGTTTGTGGTTGTGTGAGGGGTGGCATGGGCTGTTCGGTGGGGTCGCAGGTGAGCTCTGGGTCTGGCAGGGCGGGGTCGTCCGCTTCGGTGGCTTCCGCCTCGGGTGGGGGTGGGTTTTCCGTGGGGGGGGCGGGTTCGGGGGTGGGTTCGGGGGTCGGGGGTTGGGGTGTGGGTGGGGGTGTTGGGGGGGGCTCAGGGGTTAGTTTTTTTTTTTGCCCGGGCTCTTGGGGGAGTTGGTTGGCGAGGTGGTTGAGTTCTTTGATGAGGGTGTCTATGGCGTGCGTTTTGCTTTGTTCGACGGCCTTGAGGAGGGTGACTTGGAAGTTGGTGTGCTGGGCGAGTCCGTAGCGGACGAGGTGTTCGCCGGCCTGAAGGGTTTCGATCATGCGGAGGATTTGCTCGGTTTGGAGGGGGGGGCCGCCGAGCCGGTTGCTTTGTCCGTGGTTGCGGATGGCGTCAAGGAGGGCGTCGCGGATGTGGGCTTGGAGGTGTTGGTGGGTGCGGTGGATGTCGCGGCCTTGCTGGTGCAGGTGGTCGGTGGTGGCGATGATGCGGGGGTAGTCGCCGGTGGCCATGGCGTGGGCGAGTGTGGTGATGTCGTCGGGGGTGGGCAGGCCGTAGATGTTGGCGATGTCCTCGGGGGTGATGGTTTTTCCGCAGAAGGAGATGACTTGGTCGAGAATGGTCTGGGCGTCGCGCATGCCGCCGTTGGCGAGGAGGGCGATGGTGTGGAGGGCTTGGGGGGCGGCGGTGATGTGCTCGGTGGTTGTGATGTGGGCGAGGCGGGCGGCGATTTTTTCCTCGGGGATGGGTTGGAATTCGAAGCGTTGGCAGCGGGAGGTTATGGTGGGGAGGAGTTTGTCGGCCTCGGTGGTGGCGAAGATGAATTTGATGTGGGGGGGGGGTTCCTCTAACGTTTTGAGGAGGGCGTTGAAGGCGTCCTTGGAGAGTTGGTGGATTTCGTCGATGATGAAGATTTTATACTTACATTGGGCGGGGGCGAACTGGCATTCGTCGCGGATGGTCTTGGCGTCTTCGATGCTGCGGTTGGTGGCGGCGTCGATTTCGATGACGTCCATGCAGGTGCCGTTGACGATGGCTTGGCAGATGGGGTCGTCGTCGGGGGGGGTGGGTTTGGGGCCGTTGGTGCAGTTGAGTGCTTTGGCGAAGATGCGGGCGGTGGTGGTCTTGCCGGTGCCGCGGGGGCCGACGAAGAGGTATGCGTGCCCGATGCGCTGGGTGGTGATGGCGTTCTGGAGGGTGCGCACGATGTGTTCCTGTCCGACGATGTCGTGAAATTGCTGGGGGCGCCAGCGGCGGGCGATGACTTGGTAGTTGGCGGGGGTGGCTTGGGTGCTCATGTTGGTGTTTTTTGGGGGTCAGGCGGCTTTTGCGGCGGGGGTGTCGATGCGTTGGGGGGGTGTTTTTCCGTTGATGGTGTCGGCGGTGATGCGGATTTCGCGTGTGCGGGGGTGCTGGGGGAGGGTGTACATGGTGTCGAGCATGAGGTGCTCAAGGATGCTGCGCAGGCCGCGGGCGCCGGTTTTGAGTTCAAGGGCTTTGTTGGCGATGGCTTCGATGGCGTCGGGGGTGAGGGTGAGGGTGACGTTGTCGAGGGCGAAGAGTTTCCGGTATTGTTTGATGAGGGCGCTTTGGGGCTCGAGGAGAATGCGCTGGAGGTCGGCGGAGGTGAGTTCGCTCAGGATGGTGGTGAGCGGGAGGCGTCCGACGAATTCGGGGATGAGTCCGTAATTGAAAAGGTCCTCGGGCTGGAGGTTGGCCATGAGTTGCTCGGGGCTCGGGGCTGCGCTTTGCGGGTTGCCGGGGTTGTGGTCGAAGCCGAGGAATTTTTTCCCTGTGCGCCGGGCGACCGTTTCGTGGAGTCCGGTGAATGCGCCGCCGCAGATGAAGAGGATGTTGGTGGTGTCCACCTGGATGTATTGCTGGTCGGGGTGCTTGCGCCCGCCTTGGGGGGGGACGTTGCATTGGGTCCCTTCGAGGATCTTGAGCAGGGCGTGCTGGACGCCTTGGCCGAGGTTGCGCGAGACGTGGGGGGAGTCGCCTTTGAGGGCGAGTTTGTCGATTTCGTCTATGTAAATAATGCCGGTCTGGGCGCGCTTGGTGTTGTAGTCGGCGGCTTGGAGCAGGCGCAGGATGATGCTTTCAACATCCTCGCCGACGTAGCCTGCCTCGGTGACGGTGGTGGCGTCGGCGATGGCAAAGGGGACGTTGAGTGTGCGCGCGAGTGTGCGCGCAAGGAGTGTCTTGCCGCTTCCCGTGGGGCCGATGAGGAGGATGTTCGATTTCTCAATCTGGACTTCGGCAAGGTCGGCGTTTTGCGCGTTGAGCGCGGGGTCGGGCGAGAGCTGGTCGTTGAGCCGTTTGTAGTGGTTGTAAACGGCGACGGAGAGGACTTTCTTGGCGTGCTCCTGTCCGATGACGTGCCCGTCCAGAACGGCGCGGATTTGCGCCGGGGGGATGAGTTTGATGGGCTCGGCGGCGGTTTGTTGCGCGTCCTTGACGGCGAGTCCGGTTTTGGGCGCGGTGGCGTCCACAGGGGCGCGTTTCGTTGCGCCCGGGGCGTCGTGCTTGGCAAGGAGCTGGTTGCAGGTGATGACGCACTCGTTGCAAATGTTGACGTCATTGGGCCCTGCGATGAGCTTCCCGACGAGTTGCGCCGGGCGTCCGCAAAAGGAGCAGCTGTCAGGCTGGGCGTGTGATTTTGGCATGGGCCCGCGAATCTGGGCAGGGCGCCGGAAAGATCAAAGCCAAAAACGAGCCGCGGGTCAGAAGACGAATCCGTCGGAGGCCTTTCCCGCGGTGGGGTCGGGGGCCTTTTCCTGTTTGAGCTCGGCGGCGGTCTCGTGCGCCTCCAGCCCGCGGACGATGATGGCGCGGACGGGCTGGGCGGGGCAGGCGTATTGGCATCCGCCGCACCCGATGCAGTGTTCGGTGTTGATGCTGGGCTCCTCAAACTTCCCGGGGCCTTTCACGAATTGCAGCGCCGCTGTCGGGCAATGTTCCGCGCACGCACCGCAGGCGGTGCCGTCAGTGCGCACGATGCAGCGGCTGATGGTGAGCTCGGCAATGCCGATCCGCGTCGTCTTCTTGCGCTCAACGGTGAACGGGTGAATCGCCGCGTCGGGACAGACCTCGCCGCAGACGATGCATTTCTCGATGCAGAAACCCTGCGTGAAGTCCATGTGCGGCTTCATGAGCCCGGAAAGACCGCCATACTGGAAGGACGAGGGCTGGAGGACGTCCGTGGGACATGCGCTTACGCAGAGCTGGCAGCCAGTGCACCGGGAGGTGAAGTGGGCCCGGGATTGCGCCCCCGGAGGAGCGACGGCGGTGGCGTCCATTTGCATCCTGCTCCCAAGCCACCCGGCGAGGCCCGCTGTGGCCGCGCCACCGGCGCTGCTGACGAAGGCGCGTCGCGTCATCCGCATCCTCCCTTGCTTGCGTGGCGCGGAGGGGCGCGAGGGGCGCTTGCCTGTGGGCTTGGCCCTCCCGAGGAAATTGGGGCGGATCCCCTTTTCATCGCACACGCTGACACAGTTGAAGCAGGCAACGCAGCGCGACATGTCCACTTCCTGCGTGCGCAGGTCGATGCACTGCGCCTTGCACTCACGCTGGCAGTCCCCGCAACGCGCGCACGAGCTCTTGTCGATGGATATCCGCAGGAGCGCTTTCCGCGAAAACCATCCCAGAAGCGTGCCGACAGGGCAGATGGCATTGCAGTAGAGTCGCCCGTGACGCGCGCTCATGACGGCGATGACGCTGAAAATGAGCAGGGGCGGGATAATCGCGATGATTCCCTGCCACGGGATTGCGACGCGGGGAACGGCATTGGGGTTGGCTCCGAGCCGGACGAGGACGTCGGTTTCCAAAACGGAAGTGATGAGGTTGTTTGCGAACATCACGGGCGGGCGGAACAAGGTTCCCGCAACACGCCCAAACTGGCTGTAGGGATCGAGCCATGCCACGGCAAACCCCGCCCAGCCCGCGGCAATGACAATCAATGTGCCGATAAGTATGCCCTGGCGCAACACGTGCGCGGGCGGGCGGTAACGGGGCAGCTTTTTCCCGCCACGCAACTTCCGCACCCAGCCGGCGATGCGATGGATGACGTCCTGCATCAATCCGAGCGGGCAGACCGTGGAACAATACACCCGGCCAATGATCGCGGTGAGGACAATGATGACAAGCAATGCCACGAGCGGAAGAGTTCCCACGAACGCGGTTTGCACCGCGGGGACGAACTGGACGCTTGCCACGGCGTGTTTGAACGCCGGGGGGACAAGATCGTGAAAATCAAGAAAGACAATGAGCAGGACGACGCCCGCCAGCAGTGCGATACCAATCCGTAAGTGTCGAAAATAGCGCATGGGAAGTGCGGGCAAAGACAGGTGTTCCCCCCGGATGTTGCCAAACAACAACGGGACTAAATTCCCGCTCCCTTTGATGGCGCCGCACGCTGAATCCCTTCCGAACACCCCAGATAACACCGCATGACCGCCTTCGCCAACAACGCCACCGCCAGCACCGAGTCGAGTGGCCTCGACAGGACTCTGTCGCGGCTGCGCCGCGAACGGGGTGCGTCTAATTATGGCGTGCAGGTTCGTTCCGGTTCGCGTCCGGTCTTGTTAACGGAACCTGCCGCCGCAGGCGGAACCGGGCGTAGCCCGGCAAAGACCGCGCGGGCACCGCGCCCTGCCATTTTGTTTGTGAGGGGGAGGGGCGGATTTTTCTTGGCCTTTCGCACGCGTTCGAAGTGGCGAGGGAGAATTTTTTTGGTCATTCACATGCGTTCGACGGAGCCAAAATATTTTTTTTAGACCTTCGCACGCGTTCGAAGTGGCGAGGGAGAATTTTTTTGGTCGTTCACATGCGTTCGACGGAGCCAAAAATATTTTTTCAGACTTTCGAACGCGTGCGAAGGGTGTTTTGGGACGTTTTGGCTCTTTTGAATGGGGTGATTTTGGGGAAATGGATTTTGTTTGTGAATAAGTTGTGAGTAATTGGGGTAAAGGTGCTTGCGTTGTGGGGTTTTTCTTGCGGGGATGGGGGTTGTGGGGTTGTGTGCGGGGCATGTCGTTTTCTTTTGGGGAGATTGTTGTGAAGGGGGCGCGGGAGCATAATTTGAAGAACCTTGGGTTGAGAATTCCGCGTGGGAAATTTGTGGTGTTCACGGGGGTGTCGGGGTCGGGGAAGTCGTCGCTTGTGTTTGATACGATTTATGCGGAGGGGCGGCGGCAGTATATGGAGTCGTTGTCGGTGAGTTCGCGGCAGTGGCTGGCGCAGGTGGAGAGGCCGGATGTGGATTTTATCCAGGGGCTTTCGCCGGTGATTGCGGTGGGGCAGCGTTCGGGGGGTGGCGGGGGGCCGCGGTGCACGGTGGGGACGGTGACGGAGGTGGCGGATTATGCGCGGTTGCTGTGGGCGTTGGCGGGGGAGCAGTTTTGTCCGCGCGATGGGAGGCGGATTGTGAGGCGGTCGTTGGATGAGTGTGTGGATGCGGTGTTGGGGTTGGGGGAGGGGGCGCGTGTGTTGGTGTTGGCGCCGGTGTTGCGCGGGGGCGTGGGCGCGGGGGTGAGGGAGGAGTTGGGGCGGTTGCGGTTGAGGGGGTTTCAGCGTGTGCGTGTGGGCGGGGTGGTGTGCGGGGTGGATGAGGTCCCGGCCTTGGGGCGGGGCGGGGTGGATGTGGATCTGGTGGTGGATCGGGTGGTGGTGGGCGGGGGGGCGAGGGGGCGGGTGGCGGATTCGTTGGAGTTGGCGTTTCGGGAGGGTGGGGGTCGGGCGGTGGTGGTGGGTGAGGGGGTGGCGGGGGATGGGGAGTTGAGGCTTGGGTTGGATTTTGCGTGCGAGCGTTGCGGGGAGGTTTTTGAGCCGTTGTTGCCGCGGCATTTTTCGCACAATCATCCGGACGGGGCGTGTGCGGAGTGCGGCGGGCTGGGGCGTGTGTTGCGGTTTGTGCCGGAGTTGGTGGTGCCGGATGGGGGGGTGAGTGTGCGTGATGGGGCGATCAAGGCGTGGCGCTTGGGGTCGAGGCGGATAGTGGCGGGGCGGGGGGCGTTGTTGAGGCAGCTTTCGGCGCAGGTGCCGTTTTCGCTGGATGTGCCGTGGGGGGAGCTGCCGGGGGAGGTGCGGGAGTTGTTGTTGCATGGGGGTGGGGAGCGGGAGTTTGCGTTGCGGGGGTATGGGAAGCAAAAGGTGGTGATGGGGCGGTTTGAGGGGGTGTTGGCGGAGTTGGAGGGGGTGGCGCGGGGGACGTCGAGCGAGTCGTTGCGGGCGCGTTTGGGGGCGTTTCAGGCGGCGTCGGTGTGCGGGGTGTGCGGGGGGCGGCGTTTGGGGGCGCGGGGTTTGGCGGTGCGTTTGGGCGGGATGGGTTTTGGGGATTTCATGGCGTTGCCGGTGGCGCGCGCGGTGGAGTTTGCGGGCGGGTTCTCGTTGGGGGGGGGCGCGGTGGGGGTGGAGGAGGCGCGGAGGGGGTTGGTGGAGCGGTTGGGGTTTTTGGTGCGGACGGGGTTGGGGTATCTGACTTTGGAGCGGGAGTTCGGGTCGCTTTCGGGCGGGGAGGCGCAACGGGTGCGGCTGGCGACGCAGTTGGGGCTGGCGTTGGTGGGGGTGACGTATGTGCTGGATGAGCCGAGTGTGGGGTTGCATCCGGCGGACCACCGGCGGTTGTTGGATGCGTTGCTGGAGTTGCGCGATCGCGGGAATTCGTTGCTGGTGGTCGAGCATGACGAGGAGACGATTCGCGCGGCTGACGAGATTGTGGAGATTGGCCCTGGGGCGGGTGTGCGCGGGGGCGCGCTGGTGTTCCAGGGGTCGCCGGGGGAGGCGGTGTTGGCGGACGGGCGGGAGGGGCGGGGGGTGTCGCGCACGGGAGAGTATTTGTCGGGGCGGGTGCGTGTGGTGCGGCGGGGGGCGGGGCTTTCGCCGGGGGGGCGTTGGGTGGTGGTATCGGATGCGTGCGAGAATAATTTGCGGCATCTTGAGGCGCGGTTTCCGGTGGGGTTGCTGACGGTGGTGTGCGGGGTGTCGGGGTCGGGGAAGAGCACCTTGGTGAATGATGTGCTGGGGAATGTGGCGGCGCGGCGGATCAATGGGGCGCGGTGTGTGCCGGGGAGGCATGGGGGGGTGTCGGGGCTGGAGTGTTTCACGGGGTTTGTGCGGGTGGATCAGGAGCCGGTGGGGCGGAGCGGGCGTTCGACGCCGGCGACGTTCACGGGGGTGTTTGATGAGTTGCGGGGGCTTTTTGCGGGGGTTCCGTTGGCGAGGTTGCGGGGGTATGGGCCGTCGCGTTTCAGCTTCAATGTGCGCGGGGGGCGGTGCGAGCGGTGCGGGGGGGAGGGGGAGATTGCTCTGGACATGCAGTTTCTTGGGGAGGCGCGGGTGGTGTGTCCGGGGTGTGTGGGGGCGCGGTATAACAGGGAGACATTGGAGGTGCGTTACCGGGGGTTGAATATTGCGCAGGTGCTGGCGTTGTCGGTGGGGGAGGCGCGGGAGTTTTTCAAGAGTCATGCGGGGTTGGGGCGGCGGCTTGGGGTGTTGGAGGAGGTGGGGCTGGGGTATGTTTCGTTGGGGCAGCCTGTGAGCACGCTTTCGGGGGGGGAGGGGCAGAGGTTGAAGTTGGCGTTGGAGCTTTCGCGGCGGCAGCAGGGGGGAGTGCTTTATGTGTTGGATGAGCCGACGACGGGGTTGCACTGGGATGATGTGCAGCGCTTGCTGGATCTGTTGTTCCGGTTGCGTGATGGGGGGAACACGGTGGTGGTGATTGAGCATCATCGGGATTTTGTGCGCCATGCGGATTGGTTGCTGGAGTTGGGGCCGGGGGGCGGGGATGCGGGGGGGGCGTTGATTTTTGAGGGAACGCCTGTGGAGCTTGCGCGGCGGGGGGATACGCCGACGGGGCGGTTTTTGTAGGTGTCGCGGGGGGGTGGGGCAATTTTGTTTCGCAAGGTGGCGGTGCGCGGGCATGGTGGGGGTTGGTTTTTTTCTTCATTCTCAAACATGGTTCAGAGCAACACTCAGTATTGTCTTTCGCGTTGTCGTGCGTTGCGCCGTGCGACGCGGGAGGTCCGGATTGGTAATGTTGGCGTTGGCGGGGGCAATCCGGTGCGTCTGCAGTCGATGACGACTTCGGACACGCTTGATGTGGATGCCACTGTGCGGCAGTGCATCAATCTTGCGGAGGCGGGGTGCGAGATTGTGCGCATTACGGCGCCGAACAGGGCGGCGGCGGCGGCGTTGCGCGAGATCAGCCGCGGGTTTCGCGCGGCGGGTTTTGGGCAGCCGCTTGTGGCGGACATCCATTTCATCCCCGCGGCGGCGATGGAGGCGGTGGAGCATGTTGAGAAGGTGCGGATTAATCCGGGCAATTACGCGGACAGGAAGCGTTTCAGTGCGCGGGAGTATTCGGACGGGGAGTATGATGCGGAGTTGGGGCGCATTCACGCGGCGGTTTCGCCGCTTGTCCTGAGGGCGAGGGAGCTTGGGCGGGTGTTGCGCATCGGGACGAATCATGGGTCGTTGTCGGACCGGATCATGAATCGCTACGGGGATTCGCCGTTGGGCATGGTGGAGTCGGCGTTGGAGTTTATCCGCATTTGCGAGAGCCATGGTTTTCATGACATTGTGCTTTCGATGAAGGCGTCGAATCCGAAGGTGATGATCGAGGCGTATCGTCTTGCGGTGGCGCGGATGGATGCGGAGGGGATGCGTTATCCGTTGCATCTGGGTGTCACCGAGGCGGGGGAGGGCGAGGATGCGCGGATCAAGTCTGCGATCGGGATTGGCGCGTTGTTGCAGGACGGGCTTGGGGACACGTTGCGTGTTTCGCTCACGGAGGATCCGTGGTATGAGATTCCTGTTGCCGCGGATCTTGCGGCGCGTGCGCGGGAGTTGTGGGCGCGTGGCGCGGCGGCGGGTGCGGCGCGGGGGGATGGTGTGTTGGGGGGGGAGTCTTTTTCGCTCCAATACCGGCGGCGTGATGCCGCGCTTGTGGCGTTTGGCGCGGGTTGTGCTGTTGGCGGGGGGAATCCTCCGCGTGTGGTTGTGCCGGCGGGGAGGGCGTTGGGGGATGTTGAGGGCATTGTGCGCGAGTTGCGCGAGGCGCACGCTGGGCAGAAGGAGGTGCGTGCCGAGGGGTTGCTGGTGGGGCTTGCGGATGAGGGGGAGATTCTGGCGGTGCGGACGCTTGGGCGGGGGCTCGGGGGTGTTGTCCGGGCTTTGTTTGTCGAGGTGGATGTGGCGCGGCTTTGTGCCGGGGATTTTGAGCGGGTGGGTTTTCAATGGGGCAATGCCGCTGTGCGGCTCGTTTTCGTGTGCCGCGTTCACACGGAGGCCGCGCTTGCCGGGTGGCTTGCCTTGGCGGGGAAACACGATGCGTTGCTTGCGGTGGATTTTGGCGGTGGCGCGCCGGTGGACGCCGTTGTTGCCGCGCTTGCGCCCGTGCTTGCCTGCGCGGATCCTGCGCGTGTGATTTGCACGCTTGCCGTGCCCGATGCCGCGGGTGGGTGCCATGCGCTTGGCAGTCACCGCGTTCTTGTCGCGGCGCTCCGGCGCCACGGGGTTGCGGCGCCTGTGTGGATTCGCAATACGCTGGCCAATGCGGTTGCCGCGGGTGCGGCCAACGATTTCCCTTCCCGTCTCATTGAGGCATCCATGCTCAGCGGGGCGTTGTTTTGCGAGGGGATTGGCGATTTGATCAGTGTCGAGACCGCGCCCACGCCCGCCAAGGCGCTTGTGCTTGCGTACGACATTTTGCAGGGGGCGCGGATGCGTGTTTCCAAGACTGAATATGTTGCCTGCCCGAGTTGCGGGCGGACGCTTTTTGACATTCAGGCGACCACGTTGAAAATCAAGGCGCGCACCGGGCACCTCAAGGGGGTGACGATCGCGGTCATGGGTTGCATCGTGAATGGGCCGGGGGAAATGGCGGATGCGGATTTCGGCTACGTCGGGGGGGCGCCGGGCAAGATCAATCTCTATGTGCGCCGCGAGTGCGTGCGGTTTGGCATTCCGCAGGAGGAGGCTGTTGACCGCCTTGTCGATTTGATCCGGGAGCATGGCAAATGGGTCGATCCGGACGCCACTTGACGCGCGCCGTGGGCGTTGCCCGGCGTGTCTTATTTCTCTTGCCCCGGTGGCGCGCGTTCCGCGTTACTGGCGCGTCATGAGTTATCGTTTGCTCAAGGAAGAATGCCACGCCGCGAATCTTGCGTTGCCGCGCACGGGCCTGGTCTATCTCACATTTGGCAACGTTTCCGTTGCCGATCCCGAAAGGCGCGTTTTTGCCATCAAGCCCAGTGGCGTGGATTACGGGCGCCTTTCCCCCAACGACATGGTGGTGATCGACTATGAGGGGCGCGTGATCGAGGGCGCGCTGCGGCCTTCGTCCGACACGCCCACGCACCGCCGGTTGTTCCTGAGCTTTCCCGGCATCCGCGCCATCGTGCACACGCATTCGCGCAACGCCGTCGCGTTCGCGCAGGCCGGGCGCGGGATCCCGTGCATGGGGACGACGCATTGCGATTATTTTCACGGCGCGGTTCCTGTAACCCGGGCGCTTTCCCCGGAGGAGATCGCGGGTGATTACGAATGGGAGACGGGCGGGGTGATTGTGGAGCGTTTCGCCGGGGCAAAGCTCAATCCGCTGGAGTGTCCGGCGGTGCTCGTGCGCAATCACGGGCCGTTTACGTGGGGTGCGTCGGGCGAACGGGCGGTCGAGGCGGCGATGGCGCTGGAAATTGTCGCCGACATGGCCCGGCGGACTCTGGAGCTGAATCCGGAGGCAGCGCCCGTGCCGCCGACCCTTCTCGACAAGCATTTCTTTCGCAAACATGGCGCGGGCGCGTATTATGGGCAGCCCGGCAGGCATTAGACATGCAGGGAAATCGGTGTGGCCAGTCCCCTTTCTGACTTCTTTTTGAACCTTCCTGACAACGCCACATGACTGCCTTCGTTCCCAACGCCACTGCCGACGCCCTTGGTTTCACCCAAGACGCCGTTTTTGTTGTTGGCGGAACGGCGACTTCAGTCGCCGGAGGTGTCCCAGCCTCGCTTCGTTGCAATGAAACCACCAGCAGGGTGTCGGCGACTGACTTCGCCGTTCCGTTTACTGGACTCACCTCGCGCGCAGCAGCTCCGTTTGCGGAACCTCCCGCCGCAGGCGGAAACCGGCGCAGCCGGTCAATGACCGCGCGGGCACCGCGCCGACCCCCCCCCCCAATTATCTCGTAATTGTTTGGGAGGGAAGGGTTTTTGCCATTGGTGGCGGGAGGAATGCGGACGGCTCGGCGAGCCGTCCCTACCGTTTTCTGACAGGACGCGCACGCGGAGCGCGCCGTGGAATCTTCTCCCGTTTTGGACATTGTCCGTCCCCTTTTTGCCCCGTGTTGGGACGAAACAAACAACAAAATAACAAACAAAGAGAAAAAGCATGAAAACAAGTAATAGAATAACGAAGAGAGTCCTTGTTGGGGCGTCTGCGATGGCCGCGGTGGCGTTGACGCCACCTGCGGAGGGCGCCACTTACGTGGACGTGACCTACCAAGGTCTTTCGAAGGAGATATCCTTCGCGCACATTGGGGATATAAACAACGGTCAGGACACGTTCAATGGGACTGTCTATGGCGATGTTGGCTACGAGTATTACATCAGCAAGTATGCAGTGACGCAGGGGCAGTGGGTGGACTTCCTGAATGCCGTGGCAACGGACAGGTCGGTTGTCGATCTGCCAGCCAATCAAGGCATAAAGAACCTGTATAGTCCCAACATGGCCGGTTCCAACGATGCTTATAATGGGATAAAACGGACCGAGACTGCAGGCACCTACAGTTACAGTTTGTTGGACGAGGACGTTTACGCGAAGCGTCCTGTGGTGTATGTGACTTTGCTGTCAGCGAAGCGGTTTTGCAACTGGCTGACGAACGGAGGCGGCAGTACCGAGGATGGGATCTACAATATGTCCGCTGGAGATAATGCAGAACGGACAGCGCTATGGGGGCAAGCCGGAGCGGTGGCGTTGCCTACGGAGAATGAGTGGTATAAGGCAGCGTATTACGATCCTAACAAGAGCGGAGGAGCCGGATATTACACATATGCGTTTGGTGGGCGCAACGGAGACACGATAAGCCATGATTACGCGAACTACTATGAAGGAGGTAATGTGTATTACAATACGATGGGTGATGGCTTTGGAAATAGGACGTATTACATGAACGAGGTGGATTTTTTTGAAGGATACGCGAGTGCATACGGAGCCGTTGACATGACCGGGAATGTGTGGGAGTGGACGGACAGCCCGCATGAAACGTACACAACCGCCCGCGTTGTTCGCGGGGCCTCGTACACCTACAGTGCTTCGAGCCTCGCCGCTGGCTCGTCGCGGCCGAACCGCTTTCCCGTAGCTGAGAACAGCACCCTCGGGTTTCGCGTCGCCAGCCTTGCGCCGATTCCTGAACCCGCCGAAATCGGAGTGATAGGAGGCGCGTTGGTAGGACTGCTTTGTTTGGTTAGGAGGAGGCGGAAAAAGGCTTAATCAAAAGCGTTGTCCGGGCTGCCGCGTCCTGTGTGGCACAGGGCGTGGCGCTTTCCTTCTTGAACGGGAAATCTCCTGCGCTTGGAGGAGAGATAGGGTACGGTGGGGTGTCTCCTTCGGCGATTGTTTCGGGGGTGCCCTTGGCGATGCATTTTGTCGGTCTCCCCTCTTTGCGTGTTCAAGGAGGGCTTTGCTGCCGTGCACGGCGACGGACGCGCCGCTTGGTTTTGCCGGCACTGTCGGTTTTCCCACTGGGTGGAAAATGCCCTCCCCAGTTTTGACCGTGTGAGCGTTTTCACCGGATAAACTCTGGTTTCGGATCGGGGTATCATCGCAGGGCGGCTTTGGGAGACCTGTTTCGTTGCTCAAAAGTGGATGCGCGCTTTGAGCCAGAGGGTGCGCCCGGGTTCGTTGACGCGGAGGGAGGTGGCGTAGCCGGGATAGCCGGTTCCGGGGCGGTTCAAGTGTTCGGCGCAGGCGGTGTCGAAGAGGTTGTCAACGCCGAGGGAGAGGTCGAGCCAGTCCGTGGGGGGTAACCGATGTTGAGGTCGAGGGTGGCGAAGGCGGGGGTTGGGCCGAGGTCGTATCCGGTGACGGTGCCCTGGTTGATGGCGTGGCGGTGCTGGGTTGCGGCGGCGCGTGCTGTGGCGCCAAAGGACCAGTTGCCGTGGACGTAGCCGAGGGCGAGACGGCCTTCGAGCGGGGGCAGTTGGGCGAGGGGGGCAGAGTCGCTGCGGTTGTGTCCGCGGACGTAGGAGAGGGTGGCGTCTATTTGGAGCTGCCCGCCGCCGAGTTCGAGGGTGTAGGCGGCGGTGAGCTCGCCGCCGATGGTGGCGGCGGTGATGTTGCGGGTAAGCGCGCGAGTGGCTCCGGTGGCGGGGTTGGCGCGGCGTTCGGCGAGGATATAGTCGTCGATGGCGGCGCCGAAGAGGGAGAGGCGCAGGGCGAATGGGCCGTGTTTGTATTGGGTGCCGAGGTCGAGTTGGGTGGTGCGCTCGGGCTTGGTGAGGAAGGCGCTGTTGGTGTTGGTGGATTCGTAGGAGAAGAGTTCCCAGTAGTCGGGGGCGCGTGTGGTGTGCCCGAGGTTGGCATAGAGGGAGAGCCCATGAAGGGGGGCGGCGAGGTCGTGTTCGTAGCGGATAAAGGCGGAGGGGAGCCAGTCGTCGCGGTCTTGTCCGCCTGTGGCTTTGCCGCCACCTCCCATGCCGCCTCCCATGCCGCCGCCGGCGGACTGGGGGGCGCGGTGGTCCTTGGCAAACCAGGCGTTGAGGCGCAGTCCGGTGTTGAGGCGGGAGGCGGGGCTGAAGTGGTGGGTGTCTTCGAGGAAGATGCCGATGGTGTCGAGGGAGGCGTCGCGGTTGCGGGTGTTGTTTTTGTAGGAGGAGGCACGGGTGCCGGAGCGCTGGTCGTGGGTGGCGAGGGTGAAGTCGAGGCCTGGGGTGAGGAGGTTGCCGGTGGCGGGGGCGAGGGTGGCGAGGGCGCGTCCGCCGTAGAGGGTGTGGGAGACGTTGCTGGAGGTGCCGCCGGCCATCATGCCTGTGGTTGGTGGTGGGCGCAGGGTGAAGTTGTCCATAACGTGGTCCGCAGCATTGTGGTAGGCGCCGATTTCGACGGATTGGAGCACGGGGGAGATGTTCTTTTTCTCGAAGCGCAGTCCTGTGCCGAGGCGGTCGAGGCGGGCGGCGTCCATGGCGGAGTGGGCGTAGGCGGCGTGGCCGGTGGCGAGGGATGCGTGGGCTTCGAGAAGGGTGTCGGTGTCCGGGGTCCAGCCGATGGCGGCGCGGGCGCCTTGGCGGTCGTAGTTGGAGTGGACTCGTGTTCCGGTGCCGTCGCGGTAGTCGTCGGCGGCGGTGCGGGAATAGTCAAATTTGGCGTAGGCTTGGGGGATGCCGACGGTGATGGCGGCCTGCTGGTCGTTGCGGTTGGCGGTGCCGTAGCCGGTGGCGAGGGTGGCGTGCGCGCCGGGTGCTTCGAAGCGTGGGATGGGCGATTTGAAGAGAATGACTCCGGCGGAGTTGCCGGGGCCGTGGCTGACGGCGGACGGGCCTTTGAGAACGGTGACGCTTTCGAAGTCGCCCGGGAAGATGTAGGCGCTGGGCGGGTCCATGCGTCCGGGGCAGCCGCCAAGGATGCTTTCGTGGTCGAGGAGCAGGTTGAGGCGGGAGCCACCCGCGCCGCGCAGGAAGACTTCACCGCCCGTGCCGCCTTTGCGGGAGATGTTGACGCCCGGGATGTCGCGGAGGATGTCGGCGCCGTCTTGGGCGGGGCCGGGCCGGGCGGCGGACTGGGTGTCGAGTATGGCGACGAGGGGAGTGTCTCCGGGACGTGGTGCCGAGACGACGACTGGGTCGATCCGGACGATGCCGTCGGCGGCCTCAGCGGGCGGGCGGGCCTCGTCTTCGGCGGAGTGAACGCCGGGCGTGGCACTGGTCAGGAGGACGGCTGCCGCGAGCAGGAGCTTGCGGTGCGGGCGGAGGGCAGCGGGCTTGGGGACTCGCGTTCCCGGCGCGGCGTGGTTGGCTGCGCCTTGGGCGCGGTTGGCGGTGGTGGTGGAATCAATATTGTTTGTGAAGATTTTCATTGTCGTGAGTGAGTGGATGTTGGTGTTGGTTTTGGTGGGTATCATTGGAGTTACTTGTTGCTCGTCGCTGTTGCCGGGATCGGCGGAAGCGGAGGTTTTCAAACAGGGGACGATTGTTGTTTGGGTTGCCCTTCTGGCGGCGTGCGGTGCGAAACCAAGGGTTTGCGGTGCTTGGCTTCGGCGGGTTGCCTCCCATGCTGGCGCCTTTGCCCGGTGCGTCCCAACAATGTCTCAAAAGAGGACGCTCCCGAGTCCGGCTTGGGCGACCGCGCGCGGCTCCACGAAGCGGAGCTGGTGCGGCGGGCAGTCCGCGCTTACGCGAGGGCGGATGGCTTGGGCGGGGGCGCCGGGACGTCCAGTGCGGGGGAAGGCGGCAGCCGATCCGCGTCAACGAGGCGCGGTGCGAAACTCATGGCGATTGTCGGCAGGCCTGCCATCGGTGGCGGCAAGCTGTGGGAAAGTTTTTTTAAATCCGTCTTTTTCGCGATGGGAGCCTTGCCGGAGGTTCCGGCTGTGCTGGCGGTTGCGATGGTTGGGGCGTCATTGGCGTTGGCGCCTTTTGCCGCGCTTACCATTTTGCAAAGTGTGCAAGGCGCCTCGCCCGAGAGCGCCTTGGCTGCGGCCTGTGCGAGGGTGAGATTTTTCGATGTTGAAAAATTTACCGTCATTTTCCCGTAAGCCACGATTTGGAGCACATCCCAGTGCACACCCGTCGCCGCCGTCCACGCCAGAAGCGTGAGGACGAGCACGATGCGCTGAAATAGGGACTGTGCTTTTTGCATGGCTTGCGTTTAAAGACCTGTCATCTCGTTTTCTTTACCGAAGAAGTCAATATATTTTTTTGAGAAAAATCCCCCTTGGAAAATGCGGATGGTCTGGGATTGTTAGCGCTACTTTTGCGCGGGCAGTTGACGGGCGGATTCGATGGCGGAACGGAGGCTGTGGAGTTCGGGGAGCTTGGCATGGGGTTGGCGAAAAGCCGTGTCGAGCCAGTGTGCGGCATCGTCAAAACGGCGGAGTTCGTAGCCGAGGTAGGCGAGCAAGGCCCAAGCCTCGGCAGGACGTTCGAGTTTGCCTTGCACGGCACGTTCCAGAGCGGCAAGGGCGGCGGCTGGGCGGGCGGCGGCGTAGTGGGCCCGGGCAAGGGCGTGGTGGAGCTCGGGGTTGTCGGGGTGATGGCGCAGGGCGCGTTCGAGAGCGGTGGCGGCGAGGTCTGGGTTGCGTTGGTATTGGTAGAGGTTGGCGAGGAGTTCCCAGTTGGCGGCGGTGGGGGCGATGGAGCCGTCGGCGAGGGCAGTTTCGAGGAGGGCGATAGCAGCGGGATATTGGTGCAGGGCGGTGAGGAGGGCGATGCGGTTGTATTGGTCTTGGGGCGTGAGGGGGTGTCCGGCGGCGTGGGCACGCCCGAGGGTGAGCAGGGCGCGGATGCGGTGGCGTCGGATGAGGCTGGGGGGGTGTTTTCCGTCGGCGGCGAGGGTGATGTAAAGGGCGATGAGTTGTTGCCAGTAGGCGAGGTTGGCGGGGTCGCGGGCGACGAGCGTTTCGAGGAGCTCGGCGGCGGCGGTGTGCTCGTAAAGTTGTTGGCGGATGGAGAGGAGGAGGACGAGGGTCGGTTCGTCAGCACGGGGGCGAAGGACGAGGCTCTGGTGGGCGTGGCGGGCGGCAAGGTGCAGCGTTGGTACGTCAGGTGTGGCGGGTTCGAGTGTGGCCTCGGTGTAGAGCAAAGTCGCGGCGTAGAGGTGTGCGGTGGCGACTTGCGCGGCAAGGCTGGCGGCGGGCACTGGCGGCGGAGCTTGCCCTGACGCGCCGTCGGTGGCGCTTGTGGGTGGCGCCGGGGGCGCGTCCGGATCTGGCGGAGACGACGTCTGGGTCGTTCCAACGGGCGTGGCCGGTTGCGACGCCACCGCCACCTTGGGCGAAAAAGCGCTGGCGGTGGCGTCCGTTGCGAAGGGATTTGGGACACGCTCGATCCAGTGCGCGACGTGGGTGTAAGCAGCGCGGAGGCGCGGGCGCCGCAGGGTGGCGTCCTTGGTGGCGGTGGAAATTTCGTAGTAAAGCTGGCTGAGCGTGCCCAGGGAATCGAGCGTGGCGGTGGCGTCGAAGTAGCCGTGGGTGTCGCCGAGCAACACAGCGGTTTCGAGCGCGGGGATGGCGTCGGCGTAGCGTGGCGGCGTGAAGCTGAGCAGGACTTGGGCGTGGAGTTTGGAAAGCACGGCGCGGTCGTAGCTTTCGGGGGCGACGCGGGGCATGAGGGCGTCAATCTGGCGCAGGAGCGCATCGTAGTCCTTTTGCTCGACGAGGGATTGCAGGAGGTCAAAATGTTGGACGACGAGCGGGCCAAGTTGTGGCTCGGCGGTTTGGGCAGGCACGGGGGCGAGCGCGACGAGAGCAGCCGCCAGCGTGGCGTTCAACATTGGGAAAGCGCGCCCTTGGCGCGATTTGCGCAAGCCGGTCATTGCTCGGATGGCGTTGGCGGGAGTGTTGGGGATTGAGCCTGCGGCGCGGCTTGTCCGGGGCGTCGGCGGACGGGGAGACGGGGGGCAAGGTCGAGGGTGGCATCGCCGGAGGTGACCAAGGTTTTATATTCACGGTCAAGTTCGCCGCCGGGGGCAAAAAAACGACGGCGGGTGGCGTCCCAACCACCAAAAACGTCGTCGATGGAAACGAGGCGCACAGGGGCGAAACGGGCGGCGACCTTGGCGGCAACAGTGGCATCAACGGGGCGGAAGTGGTGGCGGGCGGCGGCTTCCTGCCCTTCGGGACTGAAGAGATAGAGCAGGAGCGACGCGCTGACGCGGGTGTTCTCATGGCGGGCGGTGTTTTTGTCGAGCCACGCAACGGGCAGATCCACACGAAGACTGCGTGGCGGAGTGACGATCTCGTAGGCCTCGGCGGGGATTTCGCCAGCGTCACGACGCGCGCGCGCTTCACTTTCGAGCAGGACGAGCACAGCGGGGACAACGTGGGAAACAGCCCCCTTCCTTCCGCCCTCCGCCGCTTTCCCTCGCAAAAAAGCTCCGGCGGCACCGTTCGCGCTGGAATGGAGCGAAGCGGCATTGCGATAAAGGGCTCGGACATGTTCGCGGGCCCGCCCGGCATCGCCACCAGTGCGTTCAAGGGCATCAGCCCACACGGCGAGATAGAGCCATTGTCCGACGCTGCTGGAGCGCGGGTCGGGCAAAATGGCGCGCACATCGGCACGCACAAGATCAGACCAATCACGCACCTTGGCAGGGTTGCCTTTGCGCACGAGAAAAACGAGCGTGGTTGTGAACGGCACGGAATTGTTCGGCAGGCGCGAACGCCAGTTGGCGGAAAGCAACCCCGCAGCGGCGAGTTCATCAATGGCGGCGGGATTGTCAAAAGTGACGATGTCGGGCTCGCTCTGACCCACGAGAATGGAACGGGTGTGCGCGAACGTCGGCCCGTGCGCCCCCCCAAGCGAAAGGCTGTAGTCGGTCTTCGCTACCCATGCCGCGCCAAAAGTTTTATTGATTTCGGCAAAGAAGGCACGGGCGGTGGTGTTGGCGGCGTTTTGCACAGCGACGACGCGCTCCTCCTCTGCGGCGGGCGGGCGCTGGTTGCTCCAGCGCGCGTCAATGCCAAAATCGCCCGCTCCCGGCAGCAAGCCGACGCGCCAAGCCGCACAGGCCCGGACGCCGTGGCAAACAAAATGAGGACGGCGAGCGCGGCGCCAGTGGCACGAATCAGTTTTTGGATGAGGTATCGCATAGCTTTCTGTGCCGCAAAAATGCCGATCTGAAAGGACTATGCAATATAAATTCACTTCTTTACCAAAGATGAAAAGATTAGAGGTGCAAACCCTCTCCCAAGGCTTTCAGAATGGCGACACCAGCCTCCGGTCATCCCGTCAGGGGCCGGAGGCTTCCTCTCGCAGTTGGCGGGCGGCGGTGACCATGTTGATGAGCGAGGAGCGCACTTCGTGCCAGCCACGGGTTTTTAGGCCGCAGTCGGGGTTGACCCAGAGGTTTTGAGATGGGAGCACGGTGGCGGCTTTGCGCAGCAGGCTTGTCATTTCGGCCACCGTTGGCACGCGCGGTGAATGGATGTCGTAAACGCCGGGGCCGATTTCGTTCGGATACTTGAAGTGCGCGAACACATCCAGCAGTTCCATGTTGGAGCGGGAGGTTTCGATGGTGATGACGTCGGCGTCCAGCGCGGCGATGGCGTCGATGATGTCGTTGAATTCCGAGTAACACATGTGGGTGTGGATCTGGGTGTCGTCGCGCACGCCGCCGGCGCTCAGGTGGAAGGCGTCAACGGCCCAAGCGAGGTAGTTTTTCCACTCGTCGCGGCGCAGGGGGAGGCCTTCGCGGATTGCGGGTTCGTCGATTTGGATCGCGGCGATGCCTGCTTTTTCCAAGTCGAGCACTTCGTCGCGCAGGGCGAGGGCGATTTGGAAGGCGGTGTCGCGGCGCGGCTGGTCGTCGCGCACGAAGCTCCACTGCAGGATGGTCACCGGGCCGGTGAGCATGCCTTTCATGGGTTTTTGCGTGAGCGACTGGGCGTATGCGGACCAGCGCACAGTCATGGGTTTGGGGCGGGTGATGTCTCCGTAGATGATGGGTGGTTTGACGTAGCGGGAGCCGTAGCTTTGCACCCAGGCGTTTTGCGTGAAGGCGAAGCCGTCGAGTTGCTCACCGAAGTATTCGACCATGTCGTTGCGCTCGAATTCGCCGTGCACGAGCATGTCGATGCCGATTTCCTCCTGAAAACGCACGCAGGCGAGCGTCTCATACCCAAGGATTTTCTCGTAGCTCGCATCGTCGATTTCGCCTTTTCGCCACTTGGCGCGCGCGGCGCGCACGGGTTCCGTCTGCGGGAAGGAGCCGATGGTGGTGGTGGGGAACACCGGCAGGCGCAGGCGTGCGCGTTGCCGGGCTTGGCGCTGCGCGAAGGGTGAGGTGCGGGCGAGGTCGGCTGCTGTTATCTGGGTCATGCGGTGTTTGACGTCCAGACGGTGGATGCGGGGGCTTGTCCGGCGCGAGATGGCGGCGTCTTTGTTGGCCTCCAAAACGCTGGGCAAAATGGCGCCGGTGGCGATGTCGCGCAGCGCGGCGACCTCGGCAAGTTTTTCCTCGGCGAAGGCGAGCCAGTTTTTCAACTCGGGCGGGAGTTTTGCCTCGTTGCGCAATGTGATGGGGACGTGTTGCAGCGAGCAGGAGGGGGCGATCAGGAGGCGTTCGGGTCCCAAATGTGCGAGGGCTTTTTCGAGGCGGGGCTGGATGGCAGCGAAGTCGCCGCGCCAGATGTTCCGTCCGTCGATGAGGCCGAGGGAGAGTTGTTTTTTACCGTCGATTGCCTGGAGCACGGCGTCGATTTCGTCTGGGGCGCGAACACCGTCCACGTGCAGCGCGTTCACCGGGAGGCTCAGGAAATGCGGAAGGTTGTCGCGCAGGCCGCCAAAATAGGAGGCGACAAGAATTTTTAACCCGGGGGCATTGGCGGCAAGCGTTGCGTAGGCCGTCATCAGGCAGGTTTTTTCCTCCTCGTTGAGATCAAGCGCGTAAATGGGTTCGTCAAGCTGCACCCATTCGGCGCCGAGTTTTCCGAGCCTTTTCAATATTTGGATATAGACGGGGAGCAATCGTGGCAGGAGCTCGAAGCGGTTGAACGAGGGATTCTCCGGGTCGTGCACTTTGCCCAATTTCAAGTAGGTGACCGGGCCGGGAAGGACGGGCTTGGTTTTGATGCCGAGCGCGAGGGCCTCGGTAAATTCGTCGAAGATTTTCGAGGAAGAGAGGCTGAACGTGCTGCCCGTCCGAAACTCGGGCACGATGTAATGATAGTTCGTGTCGAACCATTTCGTCATCTCGCTGGCGTGGGTTTCGGCCATGGGTTGGGCGGCGCAACATGCCGCCGTCGCATTGGGGCGCACGCCGCGGGCGATGGCAAAACGCGTGTCGAGATCGACCTCGCCGCCATGCCAGCCAAAGCGCGGTGGCACGTTGCCGACGAGGCAGGTCAAATCCAGCATCTGATCGTAGAAACTGAAGTCGTTGGAAGGGATCAGGTCGATTCCCGCGTTTTGTTGGGTGAGCCAGTTTTGGCGGCGCAGTGTGCGCCCGGCTTCTTCAAGTCTGGATAGCGACAACCGGCCCTGCCAGTAGGCCTCGGTTGCTTTTTTGAGCTCCCGATGCTCCCCGATACGAGGGTAGCCGAGAACATGCGTGGTCGGTTGTTTTTTCATGGAGTCCATCATTCGTGCGATGAGTTTGGTTTTTTGGTTATGAGGAAACCGCCGCCGGATATCCGGACTCCGAGTTTGTGCTGACTGCCAAAAGACTCTTGCTTGACCAGCGCCCGGCCCCTCGCCTTGGCTGCGGAAAAACCGCAACTGTGCTTTGCCTCCGACATGGCGTGCGCTTGTGCGCAACCCTTCGGAGGTGGAAACCAGTGACTCGTTACCGTAGCGCGACTGTGGCCGATTCTCACGGCCTTCCCCGTCCACGGCGGTTCACGCGCCCCAACGCGGAGCGCGATTTGAAAGAACAAAAGAATCGGGCAGGAAAACCGCCGACGGGCGCTTTGCAATGTTTTTCAAGCCTGCCCAAAGGCGTCAAAACAGGCGGGGCGCAGCGGCATCCCATGCCTTTTCATGTGGCGCTCGTGCCCACGCCGCGCCGCTCAAGCGCTTGGTTACAGGCGCAGTTCCTTGGTAGGGGCGGCTTTGTTTTCGTTGAGCACGCGGAGGGTTTCCTGTTCCAGCTCATCGGTGCTCTCGACGTGGATTTCCCCGTGCGTGTGCCCGATCCGCCCTTTGCCGGAGATGGGTTGGGTCGAGGTGGCGTTGGCGGCGGTTTTTTCGCGCACAACGACGTTGTCGAGAAAGAGGCGTTGGATGCTGGCGTCGTTGATGAAAAAGGGCAGGGGCGTGTCCGCCATGTTGACGTGTTGCACGTCGCGCAGGCGCAGCGTGCCGATGACGCTCCCGCGCTGGAGCCGCAGCGTGGGGGCGGCCTTGGGCATCCATTCGCGGCGGTTGAGTCCGTGGATGGTGATGTTGTCGAGCGAGAGGCTGCCTTCGGCGCCGATGAGGGCGAAGGTGCGCCGCATGTCGTTGTGGCGGAGGCGCTTGGTGGGCTGGGTGGGTTCTGTGAATTTGGCGCTGTGGATGTTGGCGATCGTGATGTCCTCCACCCGCGCGGAATTCCCGTCCGGGACGGGTTTCCAGTGGGTGAATGCGACCACGTTGCGTTGGAACGAACCGAAGATGTTCGAAATGCTGACGCGCCGTATCGGCGTTCCCGTGGTGAGGAAGCGCACGGCGCGGAAACAGTCCGTGGCCCAGAGTCCGTCGATCTGGATGTCGTGTATGGGGCCGCGGGTGATTTCATAGTATTCGCTGTCGTCGGAATTCAATGCCACCATGTCATCGCTCGTGTTGCCTTTGAGGTTGGCGACGCGCCCTTCGCTGCATCCGCCCTGGAGGTGGACGCCGTCCATGCTCGGGTTGCGCAGGTTGTAGTCAAACGTGATGCCTTCGACGGTGAACTGGCGGCAGGCGCCGAGCTGGAGGCCGAAACGGGCCGGGTCCTTGAGGGTGAGATTTTCCACGCGCAACCGGGTGACGTTTGTGAAAACCATCGCGCAGCCGATGTAAAAATCGCGCCAGGGGCGTCCGTTGCGCGGCCCTTTCAAGGATTGGTTTTTTGCGTTGTTGCCGTCCCAGATGCCGCCGGAGACGGTGATGCGCGCATTGCCCGTCTCGGTGTCCGCGTTGACGAGCATGTAGTCGTTCGCCCCGTCCGCGAGGCGCACGATTGTGCCTGGGTCGAGCCGGAGCGTTTGCCCCGAACGCAGCCTCAAGGCTTTGCTGATGAGGTAGTGCTTGGGCGGGGGTGGCAGGTAAACGACGGTTTTGGTGTCGAGCCATTCCTGAATGGCCGCGGTGTCGTCCGTGACACCGTCGCCGACGGGCGCTGCGGTTGCCGTCAACGCGGCGCTTATGGCCGCAAAGAGTGAAAGGAAAAAACCGCAAAAGGCGCGGCTGAGGTGGCGTTGGATTTTCATGAAAAATTGAAATGATGATCGAGGACGGGCAGACAGCGGCAATTGTCGTATTGTTGCCAAAAAAAGCGGGGGGCCATGAATTGCGTCCGCCCTGCCGCGTCTGCCGCCGCCGGTATCGTTGAGGGAGTTTAGTCGTTGACGTGTTTTAGTGTTTCCCTCACTCCCACGTTTATTCAACGCACGACCAAGCTCATTTATTCCAATGAAAACACTTCATTTTCTTTTTGTTTCTTTCACCGCATCGATTTTTGCTGCAAGCGGTTTTGCTCAGGGAAAAAATAATTCTGATGCGGAGAAAATAGCGCAACCGCAACCGGCCAAGCCTTTTAGCATAGTCAATGCCTTGCCAGCGGACGCCAAAACATTTGATTTTAAAGGTTTTCGAGGATACGAGTTTAAACTCATGGGACGCAGCGCGAAAGTCGTTCTTCCGCACCATGTTGCGGCGGATCGCCCATGGATTTGGCGCGCCAGTTTTGGCGGAGGTGCGCCGCAGGCGGATCTTGCTCTGCTAAAGCAAGGTTTTCATCTCGTTGCTTGCGATGTGTCGGAATTATTTGGGAATCCGGAGGCGCTGCGGATATGGGACAAATTTTATCAATGGGCTCAATCCGCAGGTCTGGCAAAAAAAGCGGTCATGGAAGGTTTTAGTCGCGGTGGTGTTTATGTTTATCGCTGGGCCGCGGAGCATCCCGAAAGAATTGCCGCCGTTTATGTCGATGCTCCCGTTTTGGATTTAAAAAGCTGGCCCGGAGGGAAGGGAAAAGGAAAACACAGTCCAAGGGAATGGAAGATTTTTAAAAGAGATTTTGGATTGGCAAATGATGCGGAAGCGATGGCGTTCAAGGGCAACCCCTTGGATTTGACGGATAAAATTGTCGCCGGGAGGTATCCCATGTTGCACGTCGTCGGCGATGCGGACAAGGTCGTTCCGGTGGGGGAAAACACAGCGCCTTTTGTCGAAAAAATACGCGCCGCAGGCGGCTCCATCCAAGTGATAAAAAAAACGGGTGTCGGGCACCATCCGCACGGCTTGGAAGATCCGCAGCCGATTGTGGACTTTGTGCTGAAGGCGATAAACAGCGCGGGCACGAAATAACGGGCCGTCCCCGCCAGTGGCGAAGGGATGTGACATTAGAATCGGTATTCCACTTTCAGACTGTCACTGAAGCCCTCGCGTTTTCCGATGTGGCCTTGGACACGCGCATCGTTGCGGCGAGGCAAGGTGGAGCGGGTGCGCAGGAAGCGGCGGAGCGTTTCGAAGTGGCAAACGCACGGTGGAGCGTTATTGGAAACGTTTCACAGAAACCGGACAGTGTGCCGCGTTGAGAAAAGTGGTTGAACAACACGGCTGCCAGCTGCGACTTCTGCCACCCTGCAGCCCTGATCTCAACCCCATTGAACAAGCCTTTTCCAAACTCAAAAACGACGTGCGTTCCGCCTGCGCCCGCCAATACGAACCCCTGCTCAACGCCGTCGCATCCTCCGTTCTGCGCTTCTCCCCTCAACTCTGTAAAAA
>JAITIB010000075.1 GCA_031279675.1 Puniceicoccales bacterium | reverse complement strand
TCTCACAAACTCCGAATCAGCACTTCCCTCCCCTCGCGCTCCACCGACCACGGCTTCGCCCCCCCCCCGCCCGCCCCCCGCCCCCCCCCCCCCCCCCGCCCCCCCCCCCCCCCCCCCCCCCCCCCCCCCCCCCCCCCCCCCCGCCCCCCCTACGGCCCCGCCAAGGTGGCGTCGCTTGCGGTGCCGTGGGGACGGCGCGTTGAGGAGGTTGTGTTTTTCATGGTATCTGAGATTTCTACTGTTGAGTTGATAGTTGAACCATCAGCCACCCGCCATTGGAACCGTTCCACGGGGGCGCCGGTGATTTGCGTACCAGCATGTCCTTTCATGTGGAAACGCAAGCAAAAAAAACGGCTGTCGTTCAAAAAAGTTCCAGTTGCGCTGGTGCCTGTGTGCCGTGGCGGCGCTCAAATTCAAGGAGCGAGGAGCGCATCTCCATGCGTTCAAAGAAAGCGCGCGCGGCAGTGGCGTCCACCGGCGCGGTGGCGTCCCAGTCGCCTTGAAAATCACGCCTGAAGGCGATGAGCTCGCGGTTGCGTTGGAGCAAGGCGGCGGAGTCGCGCAGGATGGGGCGAAAACGCGGCGGTTCAATGGCATCCGCGTCCTTCAGGACGCCGTCGAGGTCGCCGTGTTTTGCGAGCCACGCCACCGCGGTCTTGGGGCCGACGCCGGGGATGCCCTCGATGTTGTCCACCGTGTCGCCGGTGAGCGCGAGGTAGTCCACAATGCGCTCCGGGGAAACACCGAAGCGGGCATTGACGCCGTCGGCATCGAGCAATGTCCAGCCCGTCTTGGGCGCGCCCGCCGGCGGGGGCACGAGCAGGTTGACGCGCGCGTTGACGCATTGCGCGAAATCCTTGTCGGAGCTGGCGATGCGCACGCTGTGCCCTTGCGCGTCGAGCGCGCCCGCGGCGGATGCGATGAGGTCGTCGGCCTCGACGCCGGACTGCTCGGCAAGGGCAAAACCCAGGTGCGCGGCAATGGCCTTGAGCTCGGGGATCTGGGCGACGAGGGCGGGGGGCGTCTCGGCGCGGTTGGCCTTGTATCCGGCGTGGAGGGCGAGGTGGCGTCGCGAGCCGTCCTTGTCAAAAAACACGGTGAGGCGGCAGGGCGTTTCCTGGTCGAGGAGTTTCCACAGGATGCGCACCCAGCCGTGCAGGGCGCCAACGGGGAAACCGTCGCGGCGCGTGAGCGCGGGCATCGCGTGGTAGGCGCGGAAGGCGAGGTTGAAGCCGTCAACGAGCACGTATTTCATCAGGCAGGGTAAAAGCGTTGCGGCTGCGCGCGGCAAACGAAACCGGTCAGCGCGCGAGCGAGGCGGCGGTGATTTCGTTGATTTCCTGTGTGATCGCGGACTGGCGTGCCTTGTTGTATTCGAGCGTCAGGTTTTCGGTGATTTTGTGCGCGTTGTCCGTGGCGGATTTCATGGCGACCATGCGGGCGGAATGCTCGGAGGCCTTCGCTTCGAGGAGTGCGTGGTAGAGGGTGTGCTTGAAGTAGAGGGCGGGGAGTTCCTCGAAGATCGAGGTGGCGTCGGGCTCGAAGCTCATTTCGCGCGGGTCCTCCGTGGCGGCGTCGGCGCGGGCGCGGGTGGCGCGAAGGGCGGCGAGGGTGGAGTGGATGCTGCCGAGGGGGAGCAGGGATTGGAGGAAGGGCTCCTGGACGAGGGTGTTTTTAAAGCGCGGGTAGAGGATTTCCAGGGTGTCCACGGTGCCGTTGCCGTATTGTGAAAGGAGGTATTCGCTGGCTGTGCGCACCTCGGCAAGGTGGACGCGGTCGCTGATGGCGAAGTCCGCCAGAAGGGTGCGCCCGGTGCGCGCGAGATACTGCGCGCCCTTGCGCCCGACGGCGATGAACTTTGCGGAGGGCGGGATCTCGCCAAGGCGCCGGTAGAGGTTGGCGTTGAGGGCGCCGCAGAGGCCTTTGTCCGTTGTGATGAGGAGGATGCCGCGCGCGCGGACTTCGCGCTGCCGCACGAGCGGGTGGGTGTGCTGCTCGGTGGTGGAGGGGGCGGTGAGGGCGCTGTCGAGGATGTCCGCGAGGAGCCAGCCGTAATCGCGCCCGGCAAGGGCGGCGTCCTGCGCGCGTTTCATCTTTGAGGAGGCGACGAGCTGCATTGCCCGTGTGATTTGCGCAGTGCTTTTGACGGATTTTATCCGGCTGGTGATTTCCCGCAGTCCTTTTGCCATGGCGCACACTTGGATTGTTCGCGCGCGGCAGTCAAATCCTGCCGAGGCGTTCGAGTTTGTACGAGCCGTCGAGGATGGCGCGCCACCAGGGCTCGTTGTCGAGATACCATGCGACCGTGCGGCGGAATCCCGAGATGTGGTCCTGGCGCGGGGCCCAGCCGAGATCGCGCCGGATCTTTGAAGTGTCCACGGCGTAGCGCAGATCGTGCCCGGGGCGATCCGCGACGAACCGGATTTGCTCCGCGTAGCCGCGTCCGTCGGCGCGCGGGCGCATTTCGTCCAGGAGCGAGCAAAGCAGGCGCACGAGCTCGATGTTGCGCCGCTCGTTGCCGCCGCCGATGTTGTAGGTCTCGCCCGCCGCGCCGCGTTCCAGGACTTGGTGAAGCGCGGCGGCGTGGTCGCCCGCGTAGAGCCAGTCGCGGATGTTTTCGCCGCGTCCATAGACGGGGATGGGGGCGCCGCGCAGGGCGTTGAGGAGCACGACGGGGATGAGTTTCTCGGGAAACTGATAGGGTCCGTAGTTGTTGGAGCAATTGGTGACGAGCACGGGGAGCGCGTAAGTGTCGTGCCAGGCGCGGGCCAGATGGTCCGAGGCGGCCTTGCTTGCGGAATAGGGCGAGTGGGGGTCGCAGGGTGTTTTTTCCGTGAAAAACCCGGTGGGGCCAAGGCTTCCGTAAACCTCGTCCGTCGAGACGTGCAGGAAACGGAAGCCCTCGCGCGCGCCCCCGCGGAGCGTCTCAAAGTGCGCCCGCGCCGCCTGCAACAAGTTGTAGGTGCCGACGATGTTGGTCTGGATGAACGCGCCGGGGGCGTCAATGGAGCGGTCAACATGCGATTCGGCGGCCAAGTGCATGACCCAGTCCGGCTGGAAGCGGGAGAAGACCCCGCGCAACGCGGCGGTGTCCCCGATGCTGGCGTGGACGAATTGGTAGCGCGGGTGGGTCTCAAGGCCGGCAAGCGACGCGCGATTCCCGGCGTAAGTGAGCGCGTCAAAATTGAGCACGGCGTGCGGCGAGTTTTCGAGCAGGTGGCGGACAAGGTTGGCGCCGATGAAGCCGGCACCGCCGGTTACGAGTATTTTTTTCATGGGAAAAATCAGGCGCGGACCCAGTGCCGCAAGGCCTGGGCAAGGGCGTCGTGCACCTCCGTCATGGCAATGCCGGCGTGCCGCAGCTTCGAAGTGTCGAGGACGCAGTTGGAACGCGGCGTTTTCGCGGCAAGATGCATGAACTCGGCCTCGTCCTTGAAAAACACATACTCCTTCGGGCAAACCCCCGAGCGCACGATGAGGTCCACCACCTCGCGCGTCGTCACACGCCCCGGATTGGTCACGTTGTAAATGCCGAACGGCGCCCGGCGCCGCCAGCACTCCACGGTGGCACGCACAAATTCGTGCAATTGCGAGAGCGAGTTTTCCGCGTCGAGCAACAGCTTGTAACACATGAGCTTGGCAAGGTAGTTGCGCGGACTCTCAACGTTCTCGAACGGGATGCGCAAGCGCCAGATGAAGCCCTCCGGCTCGCCTTCGCGGAAAACCCATCGCGCCCCCCCACCCGCCTCCGCCCCGTCCACGGTGGCGTCAACGGCCTCGCCATAACCCAGCACCTCCTCCCCCAATGCCTTGGCGCCGCTGTAAAAACTGCAAAGATTTTTCCGGAAGGAAAAATTGGGCGCGTCAGTCTCGCGAAAACCCGAGCCGTCCGGACGCGTCCCCGAAAAAATGCATCCCGACGAGACATGCCCCCACGGCACCCGCACGCGCGCGCACGCCTCGCGCACAACACCCGGCAAAACCGCGTTCCCACGCAAACACTCCGCCCTGTGCGCCTCGCACGCATCCACATTCGGCTTGCCCGTGTAACCGGCGGCATTGATGACAAACTCCGCGCGCGCCGCCCCGAGAAAATCCGCAAGCACATCCACCCGCCCATAATCCACATCCCGCCGCGACACACCCGCGAAGGCAATGTTCTCAGCGCTCAAATACCGCGCATACGCCTGCCCGACATACCCGGAGGCTCCAAGAAGAATAACCATGCGCCCCATCCTTCAAAACCACCGCGCGATTACCAGAAAGAAAGACTCCACCCCCGCCCCGTCCAAAGCCCGTCCCGTCAAAACAACCGCGCCAACGCCCCATGGATCATATCCCCCAGCAACCACGGACAAAACCCAACCAGCAACGACACCCCCAGCAACAACCCCGCCACAAACCGCTCCCCCAAAACCATGTCCCGCGACAACCCCGCCCCCCCGCGCGCAAACCGTTCCGCCAACGCCACCGGCTCCCTGCCCAGGCACACCCACGCCACCGCGCGCAAACCATAAATCGCGGAAATCACAATCCCGCACACCGCCAGCGCCAGCTTCCACACCGGCAACGCCCCCAACGCGACAAACACCCCCAGCTCCCCCCAAAAATTCGCAAAACCCGGCAAGCCCATCCCCGCCAGCATCGCCGCCACAAAAAAACCCGCCAACACCGGCGCCCGCCCCGCCAACCCCCCGAGCGACGCAAACTCCAGCGTTCCCGTCCGCGCATAAACCCCGTGGCTCAGCGCAAACAACGCCGCCACCGACAACCCATGCCCGAACATCAGCATCACCGCCGCCCCAACCCCCGAAACATCGCGCCCGCCACCCAGCGCAAACGCCGCGATCCCCAGGAAACACAACCCCATGTGCATCACCGAACTCCACCCGATCAACTCCTTCAAATGCCGCTGGCTCATCGTCACCAAACCCAGCACCACCACATTCCCCACCGCCAGCCAGAACAACACCCCGCCCCACTCCACCACACCCGCCGGCACCACCCCGACCCCCAGCTGGACAAGCCCGTATAAGCCAAACTTCTTCAACACCCCCGCATGAAGCATCGACACCGCCGTCGGCGCCTCCGTGTATGCCGGCGCCGCCCACGAATGCATCGGGAACAACGACACCAACGCCCCGAACCCAAACAACAACAACCCCCCGATCACCCCCGCCTGCGCACCAACGCCACCGGGCACCAACGCCGCCCTCAACGCCAGCAAATTAAAACTCGTCCCCCCCGCCGCCAAAAACACCAGCACGATCCCCGCCAACGCCACCATCGCACCCAAAGTCAGGAACACCGCCATCTGGATCGCCGCCGTCCGCCGCCCCACCCCACCCCAAACCAGCATCAGGATGAAAGTCGGCACCAACGCAAATTCATGGAAAAAATACATGAAAAACACATCCACCGACGCAAACATCCCCAGCATCCCCCCCAGCATCACCAGCAACAACCCCCAAAACACCTCCGCCCGCTCCACCTCGCACAAACACACCGCCTGCACACCAGCCGCCGCCCCCACCACCGCCGCCAACGCAAACAACGGCAACGAAATCCCATTCACACCCAGCGTCAGCAACATCCCCCACGCCTCCACCCCCAACGGCAACGCCACCTCAAAGGCATACCCCGTCCCCGCATCCATCGCCCCGGCAAACCCGAAAAACATGACGCCGGCCACCCCCGGCGGCGCAACAAAACCCGCCAACGCCACCCCCCTTGCCAACGCCACCGGAAGCCGCCGCCCGCAGGACAGCAACAACGCGCCAAGCCCCAACGGCACGAACAACGCCACCGGTAAAAACCACGCGCTCAAAGCATCAATAAAAACACTCATTGTCTCAAAAAAACGTCAAAGGAGAAACAGTTTGATAACGCCCCATCCCACACGAGCCCCCAACGCCCGTCAACGCACAACCACAACCATAATCATGATCATAAACAAACGCACCGCCCCCTCTTGACAAACACACCCGCCGCACCCACCGTGGCGGCTCACTTCAACCCAATAACATCATGAAACACACCAAAACCATCCTCATCACCGCAATAATGGCACTCCTGAGCCTCTCATCCCGCACAGAAACACGAGGCGCGGAAGGAGAACAAAAACCGATGATCTCCGTCTCCGCCGAGGCCGCCATCAAAGTCGTCCCCGACCTGATAGTGGTCAGACTTGGGGTGCAAACCAGTGAAATGGAATCGCCTGATGCCCTCTACCAGACGCATTCGGCCAAGGTGACGGCAGTCATTGAGGCGCTGAAAAAGGAAGGGATTCATACCCGGGACATAAAAACCGACCATTTCGGCATGGCGCCCTATTCCAAAGAGTATAAAACTGGAAACAAGCGTTACTATGCCGCGCAAAAATCCATTGCCTGCACGATTCGCGAGCCCGCCATCTTGGAAAAGGTGTTGAAGGCGGCCTTCACCTCAGGTGCGACCCACCTCCAAGGCATCGTTTTTAAAACAACAGAACTTAGAAAACACAGGGACACGGTGCGCCTGAACGCCATGAAAGCCGCCAAGGAGAAAGCGGATCTGCTTACCGGAGCGCTCGGAGTGAAAACCGGAAAACCCATCTCCATTTCGGAAAACTATTGGAACGACAGCGGATACTGGACGTGGGGTTTCTCATTCTGGGATTCTTATGGTCGGAGAGAATACCAGAGCCAGAACTCCTCACAAGCACGCAACAGCGGCGGCGGCACGGAAGAAGCTGCGGAAGGATTGGGGCAAATCACCATATCAAGCAGGGTAAACGTAAGCTTCGCGATTGAGTAAAAACACACCTCGTTAATCAATTCCGCCCCGCATCGGGGTGGCCGTTAGCACAAAATGGGCGCCATTCAAGGCGCCCACATGTGTTATGTCTCACCGTTGCACAGGGAAATCCGGCGAAGGAAGTCGGTTTGATACGCGCCACTCATGTTTTTCATACAATTAAAAGGGATTGCTTGGAAAAACGCGTATAATCCGGCCAAAATGTCCCGAAACACCTTTCGCACGCGTACGAAAGTCTGAAAAAAATATTTTGGCTCCATCGAACGCATGTGAAAGACCAAAAAAAATCTCCCGCGCTCCATCGAACGCGTATGGAGAGCCAAAAAAAATATTTTGCGACTTGCTGACGCGTCTGCAAAGGCCAGCGAAGCGAGTCCGGGAAACTCCGGCGACTAAAGTCGCCGTTCCGCTTGGGCTCACGTTCGCGGCGCAGCCGAGACAGCGTCCCGTCGAGGCCACTCGACCCGGTGTTGGCGGAAGCGTTGTTGGTGGGGGTGAACAAGTTCCTTGCGTTCTTGGGCGGGGGCGGTAGGGAGGTGGTTTTCTTTTCCGAATGGACTGGCAGTCATTAGTTTCTTCCTTTGTGTGCGCGCTTTTGGTGGTTGTGGTTTTGATGACTTTCGCGGGGTATTCCGTGATGGTTGAGCGCAAGGTCGCGGCGTGGATCCAAGGGCGGCCCGGCCCGAATCGGACGACGGTGCCGTTTGTGGCCGCCATTCCTGTGTTGGGGCGATTGGTGCAGCGGCTTGGGTTGATCCAGTTGCCGGCGGACGGGGCGAAGTTTCTTTTCAAGGAGGATCCGGTTCCGGGGCATGTGCGCAAGTTCTATTACTTTCTGGCGCCGTGCGTGGCGCTGGCGCCGGCGTTGATCACGGTGGTGATGCTGCCGTTCGGGGAGTTTGTGGATGCGCAGGGGCGTGGGCATCCGTTCATGTTGTGCAATGTGGACGCGGGTTTTTTGTTCATGTTCGCGGTGGGTTCGCTGGGGGTTTACGGGATTATTCTCGGGGGGTGGGCGGCGAATTCGAAGTATCCGTTCCTGGGGGCGGTGCGGGGGTCGGCGCAGTTGATTGCGTATGAGCTTTCGATGGGGCTGGCGGTGGTGCCGGTGGTGCTGGCGACGGCGCGCCCGGGGGTGGATTCGCCGTTGAATTTGCTGAGCATTGTGCGGGAGCAGGGGGGGATGTGGAACGTGTTTTCGCAGCCGGTGGGGGCGTTGCTTTTTTTAACAGCGGTGTTTGCGGAGGCGAACCGGCAGCCGTTTGACATGCCGGAGTCGGAGACGGATTTGGTGGGGGGCTTTCACACGGAGTATGGGAGTTTCAAGTTCGGGTTGTTTTTCGTCGGGGAATACGGGCACATGATTGTGGGGAGTGCGTTGTTTGTGCTGTTCTTTCTTGGGGGTTGGAATCTGCCGTTTGCGGGCGCGGGCGCGGGGGTCGGGGCGGCGGTGGCGGGGGTGGGTGTGTTTTTGGCAAAGTTGTTTTTCATGGTGTTTTTCTTTGTCTGGGTGCGGTGGACGGTGCCGAGGTTTCGCTATGATCAGGTGATGCGGCTGGGTTGGTGCCGGTTGCTGCCGTTGGCGATCGTCAATACGTTGGTGTATTTTGCTGTGTTCGCGGTGCGTCCGTTGTGAGGGGTGTCGCGGGGTTGAGGTGGCGGAGGATGCGTTCGTTGAATTCGCGCGCCGGGTCCATGCCTTTCTGGCGGAGGGAGTGTGTCATGGCGGCGACTTCGACGAGGCGGGCCATGTCCCGTCCGGGGCGGACGGGGAGGATGACGTTGGGCAGGTGTTGCCCGAGAATTTCCACGGTGTGCTGTTCGATCCCGGTGCGCTCTTCCTCCATGCCTTCGCGCCAGAAAACGAAGGTGACGACGAGGTTGATGTCTTTGCGGGGGAGGACGGAGAGGGCGCCGTAGATGGAGCCGACGTTGATGATGCCGATGCCGCGGCATTCGAGGTAGCCACGGCTGAGGTCTTTCGGGGTGCCGCGCAGTCCGTGGTCGCCGAGGAGCTCGATTTGCACGTAGTCGTCGGCCACGAGGCTGTGCCCGCGCTCGATGAGGGCGAGGGCGCATTCGCTTTTGCCGACGCCGCTCGCGCCTTGGATGAGAACGCCGATGCCGCGCACGTCCACGAGTGTGGCGTGCAGGTTGGTGCGCGGGGCGAAGAGTTGCTCGAGCCGGATGGTGGCTTCGGGGATGAGGTTGTTGGAGTCGAGGCGGCTGCGCAGGACGGGGACTTTGAACCGGGCGGCGACGCTGGACAGGGGCTCGGGGAGGTCGAGCCCGCGGGCGATGACGATGCCGGGGATTTTGCGCGCCATGATTTGCTCCATGATGGAGATCTGGCGCGCGGTGTCCAAGTCGCCAAGGTAGGCCATTTCGCCGGCGCCAAAGACTTGGAGGTGGTTGTGCGCGAAGTGCTTGAAGTAGCCGGTGAGGGCGAGTGCGGGGCGGTTGAGGGATTTCTCGCGGATGATGTTCCCCATGCCGTCATGGCCGGCAATGATGGCCATCTGGAGGGCTTCGTGCGTGGCGTCGTAAAAGTTCCGCACGGAGACGGTGGCGGTGGTGATTTTTCCTTGGGCGACGATGGGGAGGGTGCGGGCGGTTGCGGTGTCCTTGGCTTTCATGGATCGCGCAGAGTCTTGGCAGTGGAAAAGGCAGGCAAGGGTTTTCAATCCGGGGCGGGAGGATGCGTTGGGAAATGCGTCTCGACAAAAAATCATTTTTCAATAGCGAGGCGTGCGATGTCCCAGCGTATTTATCTTTCCCCGCCACATTTGGGTGATGACGAGTTCCGGCTCGTGCAGGAGGTTTTTGCATCCAACTGGATCGCTCCGTTGGGGCCGCAGGTGGATGCGTTTGAGAGGGAGGTTTGCGAGCTTACCGGGGCGCGGGCGGCGTGCGCGCTCTCGTCGGGCACCGCCGCGATCCATCTTGCGTTGCGCCTGCTGGGAGTCGGTGCAAATGACAGCGTTTTGTGCGCTTCGCTGACGTTTGCCGCCACCGCCAATCCCATTCTCTACCAAGGCGCGCAGCCCGTGTTCATCGACAGTGAGGAAACAAGCTGGAACATTGACCCGGCGCTTGTTGGCGCGGCGCTGGCGGATACGAAAAAGTCGGGGCGTCCCGCCAAGGCCGTCATCGCCGTGGACTTGCTCGGACAGTGCGCCGACTATGATGCGCTGAATGCTGTTTGCGCCGCCCACGGGGTGCCGTTGATTCAGGACGCCGCCGAGGCGCTGGGCGCCACTTACAAGGGGCAGGCGGCGGGGAGACAGGGCCGTGCGGGGATTTTCTCATTCAACGGGAACAAGATCATCACCACCTCCGGCGGCGGCATGCTGGTCTCGGACGACGTGGAGCTGGTGGCCTCGGCACGTTTCCTCGCGACACAGGCGCGCGACCCCGCGCCGCACTACCAGCACTCCACCTTTGGCTACAATTACCGGCTCAGCAACGTGCTCGCCGCCATCGGGCGCGGGCAATTGCGCGTGCTCGCGGATCGCGTGGCCGCCCGCCGCGCCAACGAGGCTTTTTACCGGAAAGCGTTGGGGGGAATTCCCGGCGTGAGCTTCATGCCCGAAGCCCCGTGGGGGGGAAGCAACCGTTGGCTGACGCACATCCAGATTGATCCCGGCGCCGCCGGCACCACGCGCGAGGCCGTCCTTGAGGCGCTCGCCGCGGAAAACATCGAGGCGCGCCCCCTTTGGAAGCCGTTGCACATGCAGCCCGTTTTCGCCGGTTGCCGCGCCCATGTCAACGGCACCGCCGAAAGGTTGTTTTCCCGCGGGCTCAGCCTCCCCTCCGGATCCGCGCTCACCGAGGCGGAACTTGAGCGCGTCGCCTCGCTCGTGCGTCTGGCCATTCCCTCCGCCACCCGACAATGATAAAACTCCTGCGAAAATACTTCGGACATACCAGCATCCTGCGCACGGGCGGATTGTTGTGCGCTTACGCCACGCTGCTCGCCTTCGCGCTCTTCGTCGCCTACGTTGTCCGCGTCGAGTCATGGGGCTGGGTTCGTTTGCAGAGAAGTTTTCTCTTCACCGCCGTCTGGCTTGTCCCTCTGCAAATCAGCGCCCTTGTTTTTTGCAAACACTTCAACGGCGTCCTCGCGTATTTCCGCATCCCCGATCTCATCCATCTTTTTCAGGCGCTTTTGGGCGCAACGGCGATCATCATCCTCATCTCGATCCTTGGTAGCACGGTCACGCGCAGCGTTCTTCCCTACGGGGTTGTTTTTGACGACTTTGTGCTCTCCGTGCTCATCATCGGCGGCGCCCGGACCATGTTCCGCGTGATTCGCGAGCGCAACGTGGGGCAAACCGAGCCCGGAATGCGCAAACTCGTGCACGTCGCCATCATCGGTGCGGGCGACACCGGAGCGGCCCTCGCCGCCGACTGGCTGGCACGCCCGGGGCTGCGCCGCCAGCCGGTGGTGTTTCTCGACGACGACACCTCGAAACACGGACTGTGCATCCACGAGATTCCCGTGGTTGGCCCAGTCTCGGCATTGCGCGAGGCAAAGGACAAATACGACCTGCATGAAGTCGTGCTCGCCGTCGGCAACGCACCCGCGCCCCGCATGAAGGAAATCTTCGACGCCGTTCGCAGCACGGGGCTTTCCGCGGAAATCGTGCCGTCGCTCACCGAGCTTGCCAGCGGACACATCAAGACCAACCGCATCCGCCCCGTGCAAATCCAGGATCTCCTCGGGCGTGACACAGTGCCGTTGGACAACCAGGGCATTCGCGAAATGATCTGCGGCAAAACCGTCCTCGTCACCGGCGCCGGTGGCAGCATCGGCAGCGAGCTCTGCCGCCAGATCGCCGCGCATGCGCCCGGACGGCTGCTCCTCGTGGAACGTTGCGAGGTGCAGATTTTCAAAATCGAGCAAAACCTCATCGATCTCGGTTATGGGGCAAACATCCAGCCCCTCGTCGGCGACATCACCGACGAGGCGCGGATGCGGCACATATTCCAACTGCACAAACCCGACATCATTTTCCACGCAGCCGCGCACAAGCACGTGTTCATGATGGAGCGCCAACCATGGGAGGCGGTGCGCAACAACACGCTCGGCACACGCCTCCTCATAGACCTCGCCATCGAGCACGAGGTCGAGCGCTTCATTTTCATCTCCACGGACAAGGCCATCAACCCCACCAACGTCATGGGCGCAACCAAGCGCATGGCGGAAATGTATCTCCAGTCCCGACAACACGCCGGTACCGACGCGGACGGCACCGGCAAAACCCGGCGCCCAGCCAAGACCAGGCTCATGGCAGTGCGCTTTGGCAACGTCCTCGGCTCCTCGGGCAGCGTCATCCCCATATTCAACAAGCAAATCGCCAATGGCGGCCCCGTGAAAGTCACGCACCCCGATGTCACCCGCTACTTCATGACCATCCCCGAGGCCGTCGGGCTCGTGCTCCAGTGCGCGATCCTCGGGCAGGGAGGCGAAATCTTCGTGCTCAACATGGGCAAACCCATCCGCATCGCCGAGCTCGCCCGCCAGATGATCGAACTCAGCGGCTACCGCCCCGACATCGACATCCAGATAGAATTCATCGGTCTGCGCCCAGGGGAAAAACTCTTTGAAGAGCTCCAGCATGTGAACGAAACACACCAGGCAACGGAGCACAGCGAAATCATGCGTTTCGTGATCGAGCCGCGACCACTGGCACACATTGAAAAAATGTTCCAGTCCTTCGAGGACAACCTCTACGCACGGACAACCAACGAGGTCAAAAAACTGATCAACGCGTTTGTCCCCGAATACAAACCCCACCTGAACGAATAAAACAGGCCCGCGCAACGACGCCGCCCGCTTTAACATTGCAAGACACCCCGCCGCACAACATCCAACCCTCCCGCATATGCAGCAAGACACCTCATATCCTCCGCAATGAACAACAGCAGCACCTTCCAAGAACTCGGACTCTCCGCCCCCATCCTTCGCGCACTGGAAACCTGCGGTTACACCACCCCGACGCCCATCCAGCAACAAGCCATCCCCCTCATCCTCCAAGGCCGCGACATCATCGGCGCCGCCCAGACCGGAACCGGCAAAACCGCCGCCTTCGCCCTCCCCACCCTGCAGCGCCTTGGGCAGCACACCGGACTCACCCGCTGCCTCGTGCTCGTGCCCACACGCGAACTCGCCATCCAGGTCGAGGAAAACTTCAAGCGCTACGGCGAACACTCCCGGCTGAGCATCACGCTTCTCTACGGTGGCGTCGGCTACGGCACCCAGAAACGCGAGCTTGAGCGCGGCGCCGACATCATCATCGCCACCCCGGGACGCCTGCTCGACCTGTGGGGCCAGCGCAATGTGCGCCTCGACAACGTTCAGGTGCTCATCCTGGACGAAGTGGACCGGATGCTCGACCTCGGCTTCATCGAGGACGTCTCACGCATCATCCACCTCTGCCCGCGCGAACGCCAGACGCTGCTCTTTTCCGCCACCGTCGAGAAGTCCATCCTCAACATCGCCAAATGGGCCCTGCGCGACCCCGAAATCGTGGACACACGCTCCGGAGTCAAATCCGCCGACACCGTTGCCCATTACATTTACCCCGTCGAAAGCTATCAAAAATACGACCTCCTGCTCGCACTCCTTGAGCACACGCATTTCAAAAGCGTCATCGTGTTCACCCGCACAAAGCACGACGCCGACCGCATCACCGAATGGGTCGAGTCCACGCGCCACACCGTCACGACCCTTCACGCCGACCGCACGCAAGCGGAACGCGGCGAGGCGCTCGCCGGGTTCAAGAACGGCAAATACGCCGTCATGGTCGCCACCGACATTGCCGCGCGCGGTCTCGACATCCGCGGCATCACGCACGTCATCAACTACAACGTCCCCTCCCACCCCGAGGATTACATACACCGCATCGGACGCACCGGGCGCGCATCCGAGGAAGGCGAGGCGTTCACACTCTTCTCACCCGACGAAATGCTCTCGCTGCAAGCCATCGAGCGCCTTCTCGAACGCACCATCGAGCGGCGCAAGCTTGAGGGCTTCAAATACCGGTTCGAACCCCACATGTCCACCACCCTTGCCCCCGCCAGCGCCCCCCGACGCCGCAACCGTTAGTCCCGCGGACACAACGCACCCATGCGTTCCCCTGTACTGCTTTTCCTGCTCTCGGGCCTTCTGGCGATCACGGGGACGCTTCGCGCGGAACGCCTCCGCGTCGCCACCTACAATCTGGAAAACTACAACCTTGCAAACCGTCGCGTCGAGGGACGCGGCGAACCCTCCTATCCCAAGCCCGAAAAGGAGAAAGCCGCCCTCCGGCGCATCCTCCACGCCACCAACGCCGACCTCGTCGCACTGCAGGAAATAGGCGGCGCCGACTACGTCAGGGAACTCCAGCGCGACCTCGCCCGCGAGGGGCTCCCCTACCCCCACACCGCCATCCTCGCTGGCCCTGACACGCAACGCCAGCTGGCCATAATCTCCCGCAAACCCTTCGCCCGGATCCACCCCCACGCACGCCTCCCCATCCGCTATCAGGACAAGGCGAACGAAATCAGCAGGGGACTCCTCGCCGTGACACTTAACACTTCCGCCGGCAAGCTCACCCTCTACACCCTGCACCTGAAGAGCCGCATCACCGTCGAGTCCTCCGACCCCGGCGCCGCCGCCCGACGCCTCGCCGAGGCCGACACGATCCGCGCGCTCCTGCACGCCGCGCACGCACCCGAAGCCGCCACCGCGCTCGTCATCCTCATGGGAGACTTCAACGACGGTCCCCAAAGCGCCACCTTGCGCCAGTTCACCAACGCGCGCCGCCAGCCGGTGTTTCACGTCCTTCCAGCGCGCGACAGCCGGGGCGAAACATGGACATACCGCAACCTGCGCCACGAATACTACTCGCGCTCCGATTACATTCTGCACACGCCGGCGCTCGGCGCTTACCTGCGTCCACCCGCCCGCATCGCGGACATTCCAGACGCGCACACAGCCAGCGATCACCGGCTTGTTTGCGCAGACATGGACTTTGGCGACAACGCCACCGCGGCGGGACTCAAAGCGTCCAAGGCGAGCGGAACACAGGGTGCAGCAACGCCGAGGCGCCCGGATCGTCCTTGATGGTTTCCGCCACCGGATCCCAGTGGATGGTGCGGCCCGTCATGATGGCGATGTGGCCAAGGTGGCCCACGCTCGCGGCGCGGTGCGCCGCTTCCGCGGGGGTGACGGTCTCGCGGCGCGTTTTGACACTGTCGATGAAGTTGCGCCAGTGGTTCTCGCTACGGTAGGCGTGGTAATCGTTCGGACCCGGCTCGAATTTGAGAAGGGACTTGTCGGACGCGTCCAGCTTGCCGCGGTTGACGTAAATCCATTTGCCATCCTCGCCGATGAATTTGGTTCCGGACTTGCTGTCAACGACCATGGTCACGCCATTGGCGTAGGTGCATTCGTAGCTGTAGGTCATCTCCGCGTCAAACGGTGCATCGGTGGAAAACTCACCCGTTCCGGAAATTTTAACCGGCCCGGTGGCGTCGAAACCCGCGCCCCAGTGGGCGATGTCCACATGGTGCCCGACCCAGTCCATAAGATTGCCCCCGCCGTAGTTGAGGCACCAACGCCACTGGTAGTGCGTGACGCGCGGGTTGTAGGGCATCCACTGCGCGGGGCCGACCCACATGTCGTAGTCGCCCGGCGTGTCGAAGACAGCCTTGTCGCCATGACGCTTGCCCCAATGCCCGTGCGTGCCGACCTCAATGCGGACGAGTTTGCCGATGAGCCCGTTGCGCACAAGGTTCACCGCCTTGCGGAAATTGCCCCCCGAGCGCTGCCAGCTCCCCGTCTGCCAGATGCGCCCGTGCTGCCGGACGGCGTCAACAATCGCGCGCCCCTCGACGAGGGTGTGCGCGAGCGGTTTTTCCCCGTAAATATCGAGCCCGGCGCGCGCCGCCGCGACAGCCATGATGCCGTGCCAGTGGTCGGGCGCGGCAAGGATCACGGCGTCAAGTTTTGCCTTCGCGAACATTTCACGAAAATCCTTGTAGCCTTTCACTCCCTTGCCATTGGCGCTCCGCCTGACTGCGCTCACTTTTTCGCGCAGCCGGTTCCCGTCCGTTTCGCAAACACCCACACCCTCCACATCGTCAAAGCGCAGGCATTTCGACATGCTGTCCCAGCCCTGTCTCACGCCAACGACACCGAGCGCGACCCGGTTGCTTGGCGCAACATGCCCGTCGCGCCCAAGGGCGCGCGCGGGGACAATCGCGGGACAAACAAGACCGGCGGCAAGCGCCATGCCGGCATTTTGGAGAAAACGCCGCCGGGACAATCCCGCGCCAGCATTGTGAGAAAAAGAGGAATCTTGACGGACGTTTGAAATCATGACCGCAGCAGGAACACCTGTTCCGTCAAAAAGTTCCCGCGCGCCACCGCATGGACAATTCCGCCAGCAACTCCCTCACCGCGCGCCCGCGATGGCTCAGCCGGTCTTTTTCCTCCGGTGCCAGCGTGGCGAAGCTCCCCGCGCATCCATCGGCCTGAAAAATTGAATCGTAGCCAAAGCCGCCCTCCCCTTCTTCGGCCTCCAAAACACGTCCCGCGCACCGCCCCTCAAACGACAGAATCCCCCCCGTTGGCGGGATGAGGCACAAATGGCAGAGAAAATACGCCCCGCGCCCCGGCCCGGGAACACGGCGCAATGCCTCAAGCAGCTTCGCCCGGTTTGCGCCATCCGACGCGCGGAGTCCCGCAAAGCGCGCCGACGCCACCCCGGGCCTCCCGCCAAGCGCGTCGCAGCACAAGCCGCTGTCATCCGCGAGCACCCAATACGGCACCGGCGCCACTTCACGCAACGCCAGCGCCTTCTGTCGCGCATTTCCCGCGAACGTTTCCGCGTCCTCCTTCACGACCGGCATCCCGCCGACATGCCCGGCTGAAAACAACCGGACCGCCGGGCCGCCCTCCCCGGACGCCGCCCTCGCGCAATCAAACATGCGGGAAAGCTCCACCACCTTGTGCGCGTTCCCCGTCGCGAGCACGACATCAATGGAGTCCGGTGGCGTCATGATACCGAGTGGGCCCGCAACCGGCATTCAGCCCTGCTGGCGTTTTTCAGGCACGGCGAGCCAGTCGCCAAGGATGCGAATGCTCTCGCGCAACTGGACGTCGATATCCGGCCACGGTTCGTCCTCATCCCCGGTCTCGGCATCACTGGCGGGGGTGTTGGACTCAGGGGCGGCGGTCTCGTTCGGCGGCGATTTTTTTTCCTGCCCAAGGGCGGAGTCGAGCTTGATGGTTTCGACCTTGGTGTTGGTTCCCTCAAGTTTTTTGTAGGTTTCGCGGATGCTCTCGCGCAGGGCCCTGTCGGCGATGCGCTCGGCACGCAAAGTGGCGTAGTTGATCGAAATGGGGCGGTTTTTCTCACGCGACTTTGTCCACGCAATGCTGCGGTTGTGACTGTGAAACTCGGGGAGGGACTTCTGGCGCCCGTCGCTTTGGACGCGGAGTCTTTCGATGAGTTCCGGGGCGATGACAGCGAATGGAGGCGTGGGGCCGGCTTCGAGAATCGTGCCAATGGAGTCCCACGCAAGGGGACGGTCGAGATCGGATTCGGCAAGGGGCAGCGCACTGTAAATGGAGGGAATGGTGATGTCGGCGGCAACGCCCTTGAGCTGGATGGATTTGCCACTGGGAAGATACCATTTTTGAACGGTGAACTTGATCGCCGAGCCAAGATTGCGGTCAAACGCGGCGTAGTCGGCATACTTCTGGACGGTGCCCTTGCCATGCGTGTTTGCATCGCCAATGATGAGGGCGCGGCGATGGTCTTGGAGGGCGCCCGCGACAATTTCGCTCGCGGAAGCGCTCAGCTTGGAAACGAGAATGGCAAGGGGGCCGTCCCAGTGCGGACTGGAAGCGCCGCGGGAGGGAACATCAAGCCGTTCGAGTTTTCCCTTGGCATCGCGAATTTGCACAACGGGACCATCGGGAATGAAAAGACCGGTGAGCCGGACCGCTTCATCGAGGAGCCCGCCTCCGTTACGGCGCAAGTCGAGAATCAGACCCTGGATGTTGTGCGCCTTGAGCTTCTTGATGAGCTCGGCAACGTCCTCGGTGGTGCTGTAAGCGGAACCGGACTCGCTGTCACCGGCGCCCTTGCCATAAAAGGCGGGAAGCTCGATGACGCCGACGGCCACCGTGCGCTTGCCATCGGGGGAAGCGATCTGGTGGAGCGTCGCCTGGGCGAGCTTGGTGGTGAGCTTTATCTCGCTGCGCTGGAGCTCAAGGGTGTAGCGGGCGGTGTGGTCCGCCGCAGGCTCGATGCGGAGACGGACGGTGGTGTTGGCTTTGCCCCGGAGGCGGGAGACGATTTTGTTGAGACGCATTCCGATAATATCCTCAAGCTCCCCGGTGGCCCCCTGCCCGATCGCAGTGATGCGGTCACCCACACGAATGCGCTTGCTCGCCTCGATGGGGCCGCCGGGAAGGATTTCCTTCACGATGCAATATCCGTCCTCGTCCTGAAGGACGGCGCCCACCCCAATGAGCTTGTTGCGCATGGCGATCTCAAACTCGTCATTGGACTGGCGGGTGAAAAAAGTGGTGTGCGGATCATACTGGCTCGCAAGGGTGTTAAGGTAAATTTCCTGCACCTCGTGCGCCTCAAGGCGCAGATAGGTCTGGATTTTGTTATAACGCTTGCGCACGCGCGCGGTGGCGTCGGCAAGGCGCTCCGCGGTGATAGCCTCGGGCGGGACCGCGGGGGCGGCAGAAGGGGCGTTGGCCTTGCCATGCACGGCGGAGGGAACGAGTTTTTTTTCCTCCCCGAGAAGCTCGATGATAATGTCAAGCGTGAGGCGTTTTTCCCAAAGTTTGTCCGCCGCTTCCCTGGTCTCGGGCCAGTCCTGCTTGCGCCGGTCAATGACAATGGTCTCATCCGTGCCGAAGTCGAAGGGCTGGGTGAGTCGCTCGTTGATCCATGCCACCCGATCGTCAACATTCTTGAGAAACTCCTTGTAGATCTCAAAGGCTGGAAGCAGGTTTCCACCGGAAAAATAGATGTCCAGAAGCGAGCCAAAACGCTCTTGGTCAAACTTCAGCCGGGAATTGAGATAAAAAAGGTGCAACGCGTCGAGATTGCCAAGATAATCCCGAATGAAGGCCTTTGCATCGAGGCTATCGAGTTTTTTCTGCAAAATGTGCCCATGCTGGAGGCACATGGCAGTGGCAAGCACCTCAAGCCGCATTTCCCGCGTCGTGCGATAATCGTTGGCAGCCGACGGGGGCGGCGCCTTGACGGAGGAATCATCGGCAGCGACGGAGGTGGCGTCGGCAAACGCGAACGATGCAAGGCCGGTGAACGCAAGAAAAAGAAGAAGGGCACGCGGCGCCCAAAGACGGACATTCTGAGACATGAAGAACATTTCGCCCACGCTGGCAACGCCAAGGGACCCATTGCAAACCAAAAAACACAGGACGCCAACGCGCCCAGCCATCGTAGAAAAACGCTCTCAAGCTGCCGTTTGCGCAGCTCCTCCTCGGGTTCATCCTCGCGTGCGCCGGGCTGCTGTTGTTTTGCTGGTGCGCGGCGGCGGCGGGGATGAGGCCGAGCTTTCGTCCAAAGGGCTTTCCCCGCCGTCTCCTTTGACGGGGATGTGGGGGGGGAGGGTTGTCGAGTCAAGAGATTTTGCGGATGCGGGGGGCAAGCGAAGGGAGCGTCGGTTCCCAAGCCAACCGCATCGAGCCGCTCTTCAAAGACGCACCTTACTCCAAGCTCGTCTTCGGGGGAGTTCCCCCAATCTTCGGGGGAGTTCCCCCAATCTTCGGGGGAGTTCCCCCAATCTTCGGGGGAGTTCCCCCGATCTTCGGGGGAGTTCCCCCAACCTTCGGGGGAGT
>JAITIB010000069.1 GCA_031279675.1 Puniceicoccales bacterium | reverse complement strand
AAAGGCGTCGGTATAAGTGAAAGCGTTGTGGGCTGAGGCGGTCATGTGACAGTATCAGGGGGCACGGAAAGAATTCAGAAGGGGGAACGCAAGCAGTTTCTTCAAAAAAAGAATGCTGGAGTGCCATTGCGGACTTGGCAGATTGCCGGGATTGACCGGCCTTGCTTGGAGGGCGCTAACCGCGCGCCTGCGATTCGCCCGCTCGTTCCTGAACGTGTGATCAAGTATGAGCGCTGTCGGCGCGCAACCCTACACCACCTTTCCGAGGAAAAACGTGACGGCAAGCAAGACCAGCACAAGCGTTGTGATTGCCACGTAAATCCAATCCCGCGCAAGGGCGCTCGCCAGCGCCATCGCCCCCACGCGCGCCATCGGCGTGGCGATCAGCAAAACCAACCCGCAGCGCACCAGCCTGTCCGGCTCGGGGAAACCCTGAAAACCGAGATGCCCCAGCGCGACGCCCGCCAGCATCAGGACAAGGCTTGCGCGGACGCCCCATTCGAGGACGCCGCTTGCAAGCCTGCTGGCAAACGCCGTCATGACGCCGCGAGCGCCGCGTAACGCCGGCTGACACGCTCGCCAATCGAACCGGGGTCCAGCTTGTGCGCGGCGCGAAGCTCCCCGGGCGTCGTGCCGTGCTCGATAAACTCGTCCGGCCACCCGACGCGCTCCACGGGAATCGCGTGATGGTTCTCCTGCAACAGCTCCATGACCGCGCTGCCAAAGCCGCCCGCGACGGCATGGTCTTCCAGCGTGACGATGAGGCGCGCGGACCGGGCGTGTTCGAGCAGCAACTCCGCGTCGAGCGGCTTGGCATACCGGGCGTTGACGACGCCCGCGGCAATCCCCGGGAAGTCGCTTTCGAGGCGCGCGGCCAACGCCCGGGCATCGTCCACCATGGGGCCAAGCGCCCAGAGCTGGATCTCGCCGCCGGGCTTGAGCACCTGCGCCTTGCCGATGGGAAGCAGGGCGGGCGTCTCCTTCACAGGGACGCCCGGGGCGGCCCCGCGCGGGTAACGCACGAAGGCGGGGCCCGGGTGCGCGATGGCCGTGCGCACCATGTCCGCAAGCTCGTCCTCGTCCTTGGGCTGCATGATGAGGGCGCGCGGGATGTGGCGCAGGAAGGCGATGTCAAAGAGCCCGTGGTGCGTGGCGCCGTCGTTGGGCGAGAGCCCCGCGCGGTCCATGCAGAAGGTGACGTCGAGATTCTGCAGGCACACGTCGTGCATGATCATGTCGTAGGCGCGCTGGAGAAAGGTGGAGTAAATGGCGCACACGGGCTTGTAGCCCTTGGTGGCGAGCCCGGCGGCAAACACGACGGCGTGCTCCTCCGCGATGCCCACGTCGAAGTATTGCCGTGGCAGCTCGCGGCGCATGTGGTGAAGCGAGGTGCCGGAGGCCATGGCCGCGGTGACGCCGAGGATGCGCGGGTCGGCGCGGGCGCACTTCACGAGCGTGGTTCCAAACACCTCCTGCCACGCGGGCGGGGTGTCCGCGCGCGCGGCGGGCTTGGGGTCCCCGGTCGCGATCTGAAAGGGGGCGCAGCCGTGGAATTTCTCCGGGTTTTTGAGCGCGACCTCGCAGCCCTTGCCCTTGATGGTGCGCAGGTGGAGCAGGACGGGCTGCGGGGAGCGTTTGCAAAACTCCAGGTAGTGCGTGAGCTGCTCGATGTTGTGCCCGTCGATCGGGCCGATGTAACGGAGCTGGAATTTCTCGAAGAGCGAGGCGCGCGGGGTGAGGAAGTCCTTGGTGTCGCGCTTCACGCGGCTGCCGAGCGCGATGAGCCTGCCGCCGCCGGGGACGTTGCGGAGCACGTTCCCGATCTCGCGCTGGGTCCGGTTGTAGATGCGCGTGGTGATGAGGTGGTTGAGGTAGTCGGAGATGGCGCCGACGTTCTTGTCGATGGACCACTCGTTGTCGTTGAGGATCACGATGAGGCGGCGCGTGGCGGAGGCGATGTTGTTGAGCGCCTCAAGGGTGACGCCGCAGGTGAGCGCGGCGTCCCCGAGGACGGCCACGACGTGCTCGGGCGAGTCGCGCAGGTCGCGCGCGGTGGCCATGCCGAGGGCGGCGGAGAGGGCGGTGCCCGCGTGCCCGGCCCCGAAGGCGTCGTGCGGGCTCTCGGAACGGTTGAGGAAGCCCGAGTAGCCGCCGGTCTGGCGCAGGCGGTCAAAGGCGGCGTCGTTGCGCCCGGTGAGGAGTTTGTGGACGTAGCCCTGGTGCGAGACGTCGAAGACGAGGTTGTCCGCGGGCGTGTCAAAGACGCGGTGCAGGGCGAGGGTGAGCTCGACAACGCCGAGGTTGGGCCCGATGTGCCCGCCGTTTTCGGAGGTGACGCGGATGATGCGTTCGCGAATTTCCGCGGCAAGTTCCGGGAGTTGTTCCGGAGGGAGTTTTTTTACGTCGGCTGGGCCGTGAATATCGGGGAGGAGCGGCATGTGTTTCGTCGAAGCCCTGTTTTTCGACCAAGGGACACCGGGGGACAAGGTTAAACTGGCCCGGAGGGAGAGGGGCGGCCCCTCTCTCCGTTCCGGCGGGAATGCGCGCGGCGCGCCTCAGGCCTCAGCCCATTGGTCGCGCAGGTAAATGACCATGGCCTTGATGAGTTTCACGCGGTCCCCCCCCTTGGGGATGCCGCCCTCGAAGCTTACCGCGCCGCGGTAGCCGATCATTTTCAGGCCGCGAAAGCCGTCCACATACCGGTCATACTTGGGCTCGCAGCCGGGGATCTTCCGGTCTTTCAGGGAAGCGATATGGACGTGCTTGAGCAGGTTGCCCCCGCTCAGGAAGGCCCCCATCTGGCTGGTTTCCTCCTGTGCCATGTGCCAGAAGTCGCCCATTACCGCGGCCCCCTCGCCGATGTCCCGCGCGATGCTCGCGCCGTCGGCGACGAGTTTCAGGAACGGTGTCTCGCCACGGCGCAAGGGCTCAAGGACGATGCTGGTGCCATGCTTGGCGGCGTGCCGGGCGAGGCGGCGCCCGGTGTTGTTGACAAAGTCGTCCCGCAATTCGCGGAAGCCCATCGCGACGTTCTTGCGCGCCGGGCAAAGGATGAGGCCGACGGACTTGAGCCCGCCGAGGATTTCAAGCTGGGGAAGGAATTTCTCCACTTCCGCCTCGCGCCGCGCCTTGTCCGCGTAGGAAAAATCGCTCGGCCCGCACGCCGTGGCCACGGCAAGCTTGCGCCCCTGGATCGCCTTTTGGAAAGCCCCCCCGTTGTCGAAGAGCCATTTCCCGGTGGGAAGCTCGACAGCCGTGAAGCCGTTGGCTTCGAGGAAATCCAGCTTTTCGTTCATCCCGCCGCCGGGAATGCCGTTCCATTGGAGGCAGAGGTTCAGCTCGGCAGGCCGGTCGGGGACGGGCACCGTCTTCGTCGCGGCGCCCGCGCGCGCCCCACCCCCGAGGGTGGCGGCAAGGCCCGCAAGGGCGGTGGTGTTGAAAAAGCTGCGTCGGTTCATAGTCTTCATGGCATCAATATGGGTTGAAACACTGGGGCGGCGGTTGACACACACATGCGCGGATTGTTCCGTGGCCGGCATGGTGCACGAATTCAATTGCTGGCAATGGGCGATGCTTCTCGCCGCGGCCCTCCTCGTCGGTGTGTCCAAGACCGGCATCGCCGGGCTGGGGATCCTCTTCGTGGCGCTCTTCGCGAGCGTCTTTGCCGATGTGCGCCAAGCCACCGGCGTGGTGCTCCCCCTCCTGATCGCCGGCGACACCATCGCGGTACTGCTCTACCACCGGCACATGCGGTGGCGCTGGTTCCGGCGGCTTTTCCCCTGGGCGGCCCTCGGCGTCATCGGCGGATTTTGCGCGATGAGCCACATCTCGGCCACACAGGCGCGCGCGCTCACCGGCGCGATCGTGCTCGCCCTCACACTCCTGCACCTTGCGCGCCGCTCCCGCGCCCCGGCAGCCACGCCCGAACCCCCCCGCTGGCTTGCCCCCGCAATCGGCACACTGGCCGGATTCACCACCCTTGTTGCCAACGCCGCCGGTCCGCTCACGACCGTTTTTTTTCTGGCCGCCCGCCTGCCCAAGCTCGAATTCGTCGGCACGGGAGCCATTTTTTTCATGATCCTGAACTGGTTTAAAGTCCCCTTCATGGCACAACTCGGGCTCATTACCCGTGAAAGCCTCCAATTAAACGCCCTTCTCCTCCCCGCCGTCCTCCTCGGCGCATTCGCCGGGCGGCTCCTCCTCGCCCGCATCAATCAACGCCTTTTTGAAACACTTGCCCTCACACTCGGCCTGCTTGCAGGCATAAAGCTCATCATAGGGTAAACCAAGTCCCCCTCCCTCACCCCAACGCGAAGAGCGCCGACACGGCCACACCCGCGAGAATCCCCCACCCGTGCGCGGCCCTCGAAAATCTTTTGGGGGGATTCCCCCAACCTTTGGGGGAGTTCCCCCAGTCTTTGGGGGAGTTCCCCCAGCCTTCGGGGGGATTCCCCCAGTCTTTGGGGGAGTTCCCCCGGCCTTTGGGGGAGTTCCCCCAGCCTTCGGGGGAGTTCCCCCGGCCTTTGGGGGAGTTCCCCCAGTCTTTGGGGGAGTTCCCCCAGCCTTCGGGGGGATTCCCCCAACCTTCGGGGGAGTTCCCCCAATCTTTGGGGGAGTTCCCCCAGCCTTTGGGGGAGTTCCCCAAATGGCTTGGGGAATCCCCCGAAGGATTCAGCAGGTTTCCTGAAATTGTGGTTTTTAGCCCTTAAATCGCCGTTTTTGGTCCTTAAATCCCCCTTTGGGGGCCTTAAACGAGCGAAATGCCCCCTTGGGGCAATTTAGGCACGCGCTTTTCGTCCAAGGAGCATTGCGGCGGTGACGGCAGTGGTGCCGATTGCGAGGCCGAGGAATATACCGCTTAGCGAAATGCCCAGCAGGTTTCCAAGATACAGGTAAACCAGCGCCAGGCACATGCCAAGGTTGTCGAAGAGGTTTTGCACGGCGATGGTTTTTCCCATTTTCGCCGGATCTGTCTCCGCTTGGAGGGCGGCGTTGATGGGGATGAGGAAGAGGCCGGCAAAAACGCCGGCGAGCGCCACCAGCAGTGCCACCGGCACGATCACCGTCTGCCCGCACACAGTGATGCGCGTTCCGAGCCAGAAAGTTTCCAGCGCGCTCGCGCCCGCCGACCAGGCGAGGACAAAGATGCCGGCGAGCGCGAATCCGTAGAGGGGGACGCGGCGCAGGTCGCCCACTTTGTGCAAACGGCCCGAGAGCACGCTTCCGCCCATCACGCCGAGGCTGAGTGTGAGGAGCAGGAGGCCGATCTCGGTGTTGTTTTCGAGCTTGAGCACGCCGACGCCCCAGGGCTGGAAATGGGCTTTCATGGCGGCGCCGACGATCCAGAAGAGCGCCGTCCCGAGCAACATGCGGCCCACGCGCGGCGAGCGCATCAGGTCGCGCGCGTGCAGGGCGAAGGCGGAGGCGTTTTGGGAAAACCGCGCGCGCGCATCCGAGGGCGTGCGCGCCATGAGCGCGTTGCTCCCCAGGGCGGCGGCGTAAACGGCCACCACGATGGCGTAGGCGATGCCGGGCTTGCCGGCGCATTTGTCCACGAGCAGGCCGCCGCCGATGGCGCCGGCGAGGATCGCCACGAGTGTGAGCATCTCAACGGTGCCGTTGGCGCTGACGAGCCGTTCGCGCGGCAGCACCTCGGGCAAAATGCCATACTTGGCCGGGCCGTAAACGCACACGCCGATGCCGACGATGAAGTACCCCGCGCCGAGCACCCCGTCGCCCGCGACAAGGCTCAGCGCGCACACGAGCGCGCCGGCAAGCTTGGCCGCGTTGCCGCCGACGAGGCAGCGGCTTTTCGCAAAACGGTCGTTCAAAAAACCCGCCAGCGGGGCAAACAGCACGCAGGGGATGAACAGGAGCACCGTGTAAAGCGTGTTCGCCGAGCGCAGGGCCTCCTCGGCCAGCTCCCCGCGATTAAAGCTCAGGGTCAGGGGCCCGAGGATCACCACAAGGATGGCGTTGTCGCCGAACGCGCTCAGGAATTGCCCCGCCAGCAGGAGGGGATAACTGCGCCGGGGAACGGGAAGAGTGTTCGTTGTCATGAAAAAACAGCCCGCGAGCGCGCGTCAGCCCCGCATGTGCGCCACAATCGCGTCGGCAAACGCGGAGCAGCGCACCTCGGTCGCCCCGTCCATCAGGCGCGCAAAGTCATAGGTCACGCGCCGCGAGGCAATCGCCCCGTTGAGCCCCCTGAGGATGAGCTCCGCCGCCTCGTCCCAGCCCAGATGCCGGAGCATCATCTCGCCGGAAAGAACGAGGCTCCCGGGATTCACGACGTCCTTCCCGGCGTATTTGGGCGCCGTCCCGTGCGTGGCCTCAAAGATCGCGTGGCCGGACTCGTAATTGATGTTCCCGCCGGGCGCGATGCCGATGCCGCCAACCTGCGCCGCCAGCGCGTCGGAAAGATAGTCGCCGTTCAGGTTCAGGGTGGCGATGACGTCAAAATCCTCCGCCCGCGTAAGCGCTTGCTGAAAGGCGATGTCCGCGATCGCATCCTTGAAGAGAAGCCCCGCGCCGCGCCGCCCGGGGGGGATGCGCCGCCACGGCCCGCCGTCCACCGCCTCCGCGCCATACTCGCTCTCCGCCACCGCGTAACCCCAGTCGCGAAATGCGCCTTCCGTGAACTTCATGATGTTGCCCTTGTGAACAAAGGTGACCGACTTGCGCCCCTGCCCGATCGCATACTCCGCGGCGGCGCGCACCAGCCGCTGCGTGCCGGGCCGGGACACCGGCTTGATGCCCACGCCGACAAGCCCGGGCTCCGCCCCAAAACGAATCTTCGCGGCCTCCTTCGGAAACGCGGAGGCCAGAAACCCCAGCGTCCCCATCGCCTCCGCCGAGCCGGCCTCAAAATCAATCCCCGTGTAGATGTCCTCCGTGTTCTCGCGAAAAACAACCATGTCCACGCGCTCCGGATGCCGCACCGGCGAGGGCACGCCCGAAAACCACCGCACCGGACGCAGGCACACATACAGGTCCAGCAACTGCCGCAAGGCCACGTTGAGCGAACGCACCCCGCCGCCCACGGGCGTAGTCAACGGCCCCTTGATGCCAACACGATGCTCCCGGAACGCCGACACCGTCGCCTCCGGCAACCACGTGCCAAACTGTCTGAAAGCGGCCTCGCCCGCAAAAACTTCAAGCCACTCGATGCGCCGCCGCCCCCCGTAAGCCCTTTCCACCGCCGCGTCGAACACGCGCACACTGGCGCTCCAAATGTCCGGCCCGGTGCCATCACCGCGAATAAACGGGATGACAGGCACGTCAGGCACGGACAACCGGCCATTGCTAAGGGAAATCGTCGAACAACTCATGGTGGCGCGAACAAAACCACCCCCCGGCCCCGCGACAACAACAATGCGGCCCGCGCACCCCGCCACCCCGCCGCCACCGTTCAAGGCTCGCACCGGGGACGATTTTCCCTTTTCCCATGCCCCCATGCTCACCTCACTCAAGGACACGCTCGCCACAACATGGGAAACCCTCGCCGCGCACTGGCCCTGGCCGGACCTGGGCCGCAACCTGCTCTCCGCCGCAATCGTGCTCGGCACAGGACTCTGGGGCACACGCATCGTCCTGCGATTCGCCAAGCGCGCGTTCGCACGCGCGCACCTCGACGTGACACTCGCCAAATTCCTCCACCGCGTCGCGCACGGCTTCCTCCTCGTCGTGGTCGCCCTCGCAGTGCTCAACATCCTCGGCGTGGAAACCACCTCGCTCGTCGCCGCCATCGGCGCCACCGGCCTGGCCATCGGCCTGGCACTGCAAGGCACGCTCTCCAACTTCGCCGCGGGCATGATGCTCGTCGTCTTCCGCCCGTTCAACGTGGACGACGCCATCGAGGCGGGCGGCATCACCGGCACCGTCGAGGAAATCGGCCTCTTCACCACCACGCTCCGCACACCCGACAACCGCCTCGTCGTCGTGCCAAACTCAACCTTCACCTCCAACGCAGTCACCAACACGACCGCAAAACCCACCCGCCGCCTCGACCTCTCCATCGGCATAAGCTACGGGGACAACCTCGCAACAGCACGCGACATCATCCGGCGCGTGCTCGCCGAGGACGCGCGCGTGCTCACCTCACCCCCGCCCTCCATCCTGCTCTCCAACCTCGGCGAAAGCGCCGTGGACATCGCCATCCGCCCCTGGGTAAAGACACCCGACTACTGGGCCGCGCGCAGCGACCTGCTCGAGAAACTGAAGGCGGCGCTCGAAAACGGCGGCTGCACCATCCCCTACCCCCAGCGCGACATCCACCTCTTTCACGAAAAACCAACCGCCCCGGCGCCAAACCAACCCCCGCCCCAGGCTCAGACCTGAACGGCAACCCCCGGCGCCGGGTCAAAAACCCGCGCCCCAGGCAACTCCTCCGCCAACGCCTCCTCAAACCACTTGCGCGCAGGCGGATCCCCGTGCGTCAGCACAATCGAACGCGGATCGCACCGCCGCGCAAACGCCACCAACTCATCGCGCCCCGCGTGCCCGCTGAAATAAAACCGTTCCACCCGCGCCCTCACATGCGCAACATGGTCAAGACCGGGAAACGCAAACGTGTCCCCGCGCCGGCACCCAAGCAAACGCCCGCCCGGCGAATCCGGATCGCAGTAACCCACAAAACACACCGCGTTGCGCGCATGATCGAGCAGATTGGCCGCCACACGCCACGCAGGCGTGTTCTCCACAAGCATCCCGCTCGAAAGCAGATAAATCCCCTTCTCCGGCAAATCGCGCCCGGGCGGCACAAAACGCTGGCTCAACGACCGCACGCCAAGCTCCTGCAACACCCGGCGCCGGAAACGCACCGCGCCCGTCTTGCGCGTCATCAAGTCAAAATAATCCGCCAGATCAATCCCCAGCCCCGAGCAAAACACCGGACAGCCCGCCAACGCCCCGCGCCGCCGCGCCTCGCCCAAAAGCGTCAGCATCTCGTGCATTCGCCCGAACGCAAACGCGGGAATCAACACCGAACCGCCGTGCGCCACCACACCATTGACCAGCTCAAGCAAACGCGCCGTCTCCCCGGCCCGCGACACCCCCTCCAGGGGCGCCACCGCCCCATGCGTCGTCTCCGTCACCAAGGTGTCCACGGGCGCCGACGGAAACTCCGCGCGCGACACCGTCTCCTGATCGTGAAAGAGCACGTCACCCGTGAAAAAAATCCTCCTGTGCTTGTGTTCCAAAAGACACCCCACCGCCCCCGCCACATGCCCCGCCGGATGCAAAGTCACGGCAATCTCCGCATCCCCAACCCCGCGCAACACCCGCCGCGACAGCAACGGCAACGGACGCAACGCCTTCTCCACCGCGTCCAGCTCCTCATAGGAAAACAACGGATAGTCCCGCACCCCCGCCTCCTCGCGCTGGCGAAGCATCACCGTCACGCTGTTGCGCAAAATGCGCTTCGCAACAAGCGCCGACGCGGGCGAGCACAACACCTCCACACGAGGCTGCTTGCGCAACACCACCGGCAACGCCCCCAGATGGTCAAGATGGCAGTGCGTCAGCACCACAAAGTCCAGCTCCGGAAGCCGCCCCAACCGCGGCAACGACGCGACACCAAGCTTCTTCGGGTGCACACCCGAGTCGATGAGAAAACGGAACGGCCCAATCTCGGCAAGCAAGCAATTGGCTCCAATGTCCTGTTCGGAATTAAGATCGGTCAAAATCACTGGGGAAAAGTCCGCGCAAACAACGCAACACGCGCGCCCGCGCAAGTGAAAACGAAAAACGGCTAATGAAACACGCCCCCGCGCGTCCTCCATCCTGTGTTGCAAACCGCGCCAACAACCGCCCACCCTCCACGCATGGCCCCCGAAACCGCCGCCACGCCACCCAAAACACCCGTGGACACCCTCGTCCGCGAACACCAACGGGCGCTCATAGGCTACGCGCGCAGCCTCGTGCGCAACGACGCCACCGCGCACGACATCGTCCAGGAAACCTTTCTCCGCCTCTGCAAATCCCCCCAACAACCCGCCAACCCCAAAGCCTGGCTCTACCGCGTCTGCCGCACCCGCGCCATCGACTGGTGGCGCCAAAACCAGCGCGAACACCTGATCCCCGCCACCACCACCAACGACGACAACCCCGATACCGACTTCTTTGAACGCCAGCCCGACCCGGCCCCCACCCCGCCCGACACCCTCGAACACACCGAAACCCTCCACGCCCTCAACGCCCAGCTCGAAACCCTCACCCCGCGCCAGCGCGAACTCCTCCGCCTCAAATTCCAAGCCGGCCTCAGCTACAAGGAAATCGCCACCGCCACCGGCCTCACCCCCACCAACGTCGGCTTCATCCTCCACACCACCCTCGCCACCCTCCGCCAACGCCTCAACAAAGCCACCGCGCAACCCTCGTCACTTTCATAAACCAACCCGCACCACGCACCAACCACCATGAACACCCCCGCACTCACACCCAACGACCCGCGCCTCACCGACCTCCTCCTCGGCGAAATCCACGACCCCGCCCTCGCGCAAAAACTCCGCGACGAACTCGCGCACAACCCCGCCCTCCGGCACGAATACGCCGCCCTCGGCACCCTCGCGCAAACACTCGAAAAGAACTTCCGCGACGAACTCGCCGCAATCCCGGACACCACCCCCGCCGCCACCCCGAAAGTCATCCCGCAAATCATCCCCTTCCCCAAACGCCGCCCCATGCTCGCCACCGCCAGCCACGCGCACACCAACCCCCCCCGGAACAGCATCCCCATCCTCTGCCTCCTCGGCGCCACCGCCGCCCTCGCACTCTACCTCGCACTCCAAAACCCCGGCGCGCCCACCCCCGCCCCGACAACCGCCGCCACCGCCCGCGGCGACACCCCCATCCAACTCCGCCCGCCACCCGCCACCCGCCCCAGCTACGCCGAGACCATTTATAAAATAACCCCCGCACCCACCGACCCCGCCCTCGCCACCCTCGTCGCACAACTCCCCGTGCGCACCCCCGGCGGCGGCGAAAACGCCCGCGTCGCCACCGCAACCAACCACACCGCCAGCCTCTGCCTCCGCGCCGCGGGGCCGGCCTACGTCCAGCACCTGCGCAACAACCTCCTCCAACGCCACCGCCCCGCGCGCGAACACCTGCGCATTGACAGCCTCGTCAACGCCCTCGTCACCACCACCCCGGCACACCTCCCCGCGCAAACCCCGCGGCCACTCCACGCCACCGCCGAAGCCATCCCCGCCCCGTGGGCCGAAAACCACTGGCTCGTGCGCATAACCCTGCACGCCCGCGCCACCATCGCGGACGCCCGCGCCACCGCCGGATTCTCCACCACGCACGTCGCCTCCTGGCGCCTCCTCGGGTGCGAGGACGGCGCCCTGAACGCCCGCCCCCTCGACACCCCCGTCACACTCCACACCGGGGAAACACTCACCACGCTCTTCGAACTCGTCCCCGCCGCCAACGCCACGACACCGGGGAAAATCCACCTCGCACTCAGCGACGCCACCGGCACCACCACACTGCTCTCCGCCCCGCTCCCCATTCAAACCCTCGAAACCGCCTCGGACGACACCCGCCTCGCCGCCGCCACAGCCGCATTCGCGCTCGCCCTCCGCGAATCGCAATACCGCGGCACCGCCACACTCGCCCTGTCCGGACGACTCGCCCAAAGCATCAACAACCCAAACAAAAACCTCCTCGACGACCTCATCCGCGCCGCCACCCCGTTGATGCAGTGACGGCACACCCCAAAAAACAACATTGCCACCACGCGCACCGCCCAAGAGAACACCGCCCGCACTCAACCAACGCAACCAATCCAAATGAAAACAACCATCACCGCCCTCCTGCTCGCCCTCACGCTCGCCACACACACCGCGCACGCCACGACACCGCCCCCCAACACCCTCACCCCGGACGAAATCGCCAACGGCTGGACCCTCCTCTGGGACGGCGCCACGACAGAGGGCTGGCGCAGCGTCAAAAACAACAACTTCCCCCCCAAGGGCTGGACCCTCAAGGACGGCGTCCTCACCGTCCAAAAAAAGACCAGGACCACCGGCGGCGGCGGCGACATCATCACAGCCAAAACCTACGCCAGCTTCGAGCTCAGCGTTGATTTCAAAATGACCGCAGGCGCCAACAGCGGCATCAAATACTTCGCGCAAGTGCGCAAAAACGACGCCGTCGGCCCCGAATTCCAAATCCTCGACGACGAACGCCACTCCGACGCAAAAAAAGTCAACCACCGCATCGGCGCCCTCTACGACCTCATCTCCGCCCCCGACGACAAACCCAAGGGCACCATAAACGAATGGCACACCGCGCGCATCGTCGCCCGCGGCAACCACGTCGAGCACTGGCTCGACGGCGTGAAACTCGTCGAATACGAACGCACCGGCGACGCCTTCCGCGCCCTCGTGAAGAAGAGCAAATTCCGCGGCATCCCCCAATACGGCGAAGCCGAGCGCGGGCACATCCTGCTCCAGGACCATCAGGACGAAGTCTCCTTCCGAAACATCAAGATCCGCGAACTCAAGTAATTCCCCCAAGGCGTCCAACGCGGAACCTTTTTTAAAGACCGCTGTTCTCAGCAGCCCAGACACTTTCTCTATGAGCAAAACCTCCACCCACGACAATAACCCATCCAACACCGGCGCCGGAGATTCCTGCTGCTGCGCGGATTTGCAAAACTCCTGCGCTTGCGACGGCGGCGCGGAACCCTCCTGCGGCTGCCCCGTCGCCAACGAACGCACGCTCGCCTTCTGGATCCTGCGCGTCTGGCTCGGCGCCAGGGCCCTCCTCACAGGGCTGAGCAAATTCAGCATCGAGGAAACGGTCGTCGCCAAGGCCGGCGCTGCCGCGGCTGCCGCACCCGCTGGCGAAGACTACGGCATCAAAGACGCCGTCACGGCAGTAGCCACAGTGGCCACGGAAGGGCAGGAAACCGTTTCCAAACTCGTCCACCACGGACTCCCCACCGGAGGCGCGTGGACCTACGAAAGCTTCTCCAACCTCACCGAATGGCCCCGGCTCGGCTGGCTCATCATGCCCAAGTGGGCGCTCTGGTTCCTTGATAACACACTCGGCTACATCCTGATCGCACTCGGCGCCACCCTCCTGCTCGGCATCGGCACACGCATCTCCCTCCTCGCCCAAGGCCTCCTCTACACGGCGCTCACGGCAGGCTTCATCATCATCACCAAGGAGCCCGGCTCCAGTGCCGGCATCACCATGCTCGGCGTGCACATCGTGCTTGTCGTCGCCGCCCTCCTGCTCGTGAAGCACAACCGGTTCGTCGTGTGCAAAAAATTCTGATTTCACCCCGCGTCATCCACCCTCAACACATCAAAAACATCATGGAAAACAACACTCACGCCACTCAGGACAACGGCAGGCAGCCCCTCAACCGCCGCCGCTTCCTCGCCACCACCACCTTTGCCGGGGCAGGCCTCGTCCTCCTCTCCAACGAGCAATCCGCCCGCCTCCATGCGCAAAGCGCCGGCGTGCCGACCAACCGCGCCTCCGGCAACGCGATCAACATCGCTGTCGTCGGCTGCGGCGCCCAAGGGCAAATCCTCCTCGATAACATTGACGCGATCGTCAAGGAGAAGGCCATCAATCTCAAACTCAAGGCCCTGTGCGACATCTGGCCCTACCAGTTGCAGTCCAGCGTCAACCGACAAAAAAGCAGGGGATTCGCCGATTTCCAAGGATACCGAGACATTGACGAAATGCTCGAAAAGGAAAAAAGCCTCGACGCCGTCTTCGTCGCCACCCCGGACTTCCTCCACGCCGAGCACACCAACAAATCGCTCAAGGCCGGCAAGCACGTCTATTGCGAAAAGATGATGGCCAACAACATTGAGAACGCGCGCAGCATGGTACGCACGATGAAGGAAACCGGCAAACTCCTCCAGATCGGGCACCAACGCCGCAGCAACCCCAATTACCGCTACGCATACAACGTCCTGCTCAAGCAAAACAAAATCCTCGGACGCATCATGAACGCCAACGCCCAATGGAACCGCGCCGTCGCCACCGACCTGACGATGCCCAAGAAAGGGGCACTCACACCAGAGGAATTGAAACGCGCGGGCTTCGAAAATGCCCATGAATTCAGAAACTGGCGCTGGTTCAAAAAATACTCCAGCGGCCCCATTTCCGACCTCGGCGCCCACCAGATCGACATTCTCAACTGGGTCTTTGGACGCCCCCACTCCGTCATCGCCGCCGGTGGCGTGGACTACTACACGACGCACGAATGGTATGACAACGTGATGTGCATTTTCGACTACAAGACCCCCGAAGGCATGGCCCGCGCCTACTACCAAGTGCTTACAACGACCAGCAGCGGAGGCGGCTATTTTGAAAACTTCATGGGGCTCGAAGGCTCTCTCAAGCTCTCCGAACAGTCCCAGCACATCAAGGTTTACGCAGAGCTCGCCTCCAAGGACAAGTTCGAGGCCCTCGCCGCCAAGAAGATCCTGCTTGCTGATACCACGCCACCGGCGAAAGCAGCCAAGCCCTCCGATGGAGTTGCCGATACCCGCGACACACCCCCGGCTGCCCAATTTGACCTCCCCTCGCGCACCGGGGCCAAGATGATCCACCAATTCCACGTCGAGAACTTCCTCAAGACCGTTCGCGGCGACCCCGGCGTCAAACTCAACTGTGACGGCGAGCACGCCTTTGAAAGCGAGGCTCCCATCTTCCGCGTGAACGAAGCCGTCGCCGCCGAGAAAAAACTCTTCTACTCGGACGCCGACTTCGCCGTTTAACTTCCAAAACGGCAGGCTCCACCCGGGGCCTGCCGCTTTGAACACCCGCATTCAACCCTTCAGAAAAAGCACCCATGCAAACACCACTCGCATTTCTCGGAAACATGCAGCCCGGCGTCATCATCCTCGTCGTCCTCCTGGTAGTGCTCCTCTTCGGCGGAAGCAAACTCCCCGAGCTCGCCCGCGGACTCGGCAAGGCGCGCCGTGAATTCAAACGCGCCAGCGACGAGATCGAGGACGAAGTGCGCTCCGCCATGGATGAGGACGAACGCAAGCGCGAGCGCGAGAAAACCATCGAGGAAGAGGAACGCGCACGCATCCGCGCACGCATCGAAAAAGAGGAACGCGCAAAGCTCAACGACGGGAACGACAAGGCAAAGCCGGAATAAGGCCGCCCACCCCGCCCCCCCCGCCCGCATTCCCGCGCCCCGATTGGCGCCGCCGGCTGAAACAGGAGGACGCCACCTCCGGACACCATGCGCATCGCCTATCTCTTCACCTGTTTCCCGGTTGCGACGGAAACGTTTCTGCAGCGCGAAATCCGCGCCATGCGCGAACGGGGCGACGTTGAGATCGAAATCTGGTCCCTCTGGCACGGCAAACCCGAATGGGAAGGGCTGCGTGTGCGGCGATATCCCTTTGCCGCGATTTTCCGCGTCATCTTCCTCAAACTCCCCCTCTGGGCGTGGCGCCGCCCCGGCGCACTACGCCGCGTCTGGGCCGCCTACATGGCCGAATCCACGCCAAGCCTGCTCAACATCGGGGAAAATCTTCTCGGCCTCGCCTTCGCGCTGGACACCGCCGGACATTTCCGCGCGAACCCGCCGGAGCTCTTCCATGCCGTCTGGGGAACGATGCCGGCGGCGGCGGCGTGGATGCTGAACGAGCTCACGGGCATCCCCTTTTCCACGGGCGCCCACGCCTACGATTTATTCCGGCACGGCGGAGACTGGACGCTCCGGCACAAACTCGCCCGCGCACACCTCGTCCACACGACGACGGAGGCCGCGCGACGACGCCTGCTGGACCTCGGTGTGCCACCAGCGCGCGTCCACCTCATCCGGCGCGGGCTCGACACCCTGCCACAATTCCGCGAAGACCTCGACGCGCCCCTGCGTAGAGCAAGCGCGGATGGAACGCCGTTGCGCCTCTTGAGCGTCGGACGGCTCGTGCCCAAAAAAGGATTTCAACACCAGATCGCCATTTACGAAGCATTGCGCACCGCAGGGATCGCCTTCACCGCACGAATCGCCGGGGAAGGGCCCCTGCTCGACGCACTGCGGCAACGCGCCGAAACGCTCGGGCTCGCCAACACCATCGTATTCACCGGAAAACAAGAGTATGCGCAAATTGCCGCGGAATACGCCACCGCGGACATCTTCCTCTTCACCGGCGTGGTCGCTGAAGACGGAGACCGCGACGGCCTCCCCAACGTCATCCCCGAAGCAATGGCGCATGGAATCCCCGTCATCACAAGCGCCGTCTCTGGAACAACGGAAGCCGTGGTGGACGGCGCCACGGGGCAAGTCGTGACCGCCGGGGACACCGCAGGTTGGATCGCCGCGATCCGTCGCCTGCATATGGACGCCGCTTTTCGCGAACGCACACGCAGAGCCGCCCGAAACTGGGTCGAGCGAGAATTTTGCGCCCATGCGAACGCTGCGAGACTATCCACGGCATTGCGCCAGATTGGGACGCGCACGAGCGCGGCGGATGAGAGCTTTGGGCTGGGGGCGCAAACGCCGTCCGTGCAAGAGTTTGTCCACAATGCCATCGGTGAGGCTGATTGAAGGAACGCTGAACAAGCCCGCCGTGAACAAGGCGCCATTGGGATTTTCCGCAATGGCTCCCCGTTGGGGCAGGTCTTGGGAAACGACTTGTCGCCGCTCCCAATGATTCAAGGTGTGACTGCGCGCCTTTTCCTCCTTAGAAGATCTTAAACAGGTTCTTATCGCATAGTTTGGGTCCAACTCGCATTTGTCTTGTGGTGAAAAAAAACAACCCCAACCCTGCGCCGCATGGACAAATTAACGGAAATCATGGCATGGAAAGCCCGGGAAATCGCGCCGCGCCTCCGCCCCGTCCGCGAAAGCGAGCTCGAGCGCCTCGGGCAGATTCGCCGCGAGGGCCCCGCGTTCCACACCGCGCTCCGCAAACCCGGGCGTCTCGCCGTCATTGCCGAAATCAAACGCGCCTCGCCCAGCGCGGGCCCCATCAACACCGGTGCCGACGCCACCGAGCAGGCCCGCCTTTACACCAATGCCGGCGCCGACGCGCTCAGTGTGCTGACTGACGAAAAGTTTTTCTCCGGGAAAATCGAGGATCTCTGGGATGTCGTTGACTTTCAAAACCGCCACCAACGCCACCTGCCCTGTTTGCGCAAGGACTTCATTCTCCACCCCCTGCAAATCGTCGAGGCCGCCGAGGCCGGCGCCCGCTGCATACTGCTCATCGTCCGCGCTCTCGACGCGGCAACCCTGGGCGAGCTTTATGACGCCGCCACGCTCGCCGGCCTTGACACCCTTTTTGAAGTCCATGACGCGCACGAGCTCGAACGCGCCCTCGCCCTCGGCCCGCGCATCATCGGCGTGAACAACCGCAACCTTGGCACGTTCAAGACCGACCTTGCCTTTGCGGAAAAGCACCTTCCGCAAATCCCCCGCACCATCATCAAGGTTGCCGAAAGCGGCATTCGCGCGCCCCGCGACGCCGCGCGCATGCAGGCCGCCGGAGCGGACGCCCTCCTTGTCGGGGAAGCGCTGATGCAGGCCGATGACCTTGACACCCTCATGCGCCAGCTCCAGCTCCACCCCGACGCCCCCGCCGATTAGCCGCATTCCCACGGCAACCTTTCGCCCCGCCCCCTGTCTGCCCACGCCCGAAACGAAACCTTCAACACCAACATCATCATGCAACGCCGTTCCTTTCTCAAAAACACCGCCATGCTGGCCACCCTTGGCCTGACGCCCCCGATCCTCTCCTCCGGCGCAACGCCCCCAGCCGCCCCCGAAAAGAAGCCGCCCGCCGACTTTGACGCCAAATACGTGAACCACGCCGGCGCCCCGCCCCAAAAGCACCTCACCTACTACAACTACGAAAGCCAGGCCTGGTTTCGCAAAAACAACATCAACCTCACCACCTACCGCGCCGGCGTCGCGCAAAAATACCCCTACTGGTATCCGCTTGCCGGCCCCGCCACCGGCCTCAGCCTCATTGCCGAAAGCGCCCAGCCCTGGCCGCACCACCGGGGCATTTTCTTCGGGTGCGACCGTGTCAACGGCGGCAATTACTGGCAAAACGCGCTCGCGGACGGACAGATCCTCTCCCAGGGCTTCCGCCTTGAATCCATCGACGAGACCCACGCCATATTCACCGACCGCTGCCATTGGAACAAACCCGGTCAGGACCCCATTCTCACCGACGAACGGCGTTACGAGCTGCGCCTCCTCGACGAGCGGCGTTACATTCTCGACGCCACCCTCGACCTGCACCCCCTCACCCCCATCACCATCCAGCAGACCAACCACGGCCTCTACGGCGTGCGCTGCGCGCCCGACATCAGCGTCACCGGCGGCGGCACGCTGGAAAGCGACACGGGCGCGAAAGGCGCCGCAAACATCCACGGGAAGCGCGCGCGCTGGTGCAGTTTTTACGGCAAGCGCGCCGGGCTGGACATCACGGAGGGCGTCGCCGTGCTCATCCCGGAAAACCTCCCCGGCCCCTTTGGCAAAAGCCGGTGGTTCGCGCGCGACTACGGAAACATCTCGCCCATGCCCATGCTCTTCATCCCGCGCGACCAGCCCATCACGCTGCCCAAGGGCGAAACGCTGCGCCTGCGCTACCGCGTCGTCGCCTACGCCGGCACGCCCAAGGAAGCCGGCCTTGACGGGCTTTGGGAGGACTTCGCGGCGAAAGCCTGAGACGCGCGCGGCGGCGGAAGAAATTGGATTGCCTTCCACGCAAACACTCCTTCCATGCGCCCCCTTTCACAACCAAGCAAGACACCGCAATGACCCAACACAGAAGTTTTAAATCATCCGCCACGGCAAGCTCGTCCAAGCGCACCGTCCTGAAACGTTTCGAGCGCGTGGACCTGCTCAAGAAACGCGGGCAATGGAAAGCGCAACGCGTGCAAGGCCTTCCCAAGACAAAGCCCGATGTGTGATGCGCCGCCCGCGGCGCCCCCCGCCGCATTCCCCCCGGCTTCACGGCCCCTGTAGCGGCGCACCGTTTTTCCACCTCCCATGTCCAGCTTCCACAGCCCCTTGGGATTGCACGCCCGCCTCTCCCCGCCGGACCGGCGCGTGGACAGCGTGCCGCTCGTGACAGTGTTGCTCGTCGCCGTGCTCTTCACCCTTACCGGCTCCACCTTTCTCCTCCCCCCCGGGTTGACGGTGGCCATGAACAAGGAGGAGGGAAACGCCTCCGCCACCGCCCTTTCATTGACCCTCCCCCGAAGCGGCTCGCTTGCCCCGCTTCCCGGCGTGCGCGCGGGTGCCGTCCTCACCGCGCCCGTGTCGCAAACGCTCACGGCGAAATCCGACGCGCTTGTTATTTTTAACGGACGCATTTTCCCGCAGACCGACAAGGCCCTCCGCCACGCGCTCGGCGTCGAAGCCAGACGCCTTGCCGCGGAAGCCCCGCAAGCTGGCGAAGGCAAAACGGCCCCCGCCACGCCCATCATCCTTCTTCTGAAAATGGACGCCTCCGTGAGCATGCAACGCTTCTTCCAGCTCTGCGCCTATGCCAGCGAGGCGGGATTCTCCCACGTCCAGATCGCCGCCGAGGACGGCCCCGGAAACACCCATCCGTTCGTAGCCGCGCCGCGCTGACGCTCCCCGCGCGCCACATTTTTCTTGAAAGCCCCCCCGGCGCCCCCTACGCCCCGCCCCGCCATGAACACGCCACAACGCCGTCCAGCCCGCCCCCCCCAGCGTTCCACCCGCGTCATCGTCCAAAGCACTGACTCCGGCAACGCTTTCGTTTACAAGGTTCTCATCGTCATCCTTCTCGCCGGCATCGGCGGATTCGTTTGTTGGCACCATCTTTACAACACCCCCGCCCCGAATGTTGCCGGGCAGCCCAACTCCCCGCCCGACTTCGACATTCCCATCATTCACCCCCCGCCGCCCGCCCCGCCCCCGCCCCCGCCCCCGTCCACCGGGCAAGGGGAAAAAAGCCCCCCCGCGCCCGCCAAGCCCACCCGGCCCCCGCTCCCCGAGTTCAAGGACTTTGAACGCCCCGACGCCCTCCTCGACCTCATCGCCGCCACCCGTGCCCGCATCGACGACGCACGCTGGGCCGAGCACAAGGAACGTCTCCACGCCGCCGCCCTGCACAGCATCGCCCGCCGTTCCCGCCTCGCCGGCCCCACCACACTGGAGAACACTTTTTCAAAAACCGCCCTGCCCCTCGCCCTCGCCCAGCTTGAGCTCATGAATCGCCTTGGCGAAAACGCCTTTGCGGACTGGGCGCGCGCGGCAAAACCCTTTGCCCGGCACGTTCTCACCACGGCACCTTCGCTCGAAAATTTCCTCAACGCCCTCACCCCCCACGACCACCCCCCCGGCGCGCTCAAAGTCTGGGCCGCCCTCCACGCCAAGGCCACGACCGCTGCGGAACGCCAGCGTTACGAAAACCTTGTCCTCGCCCTCGCCCTCATCCACGACGCGCGCAACGGCAACCTCTCCGCCGCCGAGCGCGCCTACGCCTACTACGTCAAGGCCGACGCCCGCAAGCAGCTCCTCATTGATCCCTCCCAGATTCTTCCCGACGAACTCGTCTGGGGCGTCGCCCCGAGCCGCTTCGGCTACGACAGCCTCGACTGGGCCGTCGCCAACATCAAGCTCCCCCTCGCCCGCCTTGGCGTCGCCTACAGCATGGTCCCCTACCGCCTCCACCACCCCCCTTACCCGTCCTACACAATGGAGCACATCCGCACCATTGGCGGCGTCTGCCAGCAGCAGGCCGAGTTCACGGAAGCCAACGCCCGCGCCCACGCCGTCCCCGCGGCCCACGTCGGTGGCCAGAGCTCGCGCGGCGGACACGCCTGGGTCGCCCTGCGCGGCAAAAAGGGCTGGCACAACGGCACCGGACGCTTCAGCAGCGACGACTTTGATTGCGGGCACACCCGAAGCCCCCAGACCGGGCGCAGCTTCCGCGAGTGGGATTTTTTTCTCTACGACGACCCCGACCGCACGAACGGCAACCGCCTCAACGCCCTGCGCCTCACCCGCGCGGCCACTCTCCTGCTCGCCCTCCAGAACGACACCACCGGGCACACCGAGCTCCTTGAAGCCGCCGCGCGCCGCAACCCCCACGACCCCGAACGCTGGCGCACCTGGGTTGACGCGCTTCTTGCCGACAAAAAAACCCGCCCCACCGATTACTGGCAAAAGCTCGTCAACGAATACCGCAAGCTCATGAAAAAACACCCCGACCACCTCGATCTAAGCGACCGCATCGAGATGGAAAAAATCTTCCCCCGCCAAGACCCCGACCGCGTCGGCGAGCAACTCCGCAACCGCCGCCGCCAGCTCGCCCGCGAACACCCCGCGCGCCACGACCTCCTCCTCGCCTCCATCCGCCGCGAAGTCGCCTTTTACCAAACCCGCAACGACACGCGCCGCATCGGCCTGCTTTACAACAACACCCTGCGCACCTACGGCGGACGCCTCATGCTCTATCTCGCCATCGCCTCCGACTTTGCCGCCGCCGCCAAGGACAGCCCCGAAGTCCGCCACTCCGCCATCCTTGTTCTCGAAAAGGTGTTTAACGAAAAAATTGACACCCAAGGCAAAGGCGACGCCTTCCGCCTCCCCATGGAAGCCCGCGTCTGCCGCAAACTCGCCCAAGTCTTTGAAAACGACGGCAATGAGCGCAAAGCCGCCCGTTATAATAAGCGCGCCACGGAAATTGACGCCCTCGGCGCGCAAAAGCGCGACGCCATGCAATAATTCCCCAAGTCCCCCCCCAACTTGAGGTAAAACCACAGTCGCGCCCGGACCTCCTCCCCCCGCACCAAGGAGTTCCCCCAACCTTCGGGGGAGTTCCCCCAATCTTCGGGGGAGTTCCCCCAATCTTCGGGGGAGTTCCCCCAACCTTCGGGGGAGTTCCCCCAACCTTCGGGGGAGTTCCCCCAATCTTCGGGGGAGTTCCCCCAGTCTTCGGGGGAGTTCCCCCAATCTTCGGGGGAGTTCCCCCAATCTTCGGGGGAGTTCCCCCAATCTTCGGGGGAGTTCCCCCGATCTTCGGGGGAGTTCCCCCAACCTTCGGGGGAGT
>JAITIB010000119.1 GCA_031279675.1 Puniceicoccales bacterium | reverse complement strand
GGCCCCCGCGGAAGGAAGCGGGCGATCCAGCCCGGAAAACGGCGACGCCAAGGCCGTGCGCCAGGAAGCCGCGATCAAGTACATCGTTCCCGAGCCGGCTCCGGTCGTCGCCGAAACGGCGGAAAAAGCCTCGAAGAAGCCGCCGGAGAAAAGCGGTGGATTCCTCTCCTGGATCGCCTCCTGGTTCCAGGCTCCCGCCGCCGCCGAACCCGAGCCGGAAGCCCGGCCGCAGAAGAAGCCGCGCAACGCCGCCGGCCCGCGGGACAATCGCCGTGGCCCGCGCAATGGCCGCCGCGACGAGGAACGCGAGAGCCGCGAACCGCGTCCGCCGAGAGAACCAAAGGAAGCGCGCGAACCCAGGCCCGCTCAGCCCGCAACGCGGGAAGAAGCGCAAAAGCCGCGCGAGCGCCGCCAGCGGAACGAACCGCGTCCGGAACGCAAGGAGAAAGAACCGGCCCTGCCGCCAGTTACCGCCGAAGCCGTGGAATCGCAATTGCCGGAAAACGCGGCAAAGGCCGGAGACGAGGGCCAGAACGGCGCTTCCCGCCGGCGCGGACGGCGCGGCGGACGGAAAGATCGTGTCGATACCGCCGTCGAAACAGTCGCCGTGATGGAAACCGCCGACGACACGCTCGTGCCCGCGTTTTCCTTTTCCGCGCCGCCCGTGGAGACCGGCGAGCCGCTTCATGGCGAGATCGCGCCCGCCTCCCCGTCCTCAGATGTCCCATGCGACGACGTTCCCGCCGGGCCTTCCAATCCGCAACTGGAAATGCCGCTGACGGTCTTCGAGACCACGGACTCCGCGATCCCGGGAAATTCCACGGAAACCGAAAATGCTCCCGAAGACATCCTTGCCCCCATCATCCTGATGGCGGAAGCCACGCAAATTCCAGCGCCACCCGAAACTGCCGTTCCCGTCGAAGACCCCGCGCCCCCCGCAACGGAAACCATCGACGAAGTGCTCGCCAACAGCGGCCTCGTCATGATCGAGACCAGTAGCGACAAAATCCAGGCCCAACAAACAGAGGCCGCCCCGCCGGCTCCCCGTCCTCGCCGCCAACGCAGCGCGCCGGTCGCCGTTCCCGAAGAACCGCTGGTCATGGTTGAAACCCGCCAACCCTGACGGGTAAAGCGCCACGGAGAATCCACCCGCTTTCAGGCGGATTCTCCGTGGCGGGCCTCTTGGCCCGGGGCAAAAAATTCTTTCGCTCTACTGTCGGTTTGGCAGGATTTCAAACCGGCGCGGGGTTTTCGCGCGCTCGGGCAGGCCAGATCTTGGCGAATGGATCCATGCCATACTCCGTTCTTTCCAAACCCACAGGAGTTTTAAGTGATCGCCCCGCTGATCCGTCCCTTTGCCGCCTTGCGTCCGCAGCCCGAGCACGCCGCCGCCGTCGCCGCCCCGCCCTACGATGTGCTCTCCCGCGAAGAAGCGCGCGCGCGCGCCGCCGGCCGGCCGTATTCCTTCCTGCACATCTCCAGGGCCGAAATCGATCTGCCGCCGGAAATCGACCATTACGCGCCCGAGGTCTACGCCCGCTCCGCCGAGAACCTGAAAAAGCTGATCGACGGCGGCATCCTGACGCGCGAGGCCAAACCCTGTTATTACGCCTACCGGCTGCTCATGGGAACGCACGCGCAGACCGGCCTGATCGCCGCCGCCTCGGTGGCCGCCTACGACGCGGGACGCATCCGCAAGCACGAATTCACCCGTCCGGACAAGGAAGACGATCGCGTGCGCCAGATCGAGGCGCTCAACGCGCAGACCGGCCCGGTGCTGCTCGCCCACCCGGACAGCGGCGAAGCCGAGCGTCTTGTCGCCGAAGCCACTGCCGCCGCGCCGATCGCCGACCTCACCGCCGGCGACGGCATCCGGCACACCGTCTGGCGCATCGACGACGAAGCGCTCATCGCGCGCATCGGAAAAATCGTCGAAGCCATGCCCGCGCTCTACATTGCCGACGGCCACCACCGCTCCGCCGCCGCCTCGCGCGTCGCCGCGGCAAGGCGCGGCAAAGGCGCGTCCGGTTCGTCCGAATACTTCCTCGCGGTCATTTTCCCGGCCCGGCAAATGCGCATCCTCGATTACAACCGCGTGGCGCGCGACCTCAACGGACTGTCCGCCGACGCCTTCCTCAAGGCCGTTGGCGAACGTGGAACGCTCACGCCTTCGGATTCCCCGGCAAAACCCGAGCGCGCGGGATGCTTCGGCCTGTACCTCGACAAACGCTGGTATCACCTCGCCATTCGCCCCGAACTCGTGCCCACGCGCGATCCGGTGCGCCGCCTCGACGTTTCGGTGCTCTCCGAACAGATTCTCGAACCGATCCTCGGCATCGCCGACCTGCGCCGTGACACGCGCGTCGATTTCGTCGGCGGCATCCGCGGCCTGTCCGAACTCGAACGGCGCGTGGACAGCGGCGAGATGGCAGTCGCGTTCGCCCTCTACCCAACGCCGCTTTCCGAACTGATGGCGGTCGCCGACGCCGGACAGATCATGCCGCCCAAATCCACCTGGTTCGAACCCAAGCTGGCCGACGGTCTGGCTTCGCACGTACTCGATTAGAGCGTTTCGGGTTTAAAGGAATACGAAACATCGGCGGCAATTTCTCGGCGCCCTCCCCTTTCCTGGTCCTTCGGCCCCCCTCTCCCGCAAGCGGAAGGGAAAAGACGATCCCATGGGGATCATTGAATCGAAAAGGCTCTAAAGGTCGTCGGAGTGGGCGAAGGCTTCGCCTCAGGCGGGCCTCAACTGCGCAGCAAGCGCCGGAACAGCCAACTGCGTGGCGGTTCCACGCCAGTACGCACAAAGGTCAGCGGGCTGGGTTCGAGCAGGAAACGGCGCTGCAATTCCCTTTCGCCGCGCTGCCCGGCGAACAGGATGCGGTCGCCGGACAGGAGTGGGGTATTTTCCGACGGCAACGGTATCTCCTGTTTTTTACGCAGCAGCAGGAGTGGCACGGCGGAAAGCCGTTCGGACGGTTTTTCCGGGTTGACCAAAAGATCGTCAATCGAAAGCGGCGGCAAGACTTCCGGCGACAGGGCCTCGCGCAGGCCAGGATATGATGCGTAGCAGTCGAACACCCACAGAAACGGCACTTTGTCCCTGGAGTGTTCTTCGAGAAGCGCGGCGGTACGCTGAGCCAATTCTCCCGAATCCCCGCCCAGATGCTTGAGAAAATGGATGAGCAGCGGCGAGGTGAGCAGTTGCCGCACCTCGTGCGAGACGACGTCCGCCTTGATGAAGCGCAGGTTCGCCATCGAGGCATCGATCAGGCTGGCGTTGGCCGCGTGCGCCTGCCGGATCACGACATAGACGCCGCGATTGATCGAGCGCGCGCGTGTCACCATCGCCAGATTCAGGGCGTCGTCGTCGGTACACACAACGATTCCGGCGGCCTTGCCGATTTCTTCCACCACCGCTTCCCGTGACATGCCGCCTTCGTACCGGAAAACAGTCCCCTCCCCCTGCTGGCGGGAATCGAGTTCGACGCGCGTACAGGTCAGGCCGGCGCTTCTGAATGCTGTGGTGAAATAATCGGAAAAGCTGCCGATGCCAAATACCACCCAATGTCCTTTCGGAACATCGAGCGGTTCCGGACAGGCGCCTCCGGGCAGGCTGGTGAGCCATTCGATGACCCGCAGGCGTTCGGGCGAACCGATATGCAGGGCGATATTGTTGGCGTAGCTCTGGAAGGGATTGATGAGATCGATGTTGCGGAAGGATTCCAGGTTGGCCTGGGCGATCGGCGTGTGTACCCGGGCGATGATGCGCAGCGAGGGATTGAGCACCGTCCCGCAGATCGCCACCGACTGGTTGCTGTCGTCATTCCCGGCGAGCGCCACCATCGCCGTGCATTTGCGGTGGCCCACGCCGGCATCGACCAGCACGTCGGGCAAACGACCGTCCGCGGCGAGAAACAGCGGCGGATACTGGTATTCCTCGATTTCGATGGAGGCGGCGCGCTCGCGGCGCGTTTCCACCAGCACGATGCGCCGTCCCATGCGGTCAAGCATGCGCGCCAGCATGATGCCGCTCTGCCCGTAGCCGACAATAAGAACGAAAGGTTCCTCCAGCGCCGTGACGCGCCGCGCGAAACGGCGGCGCGAGAGCGCGTCGCGCAGCGTCTGATCCTGCGACAGGTGAAAGACGCTGCCCAGCGTATAGGCCCAGGCCACGACGCACAGATAGACGCAGACGATGGTCCACGCGCGCTGCGGGTCGGTGAAGGCATGGGGGATCTCGCCGAAACCGATGGTCGTCGCCGTGTAACTTATGAAATACAGCGCGTGGAAAAATCCCAGATGAACGGCCTGCCCCTGTTCGTCGACGCCGGGGATGAGCACCAGCCCGCATATCGACACGGCATAGGCGGCAATAAGCGCGATCAGCGGCCAGCGCAGCCGGCGCAGGATGACGAACAGGACGTCGTTCAAGCGTGTGCCTTCCCGGTCAACGCGCCTGATTCAGGGTTTCGCTGATGAGCAGGACCACCGAAATCACATTGGCCACGAGCGCGCCGCCGGAGAGCGAGACGACGGTTGCCATCGTGCCGCCATCCATGGCCATATGGCTGATGTTCGTATGCCACATCCAGACCAGCGAAGCCGTCAGCAATTGCAGCAGGGCCACCATGCTGGTCGCCAGGTGTATGGCGCCGATATGCGTGCGATCACCGAATTTCAACACCAGGGCAATCAGGTTGATGACGACCGTTGTGAATAGATGCCCGGCGTCATGTTCATGGACTTCGCTCAAACCGCCGATGAAAAACCCAAAATTCATCGTGCACGCAAAAATCACGAAAAACCCAAAAATGACCTTTTCCAGATTCATGACCCACCTCATCCGTTCCGTGGCTACGGACTGTAAATGGCACGAATCCTAACACCAAAAACACCAAAAGCGGGCCGAAACACCCAGTACCGCAGGGCCGGAGCATCAAATTTCCCGTAGCTGCAAAGTGTCGCATCCCGCACGATTGGCTATACACCAAGCGCCATCCGTTATCCATGGCCCGTGATGTCCTGCGTGCCTTGTTGAATCCTTGGGAGTCCCTTCCATCATGATCATGGCCCTGCATAAAAACGCTCGCACCACGCCGGCCATCCGAGCCGAAATCGCGGCCAGCAAGGATTCGGTCGCTGTCCTGGCGGCGCGCTACGGCGTGGGACAGCGCACCATTCGCCGTTGGCGCGCAAGAGAAGTCTTTACCGATGCTTCGCACACCGCGCATCGCTTGCAAACCACGCTGACGCCCGCACAGGAAGCTGTCGTGGTCGCGTTGCGCAAAAGTTTGCTCTTGCCGCTCGATGACCTGCTGGCGGTCTGCCGCGAGTTTCTCTGCGAAGAAGTTTCCCGCTCGGGTCTGGATCGTTGCCTGCGGCGTCATGGCGTGGGCAATCTCAAGGCCTTGCAGCCTGCTGCTCCTCAGGCGCCCGTCAAAAGCTTCAAGGCCTATGAGCCGGGCTATGTGCACGTGGATATCAAGTATCTGCCGCAGATGGCCGATGAAAGCGCCCGCTCTTATCTGTTCGTGGCCATCGACCGGGCCACGCGCTGGGTGTTTGTCCAGATTCGCTCCGACAAAAAGGCGGCCAGCGCCCGCGCCTTTCTTGCGGCCCTGCACAAGGCCTGCCCGATCAAGATCGCCAAAATCCTGACCGACAACGGCAAGGAGTTCACCGATCGGCTCTTTGCCAGCAGGGACCGCCAGCCCAGCGGCCAGCATGAATTTGATCAACTCTGCCAAGCGCTGAGCATCGAACACCGTTTGACGAAACCCCGGACGCCTCAAACCAACGGCATGGTCGAACGCTTCAACGGACGCATCAGCGACGTGCTCCGAACGCACCGTTTTCATTCTGGGCAAGACCTGCGACAAACGCTGGAACGCTACGTGTATTTATACAACCATCAACTCCCTCAATCAGCCCTTCACAGCAAAACACCCTCGCAAACCATGAATGATTGGTATGTCCAAAAACCCGAACTCTTTCACCGAAAACCTCCGCCCAATCACCCGGGACGCGACACCTGTACTTTGGAGGTTATTCGTAATGCTGCCGAACCGAAATCTTTAACTTGTCCATGCGGTTATTATGTTTATGATGTTTTGGAGGAAAGTATGATTGCAGAAACGCCTGGAAGCACGCGAGATCAATGGCTGGAACTTTCAAAAAACGATTGCAAGGCGAAAATATGCAAAAAAAGATGGTGGAAACGCTAATCGATTTATTGCCATTTTAAGGCCGAAGTATGAAAAAGTATCGAAAAATTTATTTTCGCACGGCAATTCCTGTTTGCATGGGTTGTTTTATGTTCTGTTTTGCCGCATGTCAGACCAGGATGAAATTAAATCCGGTGAATGTTGTGAGCTCGGATGAAATTGCTTCAGCGATTCTAATAAATAGTACAGGGCATTACAACTTGACTTGTGATCTTTCTGGAGAAACAAGAAAAAAGATCGTTCTTTTTTGCGAAAACAATTCAGACCGATCAGACGATGTTGTGCTGTCATGTCTCTTGCTATCACCTAATATTTCAAATGGAAGGATAATTTATGTTTTGACTTTTTTTGCCGAAAAAGGGGATGTCGTTCAGTTTTCTTTTGGAAGACAGGATGCTGATTTTTTCCAGAGGAATGCATTGTTTGTCGAAAGAGCTAATACCGACTCCGTATTTGGGTGTGATTTTCCCGTGTTTTATAGAAAACCAACTTTGATTAACAATGTGAAAACCAGTAAAGAGACTCTAAAGATCCGAGAAAGACTTTTATCTGCCATAAGTGAAAATTTTGTGACTGAACCTTATGTGGAAATAGCGGGAGAAACCTATATTCGAATTGTTTGTCGCCTAGATAATTACGGCGAGCCAATACTCAGGAGAAATTTAGAATGAATGCGATAAGCCACATAGTAGTGTAGTGCCCGATAAATGGTGCAACAAAGAAACGAGGCGAGGTCAAAGCCAGGAGGAGAAAAGCACGCGCGATACACTTGGATGGGGAGCAGAAGGCGGGGCTGGGAGCGCTGGCGAAAAGCGGGAGGACGACGCAGCGACTGGCGCAACGATGCCGGATCGTGTTGAGAGCAGCGGAAGGGATGACCGACGAGGCGATTGGCAAAGAGGAGATGGTGAGCAGGCAAAAGGCGGCGAGGTGGCGTGCGCGTTACCTTCAGAAGGGCTTGGCGGGGCTGCTCAAGGACAAGGCCGGGCGAGGCCGTCCGGCGAAAATCAAGGCGGAGCAAAAGGCCGAGGTGGTGCGGCGGACTCTGGAGGAGACTCCGGAGATGGCAACGCAGTGGAGCACCCGGCGCATGGGCCGTGAGTGCGGGATGGCCGCCAGCACCGTGGCGTTGATCTGGCAGGCGCGAGGCTTGAAGCCGCATCTGGCGCGAGGCTTCAAGTTGTCCAAGGGCAAACGCTTTGTGGGAAAACTGGAAGATGTGGTCGGGCTGTATCTGAACGCACCCGAGCACGCGCTGGTCTTGAGCTGCGATGAGAAAAGCAACTTCATCTGACCGTGGATAATTACGCCACCCACAAGCAGGAGAAACTGTGGAACTACCTCAGCAACCGGAATCGACTGGGGAGGCGCAGTCAGCCCTCCTTGTTATTCCACAACAAACCGATCGATGATTCCGATTTTTGGAATTTCAGCAAAACTCTCAAGGAGAGGGCGAAATACTCTCTAAAACTCGGTTTCCTTTGCGCAAATCCAACACTTGATACCGAGTTTTCCGTAAACGGTGCGGGCTTCTGAGAAGCCGTAATCTATGTTCGCACGCAGGGTGTGGAGCGGGACACGTCCCACACGGGAGGCTTCGACACGGGCAATTTCAGCACCACCCAAGCGCCCTGCAAGTCGGAGGCGGATGCCGTCGGCACCGACACTCATTGTGGCTTGAACGGCTTTTTTCATGGCACGACGGAAGGAGACTCGACGTTCGAGTTGCAGGGCAATATTTTCCGCGACGAGCTGGGCGACAAGGTCGGGTTTCCGCACTTCTTGAATGTCAAGGATGACTTCACGTCCGACAAGTTTCTGAACATCGTCCCGCAATTTATCGAGATCCGTTCCGCGTTTACCGATGACAACACCGGGACGCGCGGTGAAAACTTTGATACGGATGCGGTTGCTGGCGCGTTCGATAAAGATACGGGGAACTGCGGCCTGACGGAGCTTTTCATGGAGAAATTCGCGGATGCGAAAATCTTCCTTTACGAAGAGAGGGAAATTTTTCTTGTCCGCATACCAGCGGGATTCCCAGTTGCGGCGGACGGCGAGGCGGAAGCCGATCGGATTTACTTTCTGGCCCATGATGTTGGTGTTATTGTTTTTTTTCCAAAATGGCGGTTTCATCCAGCACGATATGGATATGGCTGGTACTTTTGCGGATGGGGTGAGCGCTGCCTTTCGCGGATGGACGGAAGCGGCGCAGGACGGGCCCCTTGTCGACGCGGGCGCTGACAACGATGAGGTTGGAGGCGAGGAGGTTGTGGTTGTTTTCCGCGTTGGCAATGGCGCTTTGAAGGGTCTTTGCGAGGAGGCGCGCTGTTTTGCGCGGGATGAATCGGAGTGCGCTCACGGCTTGTTCGGCAGGGAGCCCTTGGATGAGGCGCGCGACTTCCCGGACTTTTTGCGGGGTTGTGCGGGCGTTTCGTGTGATGGCGTGTACTTCCATTGGTGCTGTTTAGTTAAAGTGAATGGTTTTGATTCTGGCGGTGTCTCCGACGGTGATGAATTGTTCTGGATGGAGGTCAAGGATGAGGGCGACGGACGTTTCGGTGGTGGCGGCGACAATGACGAGGGTGGCGGACGCTTGTCCGTTTTTCTCAACAGTGCAAACGACTCCGGGACGAAGGTTCTGGCGATACCCTCCGTTGAGTCTGATGAGATCCGTGGTGAGGCCGGAAATGATTTCCGCAACTTGTGCCGAGGGCGTTGAAGCGGCGGAAGGGAGAGCGAAGAAGTGGGTAGTGTCCCTGTGTGAGAGTGTCCGCGGAATGGTTACCGCGCGAGTATCCCGTTCAAGGAAAGCCGGGCGTTCGTGGCGGGCGCTTTCGGACGAGGGAGGGTTGGCCGAATGCGCAGTGACAGCCGACAGGGGCGTGGCCATCGCCATGACTGCCGTGATGCAGACAGCGGTGGCGAGGTGGCGTTGGCACTGACGGGTTGGGCTGATCACGGGAAGGTTATGCACTTGTCAGGCGGCAGCTTTTTTGGTGGGGACGGTGTGTGCCTTAAAAGTGCGGGTGGGGGCAAATTCCCCGAGTTTGTGTCCGACCATGTTTTCGGTGACATAAACGGGTATGAATACCTTGCCGTTGTGCACGCTGAGATTGATTCCGACAAAGTCGGGAGTGATTGTGGAGCGGCGCGACCATGTCTGGATGGGTTTGCGGTTGCCTGCTTTCTGGGTGGCGATCACCTTGTCCATGAGGGACGGGTCAACATAGAATCCTTTTTTTATGGAGCGTGACATGATTTATTTTCCTTTTTTGACTTTTTTGCCGTTACGACGGACGATGATTTGTGCGTTGGTGGTTTTCGCCTTGGCGCGGGTGGGGAAGCCTTTGGAAAGTTGGCCCCAAGGTGACTTTAGGTGCTGGCGGCCACCGCCGCCTTTGGACTTGCCTTGTCCACCTCCGTTGGGGTGGTCGACAGGGTTCATGACCATGCCGCGAACGCGTGGGCGGCGGCCAAGCCAGCGGTTGCGTCCCGCTTTGCCAAGGGAGCGGTTTTGGTGTTCGCCATTGCTGACGATGCCGATAGTGGCACGGCATTCGGCATTGACGTAGCGCTGCTCACCGGAGGGCATTTTGAGAATTGCGCGATCGCCTTCGACGCCGAGAAGTTGGGCAAAAATCCCGGCGCTGCGTGCAATTTGGGCGCCTTTGCCCGGCTCAAGCTCAATGGCATGGATGAAGGTGGCCGGCGGGATGTTGCGGAGTTTGAGGGACAGGCCCGGGGGAAATTCCGTGGGGGTTGTGGATGTGTTGAGGAGGGTATCGCCAACTTTGAGTCCGTCGGGGGCAAGGATGTAACTTTTTTCGCCATCGGCGTATTGGAGGAGGGCGATGGTGGCTGTGCGGTTGGGGTCGTATTCGAGGGCTTGGATGGTGGCGGGAATGTCGAGTTTGTCGCGCCGGAAGTCGATATTACGGTAGAGGCGTTTGTGTCCGCCACCGCGACGACGCGAGGTGATGCGTCCGTAGCTGTTGCGTCCTTTTTTGCGATGTATGGACTGGGTGAGGTCTTTTTCGGGGCGCTTTTCGGTGAGGTCGCGTTTGTTGCGGACGAGAAAGCGTTGTCCGGGTGTCTTGGGTCTGGTGGTGATGATGGCCATGTTGGGTGGAGGGATTGGTTGTCGGCGTCCGGGCTTTTAGATGAATTCTATTTTGCTGCCTTTTTCGAGGGTGACGATGGCACGTTTTGCGTCGGAGGCTTTGTAGGTGATGCCGCGTTGCTGGCGGCTTTGGCGGATTTTGCCTTTTCGATTGTCAATGTTGACTTTGCTGACCTTGACCTTGAATTGGGCCTCGACGGCCTTGGCGACTTGGTCGCGGGTGGCGTCAGGGTAGATCTCAAAGGTGTACTTGTTGAGCACGGATTGGAGGCTGGAGCTTTTTTCCGTGATGAGCGGTTTTTTGATGATGCTGTATGCGGGCTTCATTGTCGTCGGTAGGGTTAGGCGTTGGCGCGGGCGAGGATCTGCTGGAGTCCTTGCTCGCTGATGATGACTTGCTGGTGGCGGACGAGGTCGAGTGCGTTGAGGGTGGCTGCTTCGAGCGGGGTGACGCGGGCGATGTTGCGCACGGCGAGCGCGCTATTGTCGGCCCATGCGGTGTCCACGAGGAGGACTTTGCCTTTGGGTGTGATGCGCTCGATGATGGTGTTGAGTTGCTTTGTCTTGGGTTGGGCGACCTCAATGCGCTCGATGACGCTGAGTCCGCCGTCAAGGGCGAGATCGTAAAGGGCGCGTTTGAGGGCGAGTTTGCGCGCGCTGACGGTGATGGTTTTGGACCAGTCGCGCGGTCTGGGCCCGAAAACGACGCCACCTTTGTAGAGCTGCGGGGCGCGCTTCGCACCATGCCGCGCACCGCCGGAGCCTTTTTGACGGAGGATTTTTTTTCCGGATCCGGCGACTTCCCCGTAGTCCTTGGTTTTTGAGGTGCCCTGCCGTTTGTTGGCCTGGTATGCGATGACGGTTTGCTTGAGGAGGGCGACGCCTTTGGTGCCTTCAAACTGGGGAAAGGTGTCGTATTCTTTCTCGGCAAAGTTGGTGCCGTCTGCGGTGTAAACTTTTAGCTTCATTGGTTGCGAAGGTTTCCGTGTGCTGCTGGTGGGTGGTTACTTGGCCTTTTTGGCATGGCGGACGATGACGATGTCGCCGTTGGCGCCGGGGAAGCTGCCTTTGATGAGTATGAGGTTTTGGGCTTCGTCGATTTGCACGATTTTGAGGTTTTGGACGGTGCGTCGGACTTGGCCCATATGCCCGGGCATTTTTTTGCCCTTGAACACGTGGCCTGGCGTTTGGCGCATACCGATGGAACCGATGCGTCGGTGCATCATGTGCCCGTGGGAGTCGGGTTGTCCATCCATGTTGTAGCGTTTGACGACGCCCTGGAATCCCCGTCCTTTGGTCGTGCCAATGACGTCCACGGTCTGGCCGTTCTGGAAACGGGCGACGGTGAGAACGTCGCCGATTTTGAATTCGGGCGGGCCGTCGAGGCGGATTTCGCCCAAGTGTGTGTGGGGGGGGACACCGGCTTTTTTGAGGTGCCCGAGCTCGGGTTTGCTCAGGCGGCGTTCCCTTTGCGGTCCATAGGCGATTTGGACGGCGTTGTAGCCATCGGTCTCGATGGTTTTGACTTGTGTGACGGGACAGGGGCCGGCTTGGACCACCGTGACGGGAACGATGTTGTTGTTCTCGTCATAAACTTGGGTCATCCCGATTTTTTTACCGATCAATTGGAGTTTCATTGGCTAAGAGGCAGGTGGAAAGCGGGCTCTCCTTTTGCACAGACCTGCGTTAGGTTGTCTCGATTTTTTTGTAAAGTGACGTTCCTAAGCGCGTGGGTTCGACCTGCGATTTGTCAGAGTTGGTTATTAGTTGGAGGTGAGTGATGTGCCGGGGCGGGCTCAGGCATTGATGCTGATGTCCACGCCGGAGGGGAGGTTGAGTTTGCGCAGTTCGTCAACGGTCTGCACCGTGGGCTCGATGATGTCGATGAGGCGCTTGTGCGTGCGCAGCTCGAATGCGTCCATGGACTTTTTGTCCACGTGCGGGGAGCGGTTCACGGTGAAGCGTTCAATGTTGATGGGCAGCGGCACGGGGCCGGAGACTTGGGCACCGGAGCGTTTGGCGGTTTCAACAATGTCGGCAGCGGACTGGTCAAGGATGCGGTAGTCGAATCCTTTGAGCCTGATGCGGATGGATTGGCGGTTCATATGTGTCTCGGAAATTTTCTCCTGTGGGTTGGTGGACGCAAGCTCAGGCGTTCGCCTCAAACCCGCCGTCCGGGGACGGGGGACAGGGCGCGGCGCACGGGGCGCTGTTGACTGGATTGCTGTGATGCATGGATGCGTGAAAAGTGATGAAAAGGGGAGGCAGGAAAAGACTTTCCGGCTGGCACGCAAGAAGTTTTTTCAAAAAAAATCCCCTCCCCGGAAGTGACACCCGCCGCCGTTTTTTTCCCCCGCGATTAACCTTCCGCCCAAGGCGCGAAGTGCTATCTCCTGCGCGCCACCATGCAAACAAGATCCGCACCACTCATCCGCATCGGCATCGGCTATGACATCCATCCGCTCAAGCGCGGACGGCGCTGCATCCTCGGTGGCGTCGAAATTCCCTCCGAGACGGGGCCCGACGGGCATTCGGACGCGGATGTGCTCTGCCACGCCATTGCGGACGCCGTGCTGGGGGCGGCGGGGTTGCGCGACATCGGCGCCTATTTCCCCAACACCGATCCGGCGTGCAAGAACATGAACTCGATGGACATCGTGCGCCGTGCCGTCGCGGAAGCGTCCGCGCGAGGGTATCGCATCCAGAACGTGGACGCCACCGTGATTGCGGAACAGCCCAAACTCTCGCCGCACCTCGACGCCATCAAGGCGAGTCTTTCCGACGCCCTGCAAATCCCGGAAGACTGCGTCGGCGTGAAGGCGACCACGAACGAGAGGCTGGACGATCTTGGCGCGGGGCTCGGCATCGCGGTGCATGCCGTTTGCTTGGTCGCCCGGGCATGATTTATTCCGACGCGGAGAGGAACCCTGCCAGCGTCTCATCAAAGCGCTCCGGGGCGCGCGAACGCAGCTCCACATGGGCCCCGCCCTCAATGGCGAGGAACTGCTTGCGCCGGGCATTTTTTGCGGCGGCGAAAAGCGCCTGTCCGTGCGCAAACGGCACCACCTTGTCCGCCGTCCCGTGAATCACCAGCAGCGGGCACCGCACGCCGTCGATCTTGGACAGGTTGTCGAAGCGGTCAAACGGCACAATCTTGACACGCGTCACAACACGGAACGTTGACAGGAACGGTGCCTCCAAAATCAAAGCGCCTGCGGGCACGCGCGCCGCCAGATCGGCCGCCACTCCCGTGCCCAGCGAATATCCGTAGAGTGCGATTTGCTCCGCGGGCACCCCGCGCACCGTCCGCAAATAATCGTAGGCGCTGTCCGCCGCCGCATAACACCCTTCCTCGCTTGGCGAGCCACCAGCGGGGCCGTATCCCGGATACTCCACGCAGAGCACCGCGCATTTCAGCGACCGGTGCAGATAGTTCACCATCGGGTTGCAATGGCCGAGGTCCATTGCGTTGCCGTGAAAATACACCACCGTCCAGCGTGCGTCCGCCCGCGGGCGCCATATCGCCGGCACCTCCCCCCCGGTCCTCAGCGGCAGCCAGACGAGGCCCGCCATCTCGCCCGGATAGGACGCCTCGGGCACGGGGAAAATCAACCTGTCCGCCACCAAACATCCCACGACGAGGGCACCCGCGCATCCCATTGCAAACACTCTCAGGAGCCTCCACGCCAAGCCCCGACGCCACCAGGGCACAAACGACTGTTTTTTGCGAGCCATGCCACGACTCAATTCAATGCCCGCGTTTCCACGCAATCCTTTTGCGCCCGGCGGCGAGCGTTTCACCATTCCTCACGCCTTCGTTTTGCCCGGCCTCAACGGGCAAGTCTGGCTGTCTCCCAAGTGGCAGGACATCCTTCCGCCGACCATCGAGTTCGACCCCAAGCGCGCCATTCCGCCCATGCCGAGGCAGCGCGAAAAACGGGGCGTGGAAACCACGCGGGCACCCGCGCAAGGGGTGCGTGATTCCGGCGCA
>JAITIB010000033.1 GCA_031279675.1 Puniceicoccales bacterium | reverse complement strand
CCCCCCCCCCCCCCCCCCCCCCCCCCCCCCCCCCCCCCCCCCCCCCCCCCCCCCCCCCCCCCCCCCCCCCCCCCCCCCCCCCCCGCGGGGCGCGGTGCCCGCGGTCGAGTGGCGCGGGGCCCGCGCGGTCATTGACCGGCTGCGCCGGTTTCCGCCTACGGCGGCAGGTTCCGTTAACAGAGTTGCTGCGCGCGAGGTAAGTCCAATGGACGGAACGGCGACTTTAGTCGCCGACACCCTGCTGGTGGTTTCATTGAAACGAAGCGAGTCCGGGAAACCTCCGGCGACTAAAGTCGCCGTTCCGCCAACAACAAAACCGGCGCGTGGGGCGGCGATACTGGCGGTGGCGTTGGGAACGGTGGCGGTCATGTGGTTTTGTGGGAGACACTCAGAAAGGATTCAGAAGGGGGAACGCAAGCGGTTTTTTCAAAAATATTGCGAGCGGAAAAGTCGAAGTGCATGGCAGTGCCACAGGCTTTGATCCACGGCCCACAATCAGGATTGCATGTGGGATTCTCAGCGGCGTGCGGGCTGCCCCATGGCATAATCCGGATTCGGAACAGGCCGCAAAAAATCGCTTTACACCGGCGGGTGGCTCCCCAAATCTCCCGGAGCATTTTTCAAACATGTCCGACAACGCCCATCATCACGACCAAACACTCTCGCTGACCATTCGCGTCTGGCGCCAGCCCACGCGGCTTGCCCGGGGGGCATTCCAAGAGTATGAGGTCAATGGCATTTCCACGGGGTCGTCATTCCTTGAGATGATCGACATTCTCAACGAGGAGCTCGTCGCCAAAGGCGAGGAGCCGATTGCGTTTGACCACGATTGTCGCGAGGGGATCTGTGGCATGTGTTCGATGACCATCAACGGGCTTCCTCACGGCCCCCTTCAGGGCGTGACCACCTGCCAAGTCCACATGCGCCACTTCAAGGATGGCGAGACGATCACCATCGAACCCTGGCGTGCCCGGCCTTTCCCCGTCGTCAAGGATCTCGTGGTTGACCGGTCCGCGCTCGATCGCATCACGCAAGCCGGGGGCTTCATCAGCATTCGCACGGGATCCGCCATTGATGCGAACATTATATCCATTCCCAAACCCGTGGCCGACCGCGCGATGGATGCCGCCGAGTGCATTGGTTGCGGTGCGTGCGTGGCCGCATGTCCCAACGCCGCGGCGATGCTCTTTGTGGGTTCAAAGATTGCGCACTTTAACAGTCTTCCCCAGGGCAGGGCGGAGAAGAGCCAGCGCACGCTGTCCATGGTCGAGACAATGGACGCGGAGGGCTTTGGCAACTGCACCAATTATGGCGAATGCCAGACGGTTTGCCCGAAGGGGAACACCTTGGATTTCATCGCGCAACTCAACCGCGATTATGCGGTGGCGAGGGCGAAGACCTTTTTCCGCAGCACAGGCAAGAAACGCGCCGGAGCCTGACGGCGCACAGTCCGGAAAAACTCACGCGAGGGTCGTTTCGCAAATGAAAGCCGAATCGCCCCACGTCTCGCGAATGGTCGCGGTTATCGCGGGAAGGCTGGCGGTTTCGGGCAGAAAGGCATAACAGGCGCTGCCGCTGCCGCTCATGCGCGGACGCAGGGAATGCTCCGTTTCCAAACGCCCGAGGAGAAGTGGCAGGGCGGGGTGTTTCTCAAAAACGGGGTTTTCCATGTTATTATACAATGGAAGCGGTGCCGTGGCAGGAGCCGTGAGCCAAGCATCAAGACGGTTTTCAATGACGGCAGCAGGAATATAGGCGGCACCACCGGGAGTGGCGCGCATGGCATTGTAGGCGTCCACGGTGACAACCCCAAAGGCGGGTTTGAAGAGCAGGAGGCGGCGTCCGCGCAATGCGGTGATTGCATTTTCGGGGAGCGTTTCAATTCGCTCGCCACGCCCGCGCATGACGAGGGGGGCGTTGTGCAAAAAGAGGGGACAGTCGGAGCCCAGCCGGGCGGACAAGGTCACGAGCTCGCCGAAGGAAAGACGCTGTCCGGTGACCTCATTGAGGAGGCGGAGCGCGGCAACGGCATCCGAGCTGCCACCGCCCAAGCCCGCCCCGTGGGGAATGCGTTTTTGGAGAATATAGTGCGCGCGAGGCAACCGGGGATAACTCGCGCGGTAGGCAGCGGTAGCCTTCAAGACGAGGTTGGACGCATCGGTGGGGACACCCGGGGTGTCGCACTGGAGCGTATCGGCGGCACCGGGAGGCGCCCCGGGGTCAAGCGCGAGCCAAAGCGTGTCGCCATGCGCCACCGGGGCAACGAGGCTGATGAGCTCATGATAACCATCGGGACGGACAGCCGTGATGGCGAGCAAGAGGTTTACCTTGGCCGGGGCGTGGGCAACCCGGAGAGGTTGCGCCGGCATGGGCGGCGGCATTTCCTCAGAATGAAACACGGAGCAGGGCGTTGAGCGTGTGCTGGGGCTCCATGTCTTTTTGGAAAAGAGAGACGTCGTAATCAAAACTACAACTGGCGTATTCGCTAAGCATGAAGGTCAGCCCGGCGCCAAAGGTGGCGTAGTCACCACCGAGCGCGTTCGTGCGGGTGGTGAAAGGGATGCCGTTGTTTGTGCGGGCGGCGATGCTCCGGATGTTGTCCTTGAATTCGTGGTGCCAGACGGCCCGCACCTCGGGAAGCAAGGTCGCCCAACCAGCCTCGACACGCGTCGTGATGCGGTAACCGATGCGGGTCTGCAGGCTTTCGTAAACGCTCTGTCCGAGGGTGAGATTTTGGGAGCCGGCATCCGTCTCCGTGTAACCATCGAGCTGGGTGCGCGAGTAGTGGGCGGCAAAAGTGGGCCCGTGCGCCCAACTGCGGTATTCCCATTCATGCCCGGCGCCAAGATAGGCGTAGTAGGTGTCGCCCTTGGGGCGCCCGATGGCGACTTGGGAAAGATTTCCGATGCGGATGTCGCGCTTGAACTTGTATTGGTCAATGGCGTAACCCGCGAGGGCGTTGACATAATAACCGCGATATTGGGTGGTGAAATAGGCGGCGAGCTGAATGGCGTCGTAGTCATTCCGGGAACCGGAGTCGCCAATCTTGTCCTGTCCGCCGTTATAGCCGACGAGGGCGCCGATGTCATGCGTGGCAAGCGTGCGGCGAAGCCCTGTTTCCCAACGATAATCGAGCCCTATGACGCCCGTGTATTGGGTGGATCGTGTGACGGGGTTTGATTCCACGCTTTTTCCACGCCAGACGGAGGCGCCGCCATTCATCCAGAGAGTGAGGGGATACTCTTCGTTGAGTCCGGAATAGGGCACATAACCGCCGGCAGAGTACGGACGGGTGCTGCCAAGGGCGGCGATGCGGGGCTGGGTGGCAAAGTCGAAGGTGCAGTTGTCGGCAAAAAGATAATTCGTCCAAATGGATCCGGGCTGGATCGCGCCACGACGAAAATCCCGGGAACGCCTGTCAAAGGTATTGGTTAGCGCGGTGATCCGTTTGCCGGCGGAGCGGGCAAGCGCGAGGCTGTTCACGGGCATCAACTGCTCGTAAGCAGCGGCAAGGGTGGGGATGTCCTGAATCTGGTTGAGCTCGCGCAGGAGAAGCTCGTCAGGCTGCCCGTCGGGCAGAATGCCCGTGAGGAGCTCCCACCGGTTGAGCATGTGGGCGACTTGCTGCTGGTTTGCATTGAGCCGCGAGAGGAAAGTGGGGCTGGCATAATCGTAACCCACAATGATGTTGCCGGAACCGGTGGCGGAATCGGCCTGAAATTTGTAGGACAGGGGAATTGAGTAAGCTCCGGAACCGGAGTCCGAACGGTCGTTGTAAGAGTTGTCGCCCGAAACGGTGATGAAACCGCCAACGAGAGTGTCGGCATGGACAATTTCGACGGGGTGCCGCCCGTTAAGGAGGTCGGCAATCTGCGGCTTGACGTCGATGGAGAGCTGGATGTTCCCGGAATTGAAGACGGCACTGCCGGCAATCTCAAGGCGGTCGTTGCTCGTGATCATCGTCGCGCGGGCGATGTTAACGACGAGATTGCCGCCGTTCATATGGAAATCACCCGCAAGGTTGGTGCGCAAGAAAGCGCCGCCACCGAGGTCAAAACGTCCGGAGCCCTGAAGGTTGAAAAGGGACGTGGTGAGCGTTTTACCGGCAAGCACCGAAGTGGTGAATGTGCCGCCGACAAGTGTTATGCCGTCGGTGAAAGTGGCGTCCCCGGCGAGCGTCGTCGTGCCACCAGTCTGGACGAGGCGGGTTGACAGGGTTGCGGTGGTGGCGGCAACGTCAAGGTGCCCGCCGGCGGTGGCGTTGTTTCCCTCAACATAAATCGTGTCCGCGGAAAGATTGTCAGAATTGAGAAGAAGGGTGCCGTTAAGGAGTGCGATGCTGCCGCCGACCCGCGGCGTCGCACCGGCGTCAATTGTGAATTTTGCGGCGTTGCCGGAGTTCGCCTCATCGCCAGTGAGAACAAGGTCACCCGTGATGCGGGCGGCACCAGTGGCGGTGGCGGTGGCGCCGTTGCGGACAACCAGTCCGCCCTCAAGCGTGCCGCCAATGGCGAGGGCGCCGCGCGTGACATAGCCGCCATCCTCAACAGTGCCTTGAACGTCAAGCGTGGGCGTGACGAGACGATTTCCCGCGGCGATGTTGATCCTGCCGCCAGTTTGCAAAATGCCCCCGGCCACGCTGGCTCCAGTGCCGGCGGTGTTGAGTGTGCCGCCCGTGACGAGCAGTCCGTAGGGATAGGTTACATTATGCGTGTCCTTGGTGACATCGCCATTCGCGGCGGTGGTGGATGTCGTGACCTGAAGCGTGGTGGATCCCGTGTTGAGTTTTCCGGAAAGGTTGAACGTGCCCCCTGTCATGAGCGCGCCCCGGGCCGCATCCACGCTCCCGCTGGGCAAAATGGAGAGCGTCCCCCCGTTAACGACGAGCTGGTTGCCCTTGAATTTCGTCTGCGCGACATGCCCGGAAATTTCCATGATGCCGCCGTTGAGAATGGTGGAGTCGGCAATCGTGAACGTGCGCCCCTCGGGAAGGACAAACCGGGTGCCGGCATTGTCGATGACGAGCGCGTGGACGGAAAGATCCTTGCTGATGGGCTCGGTGAGCGCGGACTCAAGAATGGCCTCTCCTTGGTGAAAGGTAATGGAGAAATCTTCGAGCTTCATCACAGAATTGCCATAATTGCTGATGACGAGTTTCCATTCCCCGGCGCCATTCTCTCCCCAAAAGGCGTTGGTCGTGAATGTCCAGTCAAGCCCGTTGTTGAGCCCAATCTGGGAGGCAACAGTGCTTTCCCCGGAAGAGGCCGCATTGAGGAGCGGGGTGTAAAGGTCGCTGACCACACCACTGGGCGAGACGATCTGTACGAGGAGATCTTTCCACACGCTCCCACTGGAAATGTTGACGTGCACCTCGACAGTCTCAAGGGACTGGGAAATCTGGCTGCTGCCAAGAGTGAATGTCTCGATATAGTCACGCTGGACTGGCACGACAGGAGCGGCGCCTGCGGACGGAGTTCCGGTAACAGCAGTGGGCGCGGAGGCCACATTGTCGTAACGCTGGATTCCAAGCACAATGTTGCTGTTGGTGGACTGCCAGTGGGTAACGGTCCCGCTGGAGTTGGAGGAGAGGGACAGACCGCCGATCTTTTTTTCCACTGTGTGCGATGTCCGCGCGGTGACGTAGGCGAGATTGACGGCATAGTCCACAAACGCGGTGGCGTCGGCCATGCCAAAGCCATAATTGGGGTTGAAATGAAGCCCCGCCCCGTTGGTCTGCCAGCCACGCCCGACGAGGGATTGGGACGACCAGTCAACAACGCCACTGGAAAGCGACTTGTCATCAAGGTCAACTTGGACACTGGTGTGCGCAAACGCGTGCTTTGCCCAGCGTGTGTCAAGCGCCGGGTTGGCCTCCTTCGCAAGGGCAATGATCCCGGTAATGAGCGGCGACGCAGATGAAGTGCCACCAAAATCGCCATTATAGTTGACCTCGGTGTAGCCGGCAGCACCCATACGGTCAGTGCTAACAATACCAAAGCCACCCCCATTCGACGCAGCGGTGACAAACACCGACGAGCCGTAATTACTATAGACGGAAAAAATGCCGTCGGAACCGAAGGCGGCAACACTGATCATAACCTCGGCACCGTTGAGGAGCGAAGCATTGGAATTTTCATTAAAAGTGCCACGAGCGTTCCCCGCCGCAAAAACAAAGATGACATTATTGCTGGCGGCGACCTTTACCGCTGCAAGGCCATCTTCATCACCTTTTAGAAAAGGCACAGTGGAACCCCAGCTGTTGTTCTTTATGCTGACGACCGCCTCGCCCGTGTATTTGCCATCCTCCGTGACACCGGATTTCCAAAGGAAGGCGTTGACAATGTCCTGCGAAGTGACGTTGGGGTCCGACTCATAATCGCCAAACGCGATGCGCATCCCTGCGATCTGGGCATGAGGCGCGGCGCCCGTGACCCCGATTCCATTCCCCCCCACTGCCGCGGCAACACCCGCGACGCACGTGCCATGGTTGTCGCTTGTGCGATACGGACGCTGGGGCTGGTTTGCAATGGAGCCTTGGGAAAAATTCCGGCTGAGATCGGCGCGATAATTGGCGGCAAGGTCTTCGTGCGAGCCTTCGATGCCATCGTCGATAATGCCGATGATAACGCCCGCGCCCGTGTAGCCGGCGGTCCACGCGCCTGTGACGTTGTTGCCACGCACGGAGGTCAACCACGGATTCGCAGCCACGGTGGGCGCATCGTAAAAGGCCGCGTAGCTGCTGGCGCCAAACAAATGCCATTGCCCGTAAAAACCGGCGGAAGGATTGAAAAGCGGATCGTTGGGAGTGAAGGAAGCGGCACACACCTCTGCGACGGAGAGGGCTGCGGCACCTGCGAGAAAAAGAGAACGGGGCAGTCTGGACATGATGTTAAATTTTGAAGCTCCGGTTATCTATCAATCGCGGCAGGGGTGTCAAGGCATTGAGTCACGCACTTTTTTCTTATTCTGGACTCTCCGGAACCGGACAATCAAGAATGGCCCCTAAAAACAAAAAGCCCGACGGGATGAATAAAATCGAAAACAGCGAAAACCCCGCCCTCGCCCACGGCCATGCGCCACCGGGACTGGCGGACTTGTGCGCCTTGGTGCTCTGGACGGGTTGCGCAGGAATCACTTTGGCAACAGGGACGGGATTGACCTTCCCCGAGCAAAAGAGCGCGCGCGTGCCCACGGAAACGACTTTGATCAAGGTGGCGTTGGTGGACGGGGATGTCCCCGTGGAGAGAAATCCGACAACAGCATCCCGGACCTCGGAGAAATCAAAAGCCGCCGTGGCGTTGGGCATCCCCCCGGCAGCGGCACCGGTGCTCGAACCGGAGGCAACGCCCCAAGTCGTCGCGTTGAACATCCCGGCACAAATCGCCATTTCCACGCCAGTGGCGGAAATCACCGCTCCCGCCCTCACCGCAACACCACCAATGGCGGTGGCGTCAGGCAGCGACGGACAGGATGCCGCGGCGGAACGCATCGTTTACGGCGTGGGCGAAGGCGTCCAACCCGCGCCTGTTTACCCTTACCACGCGATACGCCAAAACCAGACCGGCCTCGTGCGGGTGCGGTTCACGGTCGGCGAGGACGGTGGCGTGATTGACGCGGTGGCGTCGAAACCCTGCCAGTGGACGCTGCTGAACGAAGCCGCCGTGTCCACCGTGCGCCATCGCTGGCGTTTCGCGGCGGGCAAGGTGCGGGTTTATGAAGTGGAGATTTCATTTGAACTCCGCGAAAAGGCGTATTGAGATCCGGTTTCATCATGACATTTTACGCAAATGCCGCCGTTGAGTTTTTTATTGAGGGGGGGCCGATCATGTGGCCGCTCCTGCTTTGCTTCCTCGCAAGCCTCGTGGTTATCGGCGAGCGCGCCCTGTGGTGGTGGTGGCTGGCACGACGGACAGACGGAAAAGCCCTGGAATCGGTGTTCACCGCGGTGGCGTCGGGCGATTTCAAAACGGCGGCCCGAACAACGGCGAGCGCGCCCGGAGACCCGTTTTTGCGCGTGGTGCACAAAGGGCTCACGCACGCGCACGTGTCGTTCCTGGGCGCCATGCAACTGGAGGCGTCGAAGGTGTTGCATCAGGCGGAAAAGCGTTTGTGGCTGCTGGCGGCGTTCATCACCCTGGCCCCCTTTCTGGGACTGCTGGGAACGGTCACCGGAATCCGCATCTCATTCGAGGCGCTGGGCGTTGGCGAGCTTGCGGCGACACGCGTGACCGGAGGCATCGCGGAGGCGCTCATCGCAACCATTTGCGGGCTCGTGATCGCGATCCTCTGCCTGCTGCCGTACAGTTTTTTCAACCGGTGCCTGTCAGACTTCCGCTCACGACTTGAGCAGACAATCAACCACCTGGAGTTGCTCTGCGAATCGGCGCGGCAGCGCGGGTTCGACGTCGCGGAAGCCGCCCGCCAGGAGCAGCCGCGCGGATAGGCGCGAAGCGCTCCGGGAATGCGGCCTCAAAAGGTGAACCCGGCCTCGACGCAAAACGTGGCCGCGGGATCGGTGCGAAACTCCCCGACGTTGTCACCACAGCTGCGAAACTTGTATTTGGCATAGAGAACGCCGCCGATCGTGCCACGAACATAGGCCGCGCGCCCGAGAAACTCCTGTTTCACGCCCAAGGTCAACACCACCTGCTGGACCTCCACGGCACGGCGATGGGAGCCGACGGCGGTGGCGCCGGCCATGCGGAAGTTCAAGCTCTCGTAGGCGCATTTCAATTCAACGGAAGTGGCATGTCCGTCAAAAAAACGGCCATCATAACGGAGCGAAAGCCCGTTCGTTAACCCGAGCGCCCAACTGGGATCAATCTGCCAGACAAAGCCTCCGTAAGGCCAGAGCTCCGCACCGTCCGAAAGGTAAGTCTTCACCATCATTCCAAGATGGAACTGGAGGTCGCCGGACAGGGAATGCTTCACCCCGCCACCAAGAAATCCCGCGGCCCCCTCGCCTATGCGGGCATCCGTTTCCGCCGCAAGCCACCCGGCGGCATCCACGACGAGACTCCACCGCGGCGAAAAGGCCCGTTCATACCGAAAGTAAAGCCGCGCCTGCTCCACATCCCCAAAGGGCGCGCCCATTCCCTCGAAACGATAATCGGTGCGGCGATAGGCAAAGGCCCCGTAAAAAATGTTCTCCGCGCCAATGGCCAAAACGGAAACACCCGCATCGTAATTCCACGACAAAAGTTTCCCGGTGGCGTCGCGCACCGCCGCCGGCATCGAATAACCCGCGGTGAGCGACGGCGCCGTAAAGACATTGTTGAAAAAAAACTCGCTCTCCCCACGGGGCAGCACGGGCGCGGCGGCGGTATTCGCACCGGTGGCGTCGGACGCAATCGCCGGGCGCGCGACGGGAAACACAAACACGACCGCCAACAACACGACCGCACCGCCGCAAAGACGGCGACGCCGGGAAAACCGGAAATTCTTGGTGTTCATAGGAAGAAAAAAGCCCCGCCCTCAAGAGCCGGGACGAAGCTCCGCAATCCAGAGCCCCGCCGAAAGCGCGGGCAATGTTAAAATCCCCGCGTGCCAGGCAAACGAATCCGCGGCAGCCAGCCCGCCGGCGCAAAAAACATCCCCGTTGGCAATCTGGCGAAAACCGCCGCCATCCACCCCCGGCACGGACAACGCCACCGGATGAGAGTGCGGATTGATCGCGAAAAACAGCGACGCCACCGCCAGCGCCCCATCCGCGTTATACCACGCGCCAAGCGCATTCGAATGCGCGCATTGGAAAAACCTGAAAAAACCCTCCGCCGTCCGCTCATGCCTCCGCAACGCCGCGCCCATGTCGCTCAACCGGAACGCAATCCAATCGCGGAAATACACATGAGTGTCATGAAATTTTTCCAGCCGCGCGTAATCCAGCGCATTCACATCGCCACGCAGATACGTATTGTTCAACCCGGCCTTGGAACGCAAAAAATCCTGCCCCGCCGCAAGCATCGGAACCCCAAGCGAGGCAAACAAGGCGGCCCCCATCAAGCGCGTCCGCCGCGCATCATTGGGCGTCGGCACAGTGCCATCGTTGCCCGCATTCTCCGTGATCCGGTCAAGCCAGCAACGGTCATCATGCGACTCCGTGTAATTCAGCGCCTGCAGCAACGGCGCCGACCCCGGCGACCCGCCCAAAAAATACCTCAACCCATCCGACCCCGCCGCCCCATGGACATAGGCGGGGAAAAACTCACGGAACCCGTCATTCCACGAAACAAAACCCATCCCCGCCAGCGCCCCCCCAAGATGCCCGCGAAAACTCCACGGCTCCGCGATAAGAATCAACCCCGGCTTGACCGGCCTGAGCACGCGCTCCACCTCGCGCAACAACGGCACCCCCAGCAACTCCGCCAGATCAAAACGGAAACCATCCACGTCAAAACACTCCACCCAATGGCGCAGACTCTCCACCACCAGCCGCCGCACCAACGGCGCGCGCGCACGCACATCATTCCCGCACCCACTCCAATTGGACAAACCGCCATCCGGCGCCTGTTCAAAAAAATACGCCCTGTCCAACCGCTCCAAGTGATTGGGCGCCCCGACATGGTTGTAAACAACATCCACAATGACCGCCAACCCCGCCTCATGGCACGCCGCCACCAAATCCTGAAAATCCGCAATCTGCGACCCCGCGCCCGCATCCCGCGCATACGCGCTTGCCGGCGCAAACCAGTTCACCGGCATGTAGCCCCAATGGTAATCCCCCGCCCGCACCGCGTCAAACTCCTGCACCGGCTGCAACTCCAGCGCATTCACCCCCAGGGCGCGCAAATAGCAACCCGGCGAACGAATCCACTCCGCCAGCTCGCGAAACCCCGTCGCCCCCCCGGCCACACGCGCAACCAGATCGCGCACATGCCCCTCGACAACAACCAAGTCCGCCACCGGCGGCGGCCTGTGTTGCCCCCCCGGATAGGACACCCGCGCCCCATCCACAACCAACCCCGGCCCCGACGGCCCCTCCGCCGCCAACGCCCACGGATCAAGCACCGGCACCGCGGCATCAAACGCCGTGGACACACCATCATTCTCCCCCGAGACAAAAAACCAGTAACGCCACCCGTGCAACGACCCCTCGCGCACCCACTCCCACACACCATCCCCCAACGCCGCCAACGCCGCCCGCTCCCGCCCGCCCCCCTTTTTTTCATCCATCCCCGGCGGCCACAACTCCACGACAACCCCCGAGGCGCGCGGGGCAAACACCCGGAAACACGTCCGCCCCCCGTAAACACGCGCCCCCAACTCCACCGACGAATTCTGTTGCAGCAAAAACTCCCCGTGCCCCACCGGCACCCGCTGCCGCCCCCACAACAACACATCGCGCCCGGCCAGACTCGCCGGCGCCCCCGACACGAAACAAAACACATGCAACCCGGTCCGCTCCCGCGACAAATGAAAGTTCACACACCCGCGCCCATCCACGCACCGGTTAAACGCCTGCCCCGGCACATCCAGCCACACCCCGCGCGCGGTGACAAACTTGAACGCGCACCCCTCCCCCCCCAACGCACCCCAATCCACCCCCGACAGAGCGCCGCGCAACACCCACACACACCCCGCTCCCTCCCACCACTCCGCGCGCAGCGCCCAGCCCGAGTCCGGACCCCACCCATTAAACTCCCCCGCCACACGTATCTCCTCCACCTCGCAATCCACCCCGGGGAACAACTCCGGCCAAAGCACAAACACCACCTCCCCCTCCTCAAAACAATACCCCGAGAACAGCGCGCACCGGCGCACACCCATCCGCGACACCCGGCGCAACACACCCGGAGGAGCCATCTCCAACGGCGGCAGCCCCTCCCCCTCCCAATCACGGGACAAAACCACGACGCCATCAAAACGCGTCATCCAACAGGCAGCGAGCACACGGTGAGAAACTTCGGGCATGACGGGCAGACACTACCCGCGAAACAGGAAAAAAAAAGGCGGAACTTCCCGCACCCAAGCCCCTCCCCCCAAAAAAACACGCCGGCAAAATGGTGGGCCTTGTCGGACTCGAACCAACAACCAAAGCATTATGAGTGCTCTGCTCTAACCATTGAGCTAAAGGCCCCCGGAAAACGCGCGCATCACCGCCCATTTCACCCCGCATGTCAAGCCCGCGCCCCCCGCCGCAAAAAAACCCTTGTTCCCCCCGTGCAAACCCCTACCGTCACACCCACCATGCGAACCGCACCAACCATCCTCGCCACCACATTCCTGCTCCCCCTCGCCCTCATCCTTGCCACCGCCACCGGCTGCCGCGACGCCAGCCAGTCCGCGACCAGCTCCTATGTTTACCGCGGCCCCCTCGCCAGGGACCGCGGCGCCTACGTCAAGGAAGTTTACATGCATGAACCGGAAGGCCAAAAATACACGCTCATCGAGGCCTACATGGACACCACCGGCAACGGCAACGCGGACCTCCTCGTCAAATTCACCAACGGCGAAATCTCCGAGCTGTGCGAACTCTCCAAGCTCAGCATCGCGGCCTACTGGCCCATCGAAAACTCCAGACGCCCCAACAACAGCGACGCCCCCGCCGCCCTCGTCAAACTCCTCGACGCAACCCACACGCCCCCCAAACCCCAAACCCTCGAAGAATTCCACGCAACCCCGACTGCCGGAACCCGCGCCTGGCAGCTCGCCACCCAACTGCGCAACGCCAGGGACGAGCTCGCCGAAAAGATCATCGCCGCCGCCACCACCGCCCTCACCCAAGGACGCAACCCCGCACCCAACGCCCACATCCTCGCCGGATACGACGCGGGCATCCTCGCCCTCGGGAAAATCCTCAAGGATACCGACGACCCCGCCCTCGCCCAAATCACCTCCCACGCCATACGCACCTCGCCCCGAAGCGCCGCGCCCGCCATCACGGAACTCATCGCCGCACTCGAAAAAAACCGCCCCGAAGCCCAGTCCAACATCTTTCAGACCCTCGAATACGAAGCCGCCCAAGACCCCAACAAATTCTCGCGCACCCACCTGAACCGCCTCGACGCCATCGCAAAAACCTGCGGCGAAGAATTCAACAACCACGTCAAACGCATCTGGCTTATCATCGTGGACAAGGAAACCGCCAAAATCATCCTCACACCCAACTCCTCCCGCGTCCCCATCATCCCCGAGACCACCGCCCCCCTCCCGCCCCCCGCCAGCCCCCGCACCCAGCAACCCTAAGAATGACAGCCGAGCACAGCCTGATCACCCTCGCCACCGCCACCGCCACCGCCTATCTCCTGCGGCGCGCATGGCTTGCGATGAAGACACGCCGCGACAGCACCCACCCCCCCTGCAACTGCTCCGGCAACTGCCGAAAACAACGGCGCGTGAACTGAGAAACACAGACCTCTTCGCGCCTTCGCGTCTTCGCGTGAGATCTGCATTTGCCCGGCGCATCCCCACCCCGCCAAGGGTGGAAACCTCATCTGGCGAAGCAAAGCCCCCTCTCACGGCGCAATCACACCACGAAGACCGCAACACCACCCCTTTTTCCAACCTCCAACCGGATTATAAACCAGTAACGCTCCCTCGTTGCCCCTTTCCAACGAAAATAAAATCCGCAACGAGCCCCCTTTCGCCCCGTCATACGGCAACAAAACCAGCAACGGCCCTCCCTTCCCCCTTTCCAACGGTAATGTAATCAGTAACGGGCTCCGTTTCCCCCCGTCCAACGGCAATGTTCATGGCAACAGCCCTCCCTTCCCCCTTTCCAACGGTGATGTTCATAGTAACGAATTTTGAAAACCCCTTGCTCCAAACGAGCAGATTGGTCTCAAAAATTTTTTGAATCTGCTCGCCGCGAGCAAGTCCAAAAAAAATATTGAAGCTACTTGCTCGCCGAGAGCAAATCGCAATAGGTTCTCAAAATGAATTGCTCGGAACGAGCAACAAGGTCAAAATTATTAATGACATTTGCTCGGAACGAGCAAGTTCCAAAAAAAATCGAGACAAACTTGCTCGCCAAGAGCAATAATCAAAAAAATTTGAAACCTACTTGCTCTTCGCGAGCAAGTCTGAAAAATTTTGGAAACAAACTTGCTCGTTCGGAGCAAGTGTGAAATATTATTTTGACCAACTTGCTCGCCGCGAGCAAGTGCAACACAGCTTAAAATGCTCTTTGCTTGCGACGAGCAGGGAGTAAAAAAAATTCCATGCCCCTTTCGCACGCTGCGGACGGCTCTAAAAAATCCATTCGCACCCCTCATACCCTGCGGACGGCTCCAAATCCACCGACGCGGGGAATTCATTCCCCGCTCCCAAGGCGAGGCTGAAGTCCCGCGCTCCACAACAGGCTGAAACCTGTGCGCCACGAAATCGCGTGCCAGTTATGGAGTGTGGTGCCAATCCCCAAGGCGAGCACGGGTCCAAACAGGACGGTGACTTTAGTCGCCGAAGTTTCCCGGACTCACTTCACGAGAACTTTCCGGCGAAAGATACAGCACCTCAAATGACTCAAGGGAATGGACGCGGAAGAGCGGGACGCCACCGCCGCCCACAGATTGCAATGCCGGGGGATCCACACTCACAACATCCCCGCGTTCCCATGCCGCCGCGGATGTTTTGATTTCGCGCTTCGAAAGACCACGCGTCGGGATTTCCACGGAAAAGAGTTCCCCCGCCACGGTCACAGCCGAGAAGGCCAGACGCCCTTTCAAGATCTGCAACGGCGACACGAGGCGCAATGCCACGCGCGCTTCCGGCAACGGCTCGGGCGGTGTCCGGCACAGCACGGTGCAGGCAAATTTCAGGACACCAATCTCGCGGAACAAGCGCCGGTTCAAATACGCAAGCGACGCCGGCGGCGTCCAGCGGCGCACCTCATGGCTCCACGCCCGCCCGCCTCCCGTCAACGGACACGGCGCGTCCCCCAAGTCCGGCCCCCAGCGATGGAAAACGCCCGCGCCCGCAAGCGCATCCGCCGCCCCCTGCAAGGACAGCGCCGTGTCACGCAAGGCGGGCTCAAGCACCACCAGCAAACCGTTCGCCGAGAGCAGGGGGCGCAGCGCGGCAAGCCACCGGCGCAACGCGGGCATGTCCGTTCCGCCAAAGAGTTCATTCACTGAAAAGCCCGCGACAATGATGTCCTGGGGGGGCAATCCCGCCAGAACGGCGTCCGCGTGACGCAAATCCCCCGCGCGCGTTTCCACTTCAACCGGAACGGAAGAGGGCAGCGCGCGGGCGGACACCTCGCGCACCAGCGCAAGCGCGCCCGGCGAATGATCCACGGCCACGAGCTCCAACGGACGGCGCGGCGCGAGCGCGTGAACCGCCCGCAAGGCCGCAAGCCCGCACGGTCCCGCCCCGCTGCCGAGATCGAGCACGCGCAGGGGCGCGCCCGGAAACGCCGCCGGTTCCGGACGCCACCCGCGCAGCCGCACGGGCTGGTCCAGCGCCAGCGCAGTCCGCGCAAAACTCTGCGGAAAGAAAAACAACCCGTAGGCCGCCAGCGACACCGCATCGGTGGCATAATCGGGAAACGCCCCGCGCGGACGCTCAAGCGTGAACAAATCGCTCAGACGCCGGACTGCCGGGCGCACGCGATCCAGCGCGCATTCCCCGTCCGCCGTTCCCGTGGCGGCGCGCGCACGGCCAAGCCAATACGCCTCAAGTTCGGCAGGATACATGGCAAAGCCTCACGCGCCGGACACGAAACGCCGCGCGCGCGCCAGCACACGGTCGCGCCCCAGTATGCGCAGCACACTGTGCAAATCCGGCCCGCCGCCCAAGCCGCTGACAGCATAACGCAACGGCGCGAAATACTCGCCGGGCTTCCTGCCGGTGCCCGCGACCGTCCGGGCAACCACCGCGTCCAGCGCCGCCGCATCCTCGAAGCCCGCCACGGCCTCAAGCGCAGGGAGCAGCTCGCGCACCCGCGCCACCGGATCCCCCTTTTTCTCAAGCGCTTCACGCGCCGCCCCGTCCCGCTCAAACTCGTCGGTGAAAAAATACCGCGCAAACCGGGGCAAATCCTCCAAGCCCGGGAGTTTCTCCCGCAGCACGCCAAGGACGCTTTGCACAAAGGCCGCGTTCTCCCCGCCGGCGACGAGCCCGGCCTCGCGCAGGAGCGGCACCGCGCGCCGCGAAAACTCCCCGGGCTCGATCAACCGCAACCACTGCTGGTTGATGAAACTCATTTTCCGCTCATCAAACCGCGCGTTCGCCTGATGCACGTCGGCAAGCTCAAACTGCGCCACCACATCGGACACGGGAAGCACCTCGCGCCCGTCCCTCGGGGTCCACCCGAGCAAACAAAGGAAATTGCGCACCGCCTCGGGCAAAAAATGACGCGCCTGATATTCCTCGATCAGGGCGCCACGGTCGCGCTTGGACATTTTCCCCCGTCCATCCCCCTTGAGTATGAGCGGGATGTGCGCGAAAACCGGCGGCGGCACCCCGAGCGCGTTGTAAAGCTCCACGTGCTTGGAAGTGTTGGAAAGATGGTCCTCGCCACGAATCACGTGCGTGATGCGCATCGTGATGTCATCCACCACGTTGGCAAAATGAAACCCCGGCTCACCATTGGCGCGGACAAGGACAAAGTCGCGGTCCTCGGCACGCATCACATCCCCCCGCACCACGTCATGGATGCACACGGGCGGCGCATCCACCACCTCGGCCTCCCGCTCCAGCACCCGGTCACCCTCCCTGTATTTTTCGCGCACCACGCGGCGCGCCCCCGCAAGCCTGAACCACACCGCCCCGTCCCTGTCGTAGGCACGCCCGGACGCGCGCAAACGGCCAAGGAACTCGCGATAAATCGCCCCCCGCTCGCTCTGCTTATACGGCCCGTGCGCCCCGCCCGCGTCCGGCCCCTCGTCCCAGTCCAGACCCAGCCAGCGCAGGCTTTCGTAAATGACCCGCAGGTAACGCTCCTCGTTGCGCGCACTGTCGGTGTCCTCCACGCGGAGAATAAAACACCCCCCGGTGTGCCGGGCGTAAAGCCAGTTAAACAAGGCCGTTCGGGCGCTGCCAATGTGAAAAAAACCGGTGGGACTTGGCGCAAATCGGGTGCGGACAGTGCTCATGCGAAAAACACCAGACCTTTCCGCAAACCCCGAGCCGCTGTCAACATCCGCATTCGCGGGAACGGGAAAAAGCGCAATTTTGGCTTCCTTCGCGCACGAATCGTGTGTTTCACTCCCCGCCACGTATGACACCAACTCCAATGCTCTCCGCAACCCCGCTCGCCACGCTTGACCCGGAAATTTATCAAGCCATCCAAGCCGAGAAAAAACGCCAGCAAACGCACATCGAGCTCATCGCATCCGAAAACTTCACCTACCCTGCCGTCCTCGAAGCCCAAGGCAGCGTGCTCACCAACAAATACGCCGAGGGATACCCGGCCAAACGCTGGTATGGAGGTTGCGAACACGTGGATGTCGTCGAAAGCATCGCCATCGAACGCGCCAAAAAACTCTTCGGCGCCGAACACGCCAACGTCCAGCCCCACTCCGGCGCGCAGGCCAACTTCGCCGTTTACACAGCCGTGCTCAAGCCCGGGGACAAAATCCTCGGGATGAACCTCGCCCACGGCGGGCACCTCACCCACGGCAACCCGGCAAACTTCTCCGGCAAACTTTACCAATTCACACAATACGGCGTGCGCGAGGACACGGGACGCATAGACTACGACGAGCTCGCCACCATCGCCCAACGGGAAAAACCGCGCATGATCACCGTCGGCGCCAGCGCCTACCCGCGCACCATAGACTTCGCGCGAATGGCGGACATCGCGCACAGCGTCGGCGCCTACCTCTTCGCGGACATCGCGCACATCGCCGGCCTGGTCGCCGCCGGCGAACACCCTTCGCCGGTGCCCGTCGCCGACTTCGTCACCACCACCACGCACAAAACCCTGCGCGGCCCCCGCGGCGGACTCATCCTTTGCAAAAACGAACACGCCAAGGCCGTGGACTCCGCCGTGTTCCCCGGCGCCCAGGGCGGACCGCTCGAACACGTCATCGCCGCCAAAGCCGTGTGCTTCGGCGAATGCCTCAAGACGGAATTCAGAACCTACGCGCGGCAAATCGTGAAAAACGCCGCCGCCCTCGCCGCCGCACTCCTGCGCCACGGCCACAAACTCACCTCGGACGGAACGGACAACCACCTCATGCTCGTGGACCTGCGCTCAAAATTCGCCGAACTCACCGGCAAAACCGCGCAGGAAACACTCGACCGCGCCAACATCACCTGCAACAAAAACACCGTCCCCTTCGAAACCCGCAGCCCGTTCCAAGCCTCCGGAATCCGGCTCGGCACCCCCGCCGTCACCACCCGGGGCTTCACCGAAACCGACATGGAAACCATCGCCACCGCCATCGACACCGTGCTCGGCGCCATTGGCACACCCACCCTCGAAAGCGCCCTCGCCGCCACCCGCGCCCAAGTCCTCGCCCTCACCGCGCAACACCCCCTGCCCTATTGAAGAAAAGACTTCACAACGCGGCGCAAACTTGCGATAACGCCCCACATGCAAACCGCATTCCGCGGCGCACAATCAAACCCAACCAAAATCTCAGCCAACCCGTTCAAAATTATGAAAACACAACACCACCGTAACTACCAACACCGCCGGGGCTTCACCCTGATCGAGCTCCTCGTCGCCATCACCATCATGGCGCTCCTCGCCGGCGCACTCGTCGCCATCATCCCTCAAGTGCAGACCATGGCCGCAAGGAGCAACGCCTCCGGCAAACTCAAAGGCATCGTCACCGCCTACATCGCCTACTCCTCGGGAGGATCCCGCCAAAAACCCATCTACTCTGACGGCTCCCCCAAGGAAGGCGGCGCCACCTCCCCCGCGCAATTCGCCGAAGTCCTTGCCCGCTACACCGAGCTCAACGACGCCACCTCGTGGTACATCGAGCGCGACAAACAACTCGACGGCGTCGAAATCCCCAAACTCGTCCTCAAAAACGACGCCAACCAACTGTCCGGCGTCAAACCCATCTCCTGGGCCGTCGTCACCAACGCCGCCACCAGCCCCGACGCCAACTACCCGCTCGTCTGGACACGCGGCCTCGATACCGGCGGCGAGTGGAACAAAGACTCTCCTTGGGGAGAACGCGGCGGACACATCGCCTTCGGCGACGGACACATCCAATTCTTCGAAAGCCTCAAGCTCAAGGGCCAGAAACTCATCCATCGCAAAACCAACGAGGAAACCTCCAGCTATCAGGACGCTGTCGGCGAAAAAGCCCGGGTGCTTGAGGACAAATAAAAAAACAGCCCGGCAACCTTCCATCCGAGAAAGAAACCCGACGCCACCGCGCGGGTTTCTTTCTTGCCCACGTCCCGCCACCCCATGCCAGAACAACCCCCGCTCATCACCGAAAACGAACTCACCCGCTGGATCATCGAGGAGGACGCCAACTTCATCGTCTTCAACAAACCCGGACACATCGTCTGCCACCCCTCCAAAAACGGCCCCTGGTCCAGCCTCATCGGCGCAACCAAGGAATGGAAAAAACAGGAAAAACTCCACCTCGTCAGCCGCCTCGACCGCGAAACCAGCGGCATCCTCATCATCGCAAAAAACCCCCTCGCCGCGCGCCACAGCCAAACCGCGCTCGAACACCGCCAAGTCCAAAAAACCTACCTCGCCCTCGTTCACGGCACAATGACGGAGCCCGTCCTCGTTGACGAACCCATAGAACGCGACCCCTCCAGCCCCATCGCCATCAAACACCGCGTCGGACGAAGCACCGAAGCCAGGACCGCCGTGACCTTCTTCACCCCCATCCACGCCCAAAACAACCACACCCTCGTGCAAGCCGCCCCGCACACCGGACGCACGCACCAAATCCGCATCCACGCCCAATGGCTCAACCACCCCATCGTCGGCGACAAACTCTACGGCCCCGACGACACCCTCTACCTCGACTTCATCCAGCACGGCTGGACCCCCCGCCACGCCACCCACCTCCCCCTTCCCCGTCACGCATTGCACGCCGCCCGCATCGAATTCAAAAGCCCCCACCTCCAGCGCACCTTCACCGCCCCGCTGCCCGAAGACCTGCGAAACTTCTGCCAAAAACAACTCGCGGCCACCACTGGAATTCTCCCTGAGCATTTCAGGTAAAACAGTGGCCGAACGCAGCCGGTCAGCCCTGGGCGGCGGGACAGGAGTCCTATTTCCATGGCTTCCCCCGAAGAGATCCAACGGCGCGCATTTTGAGTGCCTCAAGATCACCGATTCGGCGGACCGCACGGGGAAATCCGGCAAGATCCACCGCCGCCATCGAGACCGCCGCCGGTTCCACCGCCGCGTTCAGCATGGCCGCCGGGATTTTCGCGCCTTTGCGTCTTCGCGTGAGCCAAAGGGTGTTCAGGTTTTCCGCACTGCCTGCGGCGCGGCGCAACCGCCGGCGCGGGATTGGAAATCGAGCTTGGCAAAAATCCGGTCGCGCAAATGACGGCTCTACGCGTGTTGCGCATGGTGCACCCAGGCCAGCCCCCCAAGGGGCGTAATGCGACAGCCCGGGGCAACGCCCCGGGTTCCGAGCGCAGCGACAAGACCGGGCGCAAGCGAACCGGACCAAATGTCCAACACACACACCAAGCCCCCAAGGGGCGTCATCGAGCCCGCCGTGGGCAAGGCACCATTAAAGTTTTCCGCAATACCGCCCATTGCGCCCTTTCAGGGCTCGCAAATAAATGATTCCAGAATCCCGGGGCGTTGCCCCGGGCTATCGCATGGCGCCCCGTCGGGGCTGATCCAAGCGCCGCGCGCGTTGGCGGCAGATGAATTTTCCGGAAAAACGCGGGCGCGGACACAAACGGAACGGCGACTTTAGTCGCCGAGCTTTCCCGGATCCGTTTCGCAAACACAAAACGCCCTCCGAGTGTCGGCGACTGTTCCGAGCGAAGCGACAAGACCGGGCGCGGAGCGAACCGGATCAGTCGCCGTTCCGCCCTCCGCAAACGCCGCAAGCGCGACAAATCGCGCCTCGGGAAAGCGGCGCGCACTCGCCGCACGCCAAAATACTTCGTTCCCAAGTTTTGGAGTGCGGTGGCCGGGCACCGTTTTTCCCAGAAAACGGACTGTCGGCGTTCCCAATGTGTCAGGGTGCGACCGAGCGCCTTTTCCTCCTCACTATGCAGAGCAGTCCTACCAACGCGCCTCCTATCACTCCGATTTCGGCGGGTTCAGGAATCGGCGCAAGGCTGGCGACGCGAAACCCGACGTTGCTGCTCTCAGAACCTGTTCAATATCTTTTGAGTAAGATGACGAGGAAAGCGAGGACGACGAACTGGCGACTGGTATTGAGCTTGCGTTCGCAATTTTTCCATAGGCGGCGGCATTTTTCGAGCCAGGCGAAGGAGCGTTCGACGATCCAGCGTTTAGGCATAACCACGAAACGATGCAGTTCGTTGCG
>JAITIB010000061.1 GCA_031279675.1 Puniceicoccales bacterium | reverse complement strand
TATCTTGCCGTCGAGCTGGGCCGCGATGCGGTGGACTTTGCCGATGAAGGCGTCGCTGCCGCCTCCGACTATGCCCATGCGCAATGGGCGATTCAGGGTTGAGAGAGACATGGTGTTTTTCTTGTTTTGATGATATGGTTAACTGGTTTTGCTGGCGTTGAACAGGGCCCCTGGGCGCGGGTGCCGCGCACCGGGGTCATGTTCCGCCACCGGGGTGAGAAACAACAGTGGGCGGGATTTGTTTCAAGTTCTTAATTGATGCGCCCGCGTTAGTCGGAGAGGCGCCAGTCCATGAGCTCGGCCTGCGGGTAGCGGCGTCCGTTGTAGTGGTTCCAGGTGAGCTTCACGGCGAGGTCGATGGGGACTTCGAGCGGGGGGATGCGGTCGGCTTTGCGCCACGCGACGATGCCGAGCCGGCGCCGGTAATCGAGGGGGATTTGGAACCGGTAGTTGCTTTCGCCAAAGAGAACGGGGGGCGTCCTCAGGGTGATGTCGGATATGCCAAAGGTGGGCTCGGGGTTCCCCTCGCCAAAGGGGTGAAGTTTTTCGAGCTGGTCGAGCAGGTCGTCGGTGATGTGCATGCAGCCGAGCCATGCGGCGATCGTCAAGGTGTCGTCGGCAGCGGTGCCGGTGCTGAGGATTTTTTTCACCGAGGCGTCAAAGTGCTCGCGCAGTTGTTCCGCCTTGTCCCATTCAACGGTGATGCCGACGGCCATGGGGTGTCCGCCCCACGATTCGAGAAAGGTGGCGCAGGGCTGGAGGGCGTCGACGAGGTTGAGGCGCGCGATGCTGCGCCCGGAGCCTTTTGCCCAGCGTCCCTCCCGCCCGAGGACGATGCAGGGGCGGTTGAAGTGCCGGCAGAGTTTTCCGGCGACGATGCCGACGACGCCCGGGTGCCAGTCTCCGAACGCCACGAGGGCGGACGCGGCGGGTGCGAATGGCTCCAGTTGGGCCTGTGCCTCGATGCTCACCTGGCGTTCGATTTCCTGGCGTTCGCGGTTCATTTCGTTGAGCTGGCCGGCGATGGCGGCGCAGTGGGTGGCGTCTGGCGAGAGGAGCATTTCCACGGGAAGGAGCGCGTCGGCGAGGCGTCCGCTGGCGTTGATGCGGGGCCCGATGCGGAAGGAGATGTCCGTGGGCAGGATGGGGGAGCCTTGGGTGATGCCGCTGGTTTGCATCAGGGCGCGCAGGCCTTCCCGGGTCGTTTGCCGGAGTTGGCGCAGGCCGTGGTAGGTCAGGAGGCGGTTTTCGTCGGTCAGCGGCACGAGGTCGGCGATCGTGCCCATTGCCACGAGGTCGAGGTGTTCCTTGAGGATGACGCGCTGCGCGGCGGCGTCCCCGCGGGCGCGCAGGTGTTTGAGGAGCGCGTGGCAGACCTTGAAGACGAGGCCGACGGTGCACAGGTTGCGCCACGGGGGCGGGCAGGCGCCGCGCGTGTCATTCACGTGCGGGTTCACGAGGATGCTCTTCGTGCCCGTGGGCGCCTTGGATCGGTGGTGGTCGATGATGATGACGTCCGCGCCGTGTTGCACGAGCGTGTTGGTTTCGTCCACGGAGTTGGTGCCGCAATCGAGCGCGACAAAGAGCGAGAAGGGTCCGTCGGCAAGCACGCGCTCGATGGACGCGGCGCTCATGCCATAGCCTTCCTCAAGGCGGCGGGGGACGTAGTAATGGGGCGTCTCGGCGCCGAGTTCGCGCAGCACGCTGACGAGGAGCGTGGTGCTTGTGACTCCGTCCACGTCATAATCGCCGAGGATGGCGATGCGTTCGCGCGCATCGATGGCGCGCACGAGGCGGGCCACGGTGGCGTCCACGTTGGTGATTTGAAACGGGTCGGAGAGTTGGGCGAGCGTTGGGCCGATGTGGCGTTCGGCGGCGTCAAGGGCGGTGATGCCTGTTTTGGCGAGGATTTCCGCGATGGCCGGGTGCAGTGCCATGCGGGATTCCAGCAGTCGGGCGGTTTCGCCTGGCGGGCTGTGGTATATCCAATGGCTCATGTGTTGTGTGAAATGGGCGTGAAGAACGCGCGAAGGCTCGGGTTGTCGTTGGTGGATTTCTGTTGTCCTGTCTTAAAGCCTTTTCCCGCCCTCGGCGCAATGCTCAACATTGCGCAAGGCGACGCCACTTCGATGGCGAATTGCGCGCGCCCTTTCCGTCCGGCTCGATTTTCCAAAAAGAAAGACACCAGCGCCCCCCCGGGCCCACTGGTGTCCTTCGCTTATGATATCAACAACTACTCAGAAGGAGAACAGTGCCTGCGCTCCGAAGAAATACCCGTTGAAGTTTCCCGAGCCATGCACGTATGCCGCCTCGCCACGAATGGTGAGGGGAACGGTCTTGAAGGTGTAGGCGGGTGTGAGCGTGAAACTGTAGAGTTTGCGTCCGTTCACGGTATTGTTGTTTTTGAACTTTGCACCGCTGACGCGCCCGGCGACGGAGAAGTTATCCGTGACGGCGTAGTTGGCGCCAACGAGCCAGGAGAGATCCACGAGGTCTTTCGCGGTCGTGATCTCGGCGGCGAGTGTCAGTTCCTTGGTCACCGCGTATTCCGCCCAGAGGTCGAGCACGAATTGAGCGTTAACGGCGTTGTCCGTGTCATAGCCGACGCCTGCGAAGAGTTTGATTTCGTTGTTCAGCTCAAACTTTGCATAGACTTCAAAGCCCACGTCACTGAAATTCCCGTCGCCTTGCCAGAAGCCCCGTCCGGGGTGCAGCGAGTCAACGACAGCGATCCCCGTGGTCAGCGTGTTCGTGTCCGTGAGCGCCGTGGTGAAGTCGGCCTTGAGCCCGGTGTGATAGGCGGGAATCCCTTGCGCCAAGGCAGCGGTGACATGGACATTGTTGATGGGATAAAAGGACTCGTAGCCGAGGTTGCTGAGGAATTTGCCGCCGCTGATGACGAGCTTGCCACCGGTTCCGAAATCCGCCGCCCAAGTGGCGTAGGCGTCAAGAATCCCGGCGTCAGTTCCCGTCACGCGGGTGGGTGTGTAATAGACGCTGGCATAGGCGCTGAAACTCTCATATTTGCCCGTCAAGCCAACCTTGACGGCATCGGTGGCGCCCACGCCCGTTCCGGAATTGAACAATCCATAGTCATTTCGCCCCGTGCCGCTCTCGTGGGCGATCGCGCCTGTTGCGGCGACGTAGCCGTCGAGCGCGAGGTAATCGTTAAGGGGCACTGTGGCCTCGGTTTGGAGACCCGCGGCTGCGGAGAGCAGGGCTGAGAATCCTGTGATTTTGAGACATCGGTTCATGTTGGTATCTGTTATGTTATTTGTTGAGCTTGGTTTGAGTTGGGCAACGCGGGCCGCCGTCGGCGCGGAAGTTCTGCATGCTTCCCTGGCGCTCTCAGCGGCCTTTGGTGCTGTCGCCCGCCATGTAGCTAAAAGAGTGCCAACTTTGGCAATGAAAAAAATATGGCCCAAAAAAAACGGGGGATCTTGAAAACCCTATGCCGCGCCGTATTGGCGGCGGGCGGAGATGGCGTTCTTGAGCGTCGCGGGGTCCGCGTAGGTCAGCCCGCTGCCGCTGGGGATGCCGAAGCCGATGCGGGTGACGGCGATGCCGGGGTGCGCGGCGATGCACGTGTCCATGATGTAGTGGCAGGTGGCCTCGCCCTCGATGTCGTTGGAGAGCGCGAGGATGAGCTCGCCGACGCCACCGGAGGCGAGCCGTTGCGCGAGGGTGGCGAGGTTGAGCTGGGCGGGGCCGATGCCTTGCATCGGGGAGAGCTTGCCGTGCAGGACGTGGTAATGGCCGTCGTGGGCGCCGGCGCGCTCAAGGGCGAGCAGGTCCGGGATTTGCTCGACGACGCAGAGACGGCGGGCGTCGCGTCGCGTGTCGGCGCAGAGGGCGCACAGCTCGGATTCGCAAATGTTGCCGCAACGCGGGCAGCGGTGGAGCCGGGCGGCGGCCTCCCGCAGTGCGTCGAGAAGTGGCGCGAGACGCTCGGGGCGCTCGACGAGGAGGTGCAGCGCGAGGCGCTCGGCGGAGCGGTGCCCGAGCCCGGGAAGTTGTTTGAGCAACTGGCGCGCGTGTTCAAAGGCGGGAAGCATGGGTCAAAACGAGGGCAGGGAAAAACCCTCGGTGGCGGCGTTCATGCTGTCGGTGTGGAGGGCGCGCGCCTTGTCCCCGGCTTCCTTGAGCGCCGCGAACAGGGTTTGCTCGACGAGGGTTTTGTCCTCCCTGAGAAATTCGGGGTCGAGGCTCAGGGCGGTGACTTCGTTGTTTCCGTTGACGGTGATCCTGACGGCGCCGCCGCCATGAGAAACTTCGATCGCGGTTTGCGCGAGACGCGCCTGTGTGTCCGCGATGCGTTGCTGGACGCGCTGGGCTTGCTTGAGGAGTTTTCCGACGCCGGGCATGATGGCGGTGCAAAATGCCCATGCGGTCCCGCTTTCCAAGCGGAAAACGTGATTTCCGTTGCGTGCGGATGGAGACTTTGCGGAGGATGCGCATGTGCCGCCTTTTCAGCAAAGCCTTCACGAGGGAATCATTGCCGATGTTGTCGCCGGGGAGTTTTTTCCGGGGGAAATCCTTGTCCGGGACGGGCGCATCGCGCGGGTGCGTCCGGTGGCGTCCGCGCCGCCCGGACGTGTGATCGTGCCCGGTTTTGTGGACGCGCATGTGCATGTGGAAAGCTCGCTGCTCTCGCCCGGATTTTTTGGACGCCATGCCTGTGTGCATGGCACCGCGGCCACCGTCAGCGACCCGCACGAGATTGCGAACGTCCTTGGTGTGGAGGGTGTGCAATGGATGCTCGAGGATGCGAAAAAGAGTCCCGTGAAGATCCACTTCGGGGCGCCCTCGTGCATCCCCGCCACGGTGTTTGAGACGGCGGGCGCGAGATTTGGCGTGGCGCAGGTGGAGGAATTGCTGGCGCGGCCCGAAATCAAATATCTTGCCGAGGTGATGAATTACCCGGGCGTCATTGCGCGCGAGCCGGGCGTGATGGAGCTCGTCGCGGTGGCGCGCCGTCTCGGAAAGCCTGTTGACGGGCACGCGCCGGGGTTGGCCGGGGAGGCGCTGCGCCGTTACGCCGGGGCGGGCATCGAGACCGACCATGAGTGCGCGACGCTTGAGGGCGCGCGCGAGCGCGTCGCGCTGGGCATGTTTGTCGCCATCCGCGAGGGCTCGGCGGCGCGCAACTTTGACGCCCTCGCTCCGTTGCTTCGTGAAAGCCCGGAGCGGTGCTTTTTTTGCTCCGACGACAAGCATCCCGACGATTTGCTGCTCGGACACATCAACCGGCTGGTCGCGCGCGCCATTGCCTCCGGCGCTGCGCCGATGGATGCGCTGCGCGCCGCGACGCTCAATCCCGTGCGCCATTACGGTCTCGGGACGGGATTGCTCCAGACGGGGGATCCGGCTGACTTTGCCGTGCTCACAAGCCTTGCGGAGGGGCGTGTGCTTGAGAACTGGATCGGCGGGCAAATGGTTGCCGCGGACGGGCGCTGCCTCCTCCCTGTGCCGCCCGCGGTGGCGTCCGGGGCGTTCCCGAACAACTTTTCCTGCACTCCGCGACGCCCCGGGGATTTTGCCGTGGAGGCGCCGCCCGCGGGGAAAAAGATCCGCGTAATGGTCGCGGAGGACGGACAGCTCACCACCGGCGTCGAGATCGTGGCGCCAACGGTGCGCGGCGGGCGGATCCTCGCCGACCCCGCGCGGGATTTGTTAAAGATCGCCGTCGTGAACCGCTATGCCGAGGCGCCGGCGGCAGTGGGGTTCATCAAAAACTTCGGACTCAAGAACAGCGCCATCGCCTCAAGCGTCGCGCATGATTCCCACAACATTGTCGCCATTGGCTCGGACGACGAAAAACTCTGCGCGGCGGTCAACGCCGTCATTGCGCACCGGGGCGGACTGAGTGGCGTCCATGGCGATGAGACGCTCGTATTGCCCCTGCCCATTGCCGGGTTGATGAACCCCGGCGCGTGCGAAGAAGTCGGCCCTGCCTTCACGCGCCTGAGCGAGGCGGCGAAGGCCGCGGGGTGCCCGCTGCGCTCGCCCTACATGGTGCTTTCCTTCATGGCGCTCCTCGTCATCCCGCGCCTGAAAATCGGCGACCGCGGGCTGTTTGACGCCACGCCCTTCACCCCCGTCCCCTTGGTGGTCTGACGCGCGCCTGGGCTTCCTCGTCGCCTTACTCGTGGCGCAGCGCCTCAATCGGATCGAGCCGCGCCGCGCGCCGCGCCGGGGCGAACCCAAACAGCACGCCCACCGCCGCCGAGAACAGAAAGGCAACCGCATTGATCTGCGGGTTGAACTGGAACGGCACCTGTATCAACGCCGCCAGCCCGTAGCACAACGCCACCGCCAGCACAATGCCCGCGACACCACCGATGCACGAGAGCGTGATCGCCTCCACAAGAAATTGCAGCAGCACCTCGCGCGCCCGCGCCCCGATCGCCAGCCGGATGCCAATCTCGCGCGTGCGCTCCGTCACCGACACCAGCATGATGTTCATGATCCCGATCCCCCCCACGAGCAACGACACGCCCGCCACTGCCGCAAGCAACGTCGTCATCATGCGCATGGAAGTGCTCAATGTTTCCGCGATCTGGCGCGTGTCGAACACGTTGAAATTATTGTCCTGCCCTGGCTGCAGGTGGCGCCGCTGGCGCATCAACGCGTTGATATCCCCGATAAGCGCATCGCTGTCCGCCCCCTCACGCGCCGAAATGCTGATGAGCCCGATGTCCTGCGAAGTCGTGTGCCCCACGAGCCGCCTGTGCAGCGTCGTCAACGGCACCACCACCGTGTCATCCTGATCCCCCATGCCCATCTGCCCCTTTGCCGCCAGCACACCAATGACCTCGCACGAGGCCTTGCCCAGACGGATCTTTTCCCCCACCGGCGAGACACCCCTGTCCGGGAACAACTCCCGGCGCACTGTATTGCCAATCACGCACACCGCCTCTCCCGAGCGCAAATCCCCCGCGGTGAAAAAACGCCCCTCGGCAAGACTCCACTTGTTGATCGGGAAAAACTCCGGCGTGCTCCCGACGACCGGCGTCGTGCGCGCACTCTGCAGGTAAATTGTGCTCAAACTCGCCCGCCCGACCGGCGCCACCGACGCCACTCCCGGCACCTGCTCAAGAATCGCCACCGCGTCCTCCTGCGTAAAATTGGGAACGCCCGCCGAGGCCGACCTCGGCCCAAAACCCATCCCCGGACGCAACATCAACAGGTTGCTCCCCAGATTGGAAATCTGCTCCTTCACAGCCTCCGTCGTCCCCTGTCCCAACGTCACCATCGTGATAACCGCCGCCACCCCGATGATGACACCCAGCACCGTTAAAAAGGCGCGCGTCAAGTTGCGACGGATCTCGCGCAACGCGATAAGAAATGCATTGAGAAAAACCATTGCGGAAAAAACCGCCCCACCACCTACAACACCCCAGCACCGGAAACAAGCCCCGTGTGCGCCCCAACGGAAAGACCCACGGACGACAAGACCTTGGCAGGACACGCGCTTTTTCAACAAAGATCGCCAAGCCTGATCTTGCCGCGTTCCCCGCTTCACAACATTCGCAGTCTGTTCTCAACCAACGTCCCGCTGGATTTCGGACGCAAAGCCGGGTGATTTTTTTTTGAAAAAAAGAACTTGCACTCACCTTCCCCCATCCTTTTTTCTCCGCGACCAACAACTTCGCCATCTCCGCCCACGCCAACAACGCCACCGCCAACACCGACGCCCAAGACGTCGGCGAAGTGGCGTCCTGTTATGGAGTGCGAGACTTTAGTCCCGCTTTCGGAGCGGGGGATTCATCCCCCGCGTCGTTGAGTGGAATCGGCGCGGAAGGATTTTCTGAAAGGTCTTCGGACAAGGCGTATATTCCGCACACGGCGATGAATCGCCTTCGCAAAAGCGGCGATGAATCGCCGCACTCCAAATTAGACGCCTTGTTAGCGGAACCTCCCGCCGTAGGCAGAATCGCGCGTAGCGCGATATTGTCCTGTCGGGGGCTCTTGCTCCCTCCCCCCTCCCCCCCCCACACACACGAGCACACGTTTAGGACGCGAAGATAAGCCCGGTGTTTTCACATTAAGACATCCAGCAAGACGGGCAGTGTTGCCCTCTTCCATCCCTCGCTGTGTTTTCCGAAAGACTCAAGGCTTTTTTGTGCTCCAGTCGCGCCTTTCACGGACTTGGGCAAACAAATTCCAATGCCGCAAGATGTTTTTTTTGAAAACGTATCAACATTCAATTTTTCGCACCGCAGGTGCGGGCGAGAAACAACAACCAAACAACCATAGTAATCCAATGAAAACCAACGACATGCAGTGTCTCATAACTGCGCAAGGTCATCCGTCTGAGGCGCAAACAAGTGCCTCCGCCATTAGGGGTGGGGCGAGCGTTACGTTGCCCATACTCGCGTCGGCGGCAGCCCTCCTTGCGAGTGGCTGCGCCTCCACATACGAAAGCTCGACCTCCGCGCCCTTTCGAGCTTCGACGTCTCAAGCTCTAATTCTGCCGGAAATCGAAATCGGTGAAAAAATCACCGGAAGCTGGACGGTCAGCCGTTTCTTCGGCTTCACCTTTGGCTCACCGGAGGAATTTGCCGACGGAATTGTTTTCAATTCCGGGGCAAGCGCTTCCGCGGATCCGTTAAAAGCGGCTGCTGCTTATCAAGCCGTCAAAAGCAGTGGGGCCGATTTTATCGTCTCGCCTAACTATGTGGTGAAAAACACCGGAGCTTTCTTCGGCAGCACCATCGTAACCGTGACAGGGTACAAAGGGAAAATCAAGGGTTTCAAAGCCTACTCCCCGAACCTGATCTCCGAACAACCCAAGAGATAATCACTCGCCCAACAAACAACCATTTGATGGAAGCGAGCTGTCGTGGATGAATGACATCCTCGCTTCCTCTCTCTCTCAACAATCCGCACATATACTCATGCGTCTCATGACAATTTTGCGCGATTTCTTCGCGCCAAAATCAGATATCCAGAAACACCTCGCACCAGAACGTACTGTCAGCGAAAAATCAGTGAACAACACGGCAAAAGTGTTGTGCGCCGGTCTCGCTGTCGCCTTGTCTGCCTCAGGTTGCGCTTCTGTCGATAACTACGAAAAGGAGACATTAACCGTCTCTACACGCAGCTTCGAAAAGTTGCCAGCCTTGGAGACGGCCTTTATCAAAACTCCTGCCGCACTCGCCACGACTACTGCAGCAAATGCGGCTGCGAATACAATTGTGACCGCGAACGCAAATGCGAATATCACGACTGAAAATACAACGCCGACTACTCGCGTTCCGTTTGCTGTCAAAGACACAGCCGAGACCAGTAAGTTTGCCGCGCTCTTCGAAGAGGAAGCAAAAAAGAATCTTCTTTCCTTAACGCATGCAAACGCTTCATTGGGCTATCTCGTCTGCGCACAAAAAAGCCGGCACACAGTTCGCTATCTCCCTCTCGCCTTTGTTAGCGGATTCTTTTGCCTTATTCCAAATGTTTTCGGGATGCCGCTTGGGGGTTATGATTTTGATGCAGACGTAACGTTGCAGGTTTGGGACAAGAATGGCAATGTCCTTGGCGAATACCGTGCCCACGGTAACGATTTTCAATGGATCGCCTTCTACTACGGATATAGAGAAGGCGAGGATTTCTTTAATGCCGGAAAATTGAGAGCCTTCAAAACGGGCTCAACACCGCCATTGAAAAACTCAACGCCGACAGCCAGAATATTCGTAAAAATTAGCCCTCTAAGAAAACAACATACTCGCCATCATCGCCACAAGATGATGGCGAGTATTATATTAACCCGGCATGAATATATTTTATCCGACATCCTGTATTTATAAGGGCCTGTCGACGAAAAGTTATAAATATAGACATGCCGGGTTAATGCTTGCTTGGTTTTCTGAGTAATCGCATACATTTCCCGCAGAGATGAACCTTTATTAGGGGAGTTGTGAAACAGGAAGATGGGCAAGCTTTCGCGAGATGCCAAGGATCAGTTGATATAAAAGTTCCACAGTCAGCGCTATCTGTTTCATGGCTTCCCGATAATTATTTTATTCACAGCTGCTCTACTGTTGATTTTTGACCGTTGCATCACTGGAAATTCACCTTGTGAACGAACGCATCATCCGGGAAATTGCCAACGGCATCACCCTCATTCGCTGTTGGTGCGGCGTTTGGTGGCACTGCGTGGAGAACAAGCTCATTTGCGGACATCAAACGATGATCGGGTGGCCTTTGGCGACGCTTAGTGAGCCGTTGTGGGGGGTGATGTCGTGAAGGAGGTGTTTTGAGGTGGCGTTGTTGGCTATTTCCCACCATCGCTTTGATTTTTGCGAACGCTCTTTTTCTTTTCAATTTCTTTCGCCAATTCGCGCGCACGGCGTTGCGCCGATAAAGTGCCTTGGCGCCCCAGTTCTTTTTCTAATATGAGTATCTCGTTGTTGAGAACATAAGCGTCAGGCTCTTTGCTTTTTGCCAAATAATACCACGCCAGCCCCTCAATTTCGTCTTTTATCACGCCGTTGCCGGTGCGATACGAAAAACCAAGATTGGATTGGGCTCCAGCGTGCCCCTGCTCCGCGGCTTTACGGAACCATTTAACCGCTTCAACAGGGTCTTTTGCAACGCCTTCGCCAAAGGCATACTCATTGCCAAGACGGAATTGGGCTCCAGCGTGCCCCTGCTCCGCGGCTTTGCGGTGCCGTTTTGTTGCTTCAACGGGGTCCTTCGCAATGCCTTTGCTGTTGGCATGTGCGCGATCGAGATAGAATTGCGCCAGCTCGTTCCCCTGTTCTGCGGCTTTACGAAGCCACTTTGCCGCTTCAGCCAGGTCTTTTCTAACGCCTTCACCTGCGGCATAGGCGACGCCAAGATTGAATTGTGCCAGCTCGTTCCTCTGTTCTGCGGCTTTGCGAAACCATTTAACCGCTTCAACCGGGTCTTTTGCAACATCTTTGCCAGTGGCATACATGCGACCGAGATGGAACTGCGCCCACTCGCACCCCTGCTCGGCGGCCTTGCGACACCACTTCGTCTTTTCCGCAGGATCTTTTACAAGGCCGTGGACATCAACGGCAAGTTGGAATTGCGCCTCTGCATGCCCTTGCTCCGCAGCTTTTCGATACCATTTAACCGCCTCAGTCAGATCTTTTGCAACGCCTTCGCCAAAGGCATATGCTGAGCCAAGACAGTATTGCGCCATCGCATCTCCTTGCTCTGCGTCTTTGCGGAAGCAGGCAATGGGGGAAAGTTTTTTGTCGGCGGCTATTGCCAGAGACGTGAAACCAAGGGCAAACAATGCCCAAGCAAGCAATACGGGGAGGATGGCGCGCGTTTTCATGGTGTGAAAAAGGAAAGAAACGCGGCTGCAAGATTGCAAGGTCGTTTTCTTTCAAAACGAAACAGCAAAAGCTCTCTCTTTGCGGTGTCTGTTTTTTGTGCCTCTCGTCGGTGTGCCTTGTCGTTTATTCCTTCGTGGTGTTGGCGGGGGCGGGGGTGAGGGTGAGTGCGCCGTTGTGGAGGGTGATGTGGAGGGTTTGTCCGTCGTGGGTGTCGCCGCGGATGAGGGTTTTGGCGAGGGGTGTTTCGAGGTGGCGTTGGAGAAAATCGGCGGAGTCGGACGCTCCTTGGCGATTATCCGCAAGTCCTTGTGCCAGAAGGGATTGCGGGAATCGCAAAATCACGGTGCAGGTTTTTGACGCATCACTTTTCGGCATTTGGGTCGCCGTAGGTGCGTTCGAGAGCCTTGGTGGTCTCGCTGAAGTGATTCACCCAAAGAACCAGTTCCCCCTTATCGATGGCGGCGGAAGCCTGTTCGGACAGTTCGAGGGCGAGGTTGATGAACTCGTTGCGCGATTTCAGATCCGGGGTCTGACGGGAAAGCTGGAGCGTGAGACTCACCGAGCGCACGGCCACAGCGGCGGCCATCGCGAGTTCCGGAGGCAGCCTGTCCGCATCGACATCGCGGAACATCTGCCCGGCCTTGTCGTAAAAGCCTTGGATAGTCTTGGAGTCGTAGGGGTTGACCACGCCCGCGCCACGGCGGAAGAAGGTGCCAAAAATGGGGATGTCCGAGGCTTCCCAGTCGCGTTCCGGCAGTTCCTCGCCATCGCCACGCCCGAACGCCGTTGCCGCTATCGTGTCACCCGTGCCCGCGTATTGGGCGCGCAATGCGTGTTTGATGCGCATGGGCGACCAGCCGAGCTTGCGCCCAAGCCAGATGGCGAGGTTCGTTGTATAGCGGCCAAACTGTTCCGCCGCTTCCTCTTCCCGCAAGTTCGCAGGGACGATGGGCCGTTTCCAGTAGCGGTCTTGGTTGAATGCTTGGGCGAAGAACTCTTGGACTATCGGCGGCATAGCGTCAGAATTGAGGCTGGAGGCGATGCGGTAGATCGCCTGACGGCCCCAGCCCATGTCCGCCACGTTGTCCGGCAGTTTGCCGAGTCCGTCCAGACTGCCGAACATCGACATGTCTTCGAACATGTTCCGGAACCAGTCCATCAGCTCATCCTTGGCCCCGCCTTGGTAGAACCCGTCCAGCATCGACGTAACGAGGCCGTGGAAAATCGCGTCCACCTCGAAGGCCATGGGGATTTTGAAAACGGTTTTTTCATCGCCCAGATCTCCGCCAAAAGGAGCCAGAAGCCAGCGGTAAGAGAGCTTGTCGCGAGAGCTCATTTCCTTCCACCAGTCTTCGTCCTTGTTGCGATACCAGAGAGCGATTGCCGACAGCGTGACAGCCAGGCCGCGCGTCGCGAGCCACTGCTTGGGATTGCGCTTGAACGCCTCGTAAGCCGACACCTTGCCTTGGATGCCGGAATTGAAGAACGGAACATAGGCATTCCAGATTTGGGCCATTTTGCCCGCACGCGTGAAATCCACGGTGACACCCTTTGCGGCGGCGGCCAACTGGCTGGCGATTTCGGGCGTCATCGGTTGGGACGGGTTCCAGCCCGTCTTTTCAGCCAGCGTCTTCATTTCCGCTATGCGAGCGGCGGTTTCAGGGAACTGGAGAACGCCGACCAGAAAACTCCAAACGTCATGCCCCTTGGTCTGCAAATCCTTGTGCCCAAGAACCTGCTTCGTGGACAGCTTCAGCGGCGCGCTGTCCTGCTGAAGGCTTTGGGACATTTGAAGGCCAAGTTGCTCGAAGAACGCCCGGTATTGGGCGGCTTCGCCAACCTGCCAGTGCCCGGCAGAAATCGCATCGACGGCGGAACTCCACATGGCTCCAACCCAGTTCTTCCACAGCCGGAACGGCACCGCCCCGGAGCGAGTGTTGTAGGTGAGCGTCTCGAAGTCCCGCGCAACGTTCGTGGCCAGCCCGAAGCGCGGGTTCCACGCAGTCGCAGCGGCACGGAAAAACGACGCCGAAAAGCGCAAGGTCCGGTCCGCGAAGTCGATCACGGCAACCGCATCCCGCGCCGGATGCTCGAACCATTTGCCCGCCGACGCATCCCGGATGCTGGCGGCAATTGCGCTTTCGCCGAAGAGCGGAAAGTGTTGCCCCATCGTGTTGACCGCTTCGATCAATGCCGGATCGACCTGCCACCATGAGCCATTCGCAAAGACGTGGTAGGATTTCCCGGCCTCAACAACCGGCATCAGGAATTCCGCCATGGCAGGATCCACGCGGCCCGTGCTCAACGCCCGCGTCGCACGCAACGCCGACGCCTTCGCCTTGTCCGAACCAGGAACCTCATCCGGGCGCACTCGCCGCATGTATGCCGAGGCCGCATTGGCATTGGCCCCGGCAAGCTTCGTGATCGCCTCAATCACGCGTTGCTTTTGGGCGCGAATCACGAGCTGACGGGCGATGTCCGTTTGCCTGTCCACAAACTCCTTGGGCGTGGTGTTCTCGTTGAGAATGTCCGTCTCCACCTCAGTGATGCCAAAGCCACGCGAAAGGAACGCATTCAGGGACTCGCCCGGTTTCCAGTCCACCGTTTCAACAATTTTTTGAAGCTTTTGGCCCCATTCCTTCACCGTATGGAAAGACGTGTGCAAGATGCGTTCCTCCGTCGCCACCCAGCCCTTCACAATACGCGTCTTCTGAACTTTGCGTTTTACCGTCCGTTTTTCCGTCTTCTCTCCGGCTGATTTGCCCCGCTCATAGGACTTGTCCGCCATGCGCTCATAAGGCGTGCCCGTGCGCCACAACGGAATGTAGCTGCCCGGATCCACGTTCCGGATCTGCCCGACCTCATTGGCAAAGTAATTGTCCCCGCGCACAGAGTCCGTCGAAATCAGGAAGTCCAGGACAGCGGAGTTGAAGTCATGCACGATCTTGGCGCGACTGGCAAAGTCGGTGCCGGACTCTGCCTCGATGATCTTCCGGGCCTCATGCGGATGCATCCCGCTATGCCGCCCATCGTGCTCATCCAGTGCCACCGTCCGCATCGCGTGCAGATAGCGCACAAAGCGGGCCCGCGAATCCGCGTCAAGCCCATCAAAGGCATCCGCGAGAGCAGGGCCGATCAAGTTCCCGTGAACATCTTCAACGCCGTTGAGAACGAACCGCTCAAGCGTGGCTTGCACATCGGCAAGAATCGCGTCCAATTCCGCCTTGGGAAGGGCGGCGAGCCACTGCCGCATCTTGCCCGTGTCCGCATCCAGCCGCATATCCGCCTTGCCATTCGCCGCTTCCGATTGGAACCGGGGCAGCAACGCCGCTTTCAGGATCTGGAAGCCCGCTTGGTAAACCGTCGAATCTTCCGGGTCCACAATCGGCATATTGGCACCTTTGAGCCATTCACTGATGCGCTTCCCGTCTTCAGGCAGCGGAAATTCAAAATCCCAAAGCGGAATCGGCTCATAGACGAGGCTCTCTTCTATCTCGGTGTAGAGTTCGACGCGTTCTTTTTCCTCCCAGACCTTTTGCCTGACCTTATGCGGATTAAGAAACTTCGCCTTCGTCTCCTTCTCGCCCGCCGGAGCGTTGGCATAGCCCCTTGAGCCCATCGACGCATTGAGCCCCGCGTGTTCAAGCACGCCCTGATTCCACCGCCAGACTATGGCGGAACGCCCAAGGAAGTCCGAACGCCAGAGGATTTCAAGTCCGGCTAATTGCGGAAAAACCTGCTGGTATTCAGCTTCGTCGGATTCGAGCCACGAAGATTTCTGTTGCGACGCCATGGCAAAGCCGCGCTGCTCGCTATCACGCCGCCGCTTTGCCAGCGCGGCAAGCTTCTGCTGGAGCCGCAGGAACTCCACGAAACCCTTTTGTTGCGCCTCATCCAAGCCCTCGAACGCCTTGGACAGCGGCGCGATGGGATTGCCGGCTTCGTCCGTCATGACATTGCCCCACTGGTCAACCATCCCGTCCTTGAGCATGTGGTGAACAATGGAATCCGCAGTCTTGCGGAACCGCCTAACCAAAGTGTCCGGATTGTCCGACGCCGACGTCGGCAAAATCCCCGCATCCTGCATGTCCGCCACGAAGTCGCTGACAATTGCGCTGGCATCAATCCAGTTGCGCCGGAAGCGCGCCCACCGCCCACCGACGCGCTTTTCCCTCAAGCTCTTCCGAGCGGCGGCATTCAGCCGCTGATGAAGGGGCTTTAAGCCGCTTGCGCCTTGGCCGCTTGCGCTTGCTTTGCCTGCCGTTCCGCGTCCGCTTTGATTGACGCTTGCGCCTTTAGAGACCACTCCGCCGACGTTAGCCGGTCCCGTTCGTGCCGAGTCAGTTCCCAGAACGGCCTTTCGCGAAGTTTCAAGTCTTCCTCTAACGTTGTTTTCATCGGGATACAGGACATCAGAACCGCGCAAAAAGTCAAGCGCGCGTTTGTTCATTTCTTCTGGGGGAAGTGACGACGCATCTTCGCCGGGAGGTATCCCAACAACATACTGTTGGTCCTTTCCTCCGCTATTGTCCCAGATCGCAAACTCCACGTCTTTGAATTCAGGATCGGACAGCAATTTGATGATGGTTTGTTGCGCGCCAAAATGCCCTTCCGCAAGGCTGGCATCACGGACAACGCGCCCTTCCACTTCGCGCCGTGATGCCTCACGCGCAACAGCTGTTTCTATCGGTGCCCAGACGTAATCAACACGGACGTGTTTCCCTGTCTCCAATGCGGCACGAAGCATTGCTCGGGCCTTCCCCTCAGACGCAAAGACGGAATCATAAACCAAGACGCACTTTGCCGTGGTGACACCGGCGGAAGATTTTCCAGACGCCTGCCCGCCCGCAAGGAAACGATAGGAATGAATTTCCGCATTGCCAACAAGACGTTGAAACCGCGCCTCAATGTAAGCGCGTGCCGCCGCCGAGGTCGAAGCGGAATGCGCACCCGGATCTTTCGCATAAGGCGCGAACATCTCACGCGCCAAATCGACACTAAGCCAAACGCCGCCCTTGTGCCCGTGCCGTTCCGCTATCTTGTCATAAATCGCATCGTTTTCCTCATCCGTCCGGCGGTTCATCTCATCGATGAATTGCCGCTCAGCCTCACGTTCCTCTTGCGTCGTAAGCCGGGGATCCGGCTTGATGCGCAACCGGTTGGGAGGCGTCTTCGCTTCACGCCCCTTGTTAGGGAACAGCCCGGAAAGATCATTGCCTAAATCCTTTTCATTAGGCAACGCAAGCAGCCGATACGGCGCGGCGGTGCCGTTCTGCACGGCCTGTTGGTGTTGCGTCTTGATGGCATTCCACGCCGCTTCCACGTTCGCGACAGCAGCGTTCAACTGTTGCTGGTAAGCCGTAGAAGGCCCTTGCTGAATCAGCTTCACCAACGCACGATAAACCTTTGCCAGAACGCGCAGGATCTCACGCACCGGAGCCCCGGAACGCATGTTCGAGTGCGTTTCAGTGAGTTCCAATTGACCGGCAACGCTGATGCCGTTAAGCTTCCCCTGAACAAGCATCCGCAAGAACTCGTTCCCACCGGCATTCTCAGACAAAAACTGGCCCTGCACCGTCCCCGGATGGTTCTTGTAATAGGCATCGCGCACCGCATCTTGCGTGCGCTTTGGAAGCCCGTTCCACAACGACTCGATTTCCTGCTGGGACAACGTGCGCATGACAACCGCATGGACAGCCTCTTCAATCACGGTTTGCCTCACCTCTTCCGCAGTGATGTTTGCCTTTGCCTCTGCGTTAATGCCGCCACGCCCTAAATACAAATTGGCAAACCCGGTCGCGTTATTCCCGAAAACCGCATAAGCCCCGGCAGAGACCGGAGCCTTGGTGAGCAGATAGACAAGCCCGTTGAAGAGCTCCGCACCGCCGACATCTTCCATCGCCTGATCGAACACATCCGGATGCGGGACATTGATGCCGAACCGCTTGAGGAACACACTCGGTTTCTCGTTGGTGTCGTAACGCTCGCCCTGCTTCTTGCGCCCCGGGCCCGTGGTCTGAGCCTTGGCAATGCCCAGCTTGGTGAAGAAAGTCGCCGCGTTGGCAGTCATGGCCGCAGCAGCCTTGGGCGATGGCGCAGGCGTGGCTTGCGCAGACGGCGCAGGATTCACACCGGCGGCTTTACCAACAGGCGAGCCACCGGGTGGCGATTCTTCCGCCGGAAGCTTGGACGCCGCCTCATCAATGCTTTCCGCACCAAGCGGATCATTCGGATCCGCCATCGCCTCTTTCACAGCGGCGGCGGCATCAAGTGACAAATCGCCAATGA
>JAITIB010000040.1 GCA_031279675.1 Puniceicoccales bacterium | reverse complement strand
GAACTCGTGCTCGACTCGATTGAAGTCCGCGTCGAAGGCACCCTCTCTCCGCGCAACGGCTCGGGCGCGGAGAAACCGCCCCGCTACGAAAATATCCACTACACGGTGCACATCGAATCTCCGGAGTCCGAAGAGGCCATTTTGGCCCTGCGCGACGCCGTGGAGGCGACTTGCCCCATATACAACCTGCTCAACGACTCCCAGACGATCGCGGGACGCCTTGTCCGCAGTCGTGCCCCGGAGGATTTCAGTAAACGCTAACACCCGGCGCGCCATCCGGCATAAAACAATGAAAGCGACAAACCCGATTATTGGCATTTCCCTCTTCATTTTCATTTCCATCCTCCTGCAGCTTTTTCTGGCGGTGGTGGAGCCGGCCCGCTGGTTCGAAAAGACGGTTTCTTCAATGCTCGTGGTTTGTCGTGAAACACCGTGACGCCCGCCCCTGAAAAATAAAACGGGCATGAATATTCCATGCCGTTTCTCCAGCCTCAAAAAGGCGTTTTTACAAGAAGACCTCCGTCGCAAGCCGGGGGTCTTCCGCATTTGGCCAACGGCTCCGGCACTGAAAACTGTTTTTGCCCAAATCGTCTTGGGAAGGGATTGCGAAAGACAAAAAAAAGCACCCGTTGCCGTTTTTCAACGACAACGGGTGTGCGTGAGCGGGCAGTTGCTCAGAATGTGGCCGTGACCTTGAATTGGACTCCGAGCCTTTCCTGCGGTAGGAGGTAGGTGTAGGCGTCGCCGGCGTAGTTGCCGGAGGGAGACCAGTTTTTCTCGCTTGTGACGTTGGTCACGTCGAGATCCACGCGCCAGTTTTGGTAGGTGTAGAATGCGCCGAGATCCAGGTTGTATTGGACGGGGACGCGGACGTTTGCCGAGACGAGCCAGTCTGAGGTTGCCCATGCGCTGGCCTTCAGCCCGATGCCGTTGGGGAATGTGTAGGTGGCCCAGAGGTTGCCGCTGTTGCGGGCGATGCCGGTGGAGCGCGAGCCGTTGTCATTCTTCACGTCGATGTAGCTGTAGTTGATGCCGGTGGCAAACTGCGCCGTCGGCTGGTAGGAGAGCGCGAGCTCGAAGCCGCGGAAGGTTTGTTTCACATCGCGGCTTATGATGTTATACGCGGTGATGGGCGTGGGCGTGTGGCGCGTCTGGTGAAAGACGGAGGTGCTGGCGAAGAGCTTCGCGGGGATGAGCTCGAACTTGGCGCCCGCCTCGAAGAGCTCGCTCTTGAGGAGGAAGGTGTCCCTGTTCAGGCGCTGATCCTTGGGGTTGCCCGGCGCCTCGGCCATGAACCCTTGCGTCAAGCAGCAACCGCAATCGCCGGCGGCGATGTCGTGGTCGAACGCTCCGTAAAGGGTGACCCATTTGGCGGGGCTCCACGAGAGGCTGGTGTTGATGTCGTAGTTTATTTCGGAGACGTCGTCGTTGAAGTCGTAGCCGGTGAGCGTCCCCGAGGCCACGGCCCGGTAGGTGATGTTGGTGGCTCGGAGTGTGTCGCGGATGGCGGTGACGCGGGCGCCGACGCGCCAGGTGAGCGTTTCCCAGTTGAGTTTTTGCTCGGTGAAGAAGTTGTACTGGTGGAGCTGGTTAATGCGCAGGTCTGTGCCGGAGAGGGCGCGCACGGAGAGCCCGGCATAGCGTCCGCCGCCCGCGGCATAGGCGGGGGCGATGCCGAACCAGCCGTATTTTGTCTCAACGGGGAAGTAGGGCAGGCCGTTGACATAGACGATTTGCGAGGGGTCGGCGTAAATGTTGTCCACGCCGAGCGCGGTGCCTGTGCCGAGATTTCCCGCGCCGTCCGCCGGGTTGGTGGCGTCGGGCGTGTCGCTGGCGACGCGTTCCGCGCCGTGCCCCGCGTTATCGCAGAGGTTCCAGAGGAAACGATACTCGAACCCGGTGTTGCTTTGGTGGCGGATGCGCCCGGCGCTTTCACCGAGGGAGAATTCGTGGTCGGTGAGGAGTTCGAAGCGCGTGGTGAACATTTTGTTCACCATGAAGCTATGGTACTCGTCGTAACCGAAAACGTAGCTCTTGCTGTATTGGAAGAGGGTGTTGTTTCGCAGTGTGAAATTCTCGTTGAGCTTCAGCTCGGTGATGTTTTGGGCGATGAACTCGAAGGTGTCACTGAAGGCCTTGTCGGTGTAAATGACCTGTCCGCCATTGATTGGCACGCGCGAGGCGTCTCCGGGACGTTGCGCCCAGCCAGTCAGGATGGCAGGGTCGGCTGCCGTCCATGGCGTGGTGACTTGGCCGCCCGGGCCATCAAACACGCCGGGGTTGTTCGCGTAGCCCCAGTAGGAGTTGCCCTGCCACGAGACGATGGGCGAGTAGGGGCCTGCGCGGTAGGTCCAGTTGTCGATGAGTTCCTGGTCCACACGGTTTATTCCGTAGGGCATCGGCCCGCGGCTGCTCGTGTAGGTGAGGTTTGTGTCAACCCTCAGGCCTTTGATTGCGGCGGGTGTCCAGGTTGTGGCCGCATAGACGTCCTCGAAGTTGCTTTGAGCGTTGCCCCAGTATTGCTTGGCATCGGTTTTCTGGACGCTGATGCGCGCGGCAAGCTCGTCCGGGATGAGGACGCGGTTGTAGTCAAACGAGGTGGAGTATTGCCCGTAGGTGGTGTCGTCCCGCAAACCGAGGCGGCCCAGCGTGGCGGAGAGCACAAGATGCTCGCCATCGAAAAGCGGTTTCTTGGTGACGTAGTTGATGACGCCCGCTGTGCGCGTGGTCGAGCCTTGGATGACGGACGGCACGCCGGCGACGATATCGACGGATTCCCACGCGTTGTTGTCAAAGGGGCGCACGGCAGGGTTGAGCAGCAAGATGCCGTTGCGCGTGGTGTCGGCGCTTCCTCCACGGATCTTGGCGAAGGTCGAGAAGTTCGACGCGGTGCCGCGCGATATGCTGGGCGAGTAGCGCGCGAGGTCGGAGAAGTTGTGGAAAAAGTCGTTTTCGATCTGCGCCTTGCTCACCTGAAAAATCGAGCGCGGCGTGTCCTTCAGCAATTCGTCAAAACCGTAAAAGGCGTTGTTGGGCCGAATGGGCAGGACGGACTTGGAGACGTCCGCCCCTTCGACGGAAACATCGTCGAGACGAACCGTCTCTTCCGCAACGCCCGGTGAAGCGATGGCCGACTTGTCTGGTTTGGGGACGGTGCCAGCGGCCCCGTCGGCGTTTTGCGCGAACGCCACCTGGGAGGAGGCGGCAAACGGCGTCAGCGCGACGGCAAGCGTGCGCAGGAATGATAAGGAGAGTTTCGTTTTCATGGTCGGTTATGATTTTTGGATTTTTCGATCATCGGGAATTTTCCCCGCGCAAACCCTCGCGCGAACAAAGTTCCAATGTTCAATTCCGAATCTTGCTATCATTACCGAACAAGTAATCAAGAGGAAAATTTCAAAAAATGAGGGCCCTGAAAAAAGAGAGGAAGGCGCGCGCGCGGTGGCGTCCACGCGCGATGGCGGAGTTGTTTCCGGCAATACACCGGCTGGCGTGTGGAAGCCGTGCTCAGGTATATTCCGGCATTACCGCGCCAAGATTTTCGCGGGTGAAGCGGGTGTAATTCGGATGTGGCAACGCTGCCACGAAGTGGCGTCCGTAGGACTTTGCCAGTATGCGTGAATCGAGTATGACGAGGCGGCCCCGGTCGTCCATTTGGCGAATCAAACGCCCGAGTCCTTGCCGGAATTTGATCAAGGCCGCGGGAAGGCTCATCTCGTCGAACGGACGTTTTCCCTTTTGCAGGAGCCATTCCATCCGTGCCTCGACGATGGGGTGCGAGGGATTTTCAAAAGGCAGCCGGACCATTATCACTTGGGAGAGGGCTGGCCCGGGGACGTCCACGCCTGTCCAAAAGCTGTCCGTGCCGATGAGAACGGCGTTGCCCGTGGTGCGGAACCGGCCCACGAGCTGGCTGCGGTTTGTCCCCGCAAGCTGGGCGAGCAGGAGACGCGCGCTGGTGGCGGGGTTTGCGGAAAGCGCGGTGTGGAGCTTGCGCACATCGCCGTGGCTTGTGCAGAGGAGAAGGGTCCCGCCGCGGGGGACTGCCGCGATGCAATGCGCGGCGATGCCGGCGAGCCAGTCCGTGTCACGCCCGCCGTTACCGGGGTGTGGCGCGGGGGCGTCGGCGGCGATGTAAATTTGCATGTTGCGGCGGTAGTCGAACGGGGACTTCTCGATGAGACACGCGATCTTGGTCGCGCCGGTTTGTTTTTGAAAACGTCCCATGTTTCCGGTGCCGTCGCTAAGTGTCGCGCTCGTCATCAGGACACTGGTCTTGCGCTCAAAAAGATGGGTACGCAGGGCGTCGGCAACGTCGAGCGGGGCGCTGTTGACGGAGATGTTTTGCCCGTGCGCACCAGTGCGCTCGACCCAGTAAACGTGCTCGGGGGCGTGCGCCAGCGCGAGAATGTCGTTGAGCGTGCCGTTGAGTGCGCTGAGGCGGCGGCGGAAATCGTCCAGCTCTTCCTGGCGGGGGCGCGCGTTTTCGTTCTTGGAAAGCGCCCCGAGGCGCAGGACGAGGCGCTGGAGCGGTTCGTTGAGCAGGGGCTCGGCCCAGCCGGGCTGGCGCAGGCGGTGGATGGGCGAGGTGGCGAGGTGGCGGTGGCGGATTTCGTTGAAGAAAAATTCGGCGGCGGTCATCGCGTCAACGACAAGCTCCTGATCGTGCCGCGTGCCGGAATTGGCGAGAAGCCCACGGTTACGCCGCGGGTTCCAGAGCATGCGCAGTTGCTTGTCGAGCGCGAACGCGGTGACGCTTGCCCCGAAGTGGTCGGTGGCGACATCGGGGAGCCGGTGCGCCTCGTCGAGCACGACAAAGTCGTCCGGGTAAAGCACCCCGCGCAAATCCTTGCGCGGGGTGGCGCCGGCGGCGATGAGCGCGAGCAACAGCGCGTGGTTGACGATGACAATGTTGGCGCCGGCGATGCGCGCGCGCGCGCGCTGGTAGGGGCATGTCGCGGGCGAGCAGTTGCGCGGGTTGCACGCCGACGAGTCCGCGTTCACCCAGTCCCAGACTTCGCTTGAGATGGCGCCCGGGAAATCCTCCCTGAGTCCGGTTTGAGTTGTCCCGGCCCATTCCTGAATGAGCCGCAGCTCCGTCTGCTGGGTTGTTTCGAGCAGTTGTGCGTGCTGTTGGAGCGCCTTGGCGAGGCGGGTGGCGCACAGGTAGTTGGATTTCCCGACGAGGAGCGCGGTCTTGAACGCGGCGTAACGGTGCAGCGCCGGGACGTCCCCGAAGAGTTTGCGGCATTTGGCGAGGTCGTTGTTTTGGATCTGTTCCTGCAGCGGGATGGTGTGCGTGGCGACGACGAATTGCCGCGCGGTGTCAACCGCGTGGATGATCCCAGGGAGGAGATAGGCGAGGCTTTTGCCGACTCCGGTGCCGGCCTCGCAAAGCAGTGGAGTCCCGGCGGCGAACGCGCGCGCGGTGGCGTCGGCAAACGCGGCTTGTTGCGGGCGGTGCTGGAGGTGGAGCACGGTGTGGAGCCAGCCTCCAGGGGCAAAAATGGACGCGGTGTGCTCGTGCACGCGCGACAGGGGGCCGGGTGCGCCGGGGTGCTCAAGGAAGCCGATCATGCGGGGGGGCGGGCGGCGACGCGGTATTGTTTCAAGGCAAGCAGTTCGCGCGTCACCTGCCGGTCGTCAAACGGCACCGTCACATCGGCGAATTCCTGGTAGGCCTCATGCCCCTTGCCCGCAATGAGCAGTGTGTCGCCCGTGCGCATGGCGTCCAGCGCGAGGCTGATGGCGTGGCGGCGATCCTCGACAAAGGTGATGGACTCCGGCTTGGTGACGCCCCCGCGCATGTCCTCAAAAATGGTTTGCTGAAGTTCCTTGCGCGGGTTGTCCGCGGTCGCCCATGCGCAGTCGGCGAGCGATTGCACCACGGCGGTCATCGCGGGGCGTTTCCCCCGGTCGCGATTGCCTCCGCACCCAAACACCACGAGCAGGCGCCCGGGCGTGATTGGGCGAAGCATCCCGAGGGCGTTTTTCAGCGCGTCGTCCGTGTGCGCGTAGTCCACAAAAATCTGGCAGGGCAATTCCGTGGCAACGCGTTCCATGCGCCCGGGGACGCCGGGGAATGCGGATATCGCGGGAAGCAGCGCCCCGGTGTCGCGCCCGAGCGCGGACGCGATTGCGAGCGCGCACAGAATGTTGCTCACGTTGTAGCGGCCCGGGAGTGTCGTGTGAACAGTGCCCGCCGCGCTGCCATCGCGCACGAGATTGAACGTGCTGCCACCGGGATGCAATTGCGCCCCGGTGGCGCGCAGGTGCGCCTCGGGGGATTCTCCAAAGGTGATCTGGCGCACTTGCGCGGGCAGCAGCGCCGAGAGGCGGCGTCCCGCCGGGTCATCCACGTTGAGCACGGCCACCTCGGGAAGGGGTCCGCACAGGCCGAGGAACGGGCGTGTTTTCACCTCAAAATACTCCTCCATGCTGGCATGGTAGTCAATGTGGTCGCGGCTGAGGTTCGTGAATGCGAGTACTTTGAACGCCATGCCGTCCACGCGATATTGGGCGATGGCGTGGGAGCTCACTTCCATTGCCAGTCCGGGGCATCGCGCCGCCACCATGTGTGTCATCATGCTGTAAATGTCGGGCGCCTCCGGTGTCGTCTTGTGGGACGGCAGGCTGCGCTCTCCCAACTCATAACGCACTGTGCCGATCAGCCCCCAGCGTTCGCCCCCGTGTTGGAGCAGGTAATGCAACAGCGTCGTCACGGTTGTCTTTCCGTTGGTGCCGGTGACGCCGGCAACCTGGAGCTTTCGCTCCGGGTGATTGTAAAAATTGCGCGCCGCCGCCGCCAGCGCCTTGCGCACGTCGCCGACGCGTATCCAGGCCACCTGTGTGTGACGGCTGGGCGGCACGGTGGTGACGATTGCCGCCGCGCCGCGGCTGATTGCCTCCTCGACAAAAAGCTCGCCGTTTGTGCGCAGTCCGGGAATGGCGAAAAAGACACTTCCCGGGACTACGCGGCGGCTGTCAGTTATCAAGCCGGAGATAGGCGTTTTCCAGTCGCCGGAAAACTCTTGCACGTCCAGATCCTGGACAATGTCACGCAACACGTTGGGTTCCGGAAAGATGCCTTTATTCATGATGAGTCACCGGGGAAATTGTTTTTGCAATGCTGGAAGACCGCGGGGGGAGAAGGAAGGAAAAATGTCCTCGAATACGTCGCGGGCTGACGGGGCGGGGAGAATGGGCCGCTGTCTTTTTCCAGATTGCGCAAGCTCGTGAAATAACGGCCCCGTGTCCCGCGTGTTTTGTGTTTTGGCGCGACGTTCTTCCATCAACATCCGTGCGGTGCGAAGGGAGCCGGCGCGTGTGGTGAAAAATAAAAAAGCACCCGGGGACGGGTGCTTTTTGAAAACCAGCCGGGAACTTAGCTCTTGTTCTTGGTGACCTTGTAAACGGATGGCGCCGAAATGCCCAGTGTCCGGGTGATTTCGGAGACTCCCTTGCCGAGGGCGCTCAGCTCACGGATCTTGGCAATGATTTCCGGTGTGAGACGGACGCGCTTGCCCTTCTTGGGACCCTTTTTCTTGGGCGCCCCGGCAGGCGGCTTGCCTTTGCCCTTGCCTTTGCCCTTGCCACCGGCGCGGACAACTCCGCCCAAGGCTTTGATGAACTCGGCGTTGGAACTGAAACCAAAGCTTTGGTAAGCTGTGGCCAGCCGTTGGCGAAGTTCGACTTCTTTCCACTTTTCCAAGGCTTCCTTGCGTGCCTGTTCGATCAGCGTGTTTTCGTATTCTGCATACGAGGTATATGGTAGCTCTGTGCTCATTGTTTTACTTTAGGTGTTTGATTTGACGTTGAAGGAAACGTGATTTCCTTGGCGGCGAAAACAATGAAATTTCCCGGGCTTGCAACAAAAAAAACAAGCGTTCCCGCCATGGTCCCGGAAGTGGTTCCGGAGCAAATTCCCTGGGGGGGTTTGGGAGTCTTTTCGGTTTGTGTGTTTGCGGGCGGAAAAACGTTTTTCCGGGGCTTTGCGCGGTGTCTGCAAGGGTCGGTGTCGCAGCCCTTGCGCAGGGCATCCACAGACAGGCGGTGTGCGTTTCCTGTCTGTGGAAAGAGTGGGGATTTAAGCTTGGGGAGCGGGGGCGGTCTTTTGGATTTCTTCCTCTGTCAAGCTTGTGTAGAGGCTGGATTCCTCGACTTCCAAAAGGTAGTTTCTCATGAGGCTGAAGCCGTAGCGTTTAATCATTTCCTCGTTGTTCTTTTTGAGGACCTCCTCGGACTTGGTGAACTCTTCCTGGAGTTTTTGGCGGTCCGCCTCGCCGGTTGACTTGTCAAGGGCTTGCTTAAGCTGGACGAGGCGGTTGCGTTGCGTTTGGACGAGCTGGACGTTCTGGCGGAAGATGTCGTTTTCCGCGATGCCTTCTATGGATGCGATATAGGCGTGGACTTTTCCGTCGATGGTCTTGATGGCGTCCGGCTTTGCCTTTTCCTCGGGGGATGTCTTTTCGTATTCCTCGTCTGTGAGGGGTGTGTAGAGGCGGGTTTTTGCAAAGGAGAGGACGTATTTGCGCATGAGCGAGAAACCGTAGGTTTTCACCATCAGTGCGTTGTTGCTGTCGAGACTCTTGAGGGTTTCGTCGAGTTTTTTCTGGATGGCCGCCTTTTCGGCTGAGGTGAAGGCCTGGTCGAGCCGCTGCTTGAGTTCCACGGCGAAGTTGCGCTGTTTTTGGACAACGTTGACGTTGTTTTGGAACTCGCGATTGGCGGCGACGGTTTTAATGGTGGCGACGAGGACGAGTTTTTGTCCGTTCTGCTCGATGATCTCGGGTTTGTTCGTCGCGGGGCCGGGTGTTGTTTCGGTTGTCATACGGGTGTTTGCGGTTGGATGTTTTTGGATGGTGATGGTGGTGCGCGGGCTGCCGGTCAGGGGGTCGGGGGCGTCAACGGAGTTGGAGTCCGTCAACGGTGTTGGGTGCCGCGGTTGCCGGGCTGGCCGGGGGGTTGTTTTTTTGCGCCTGGGCGGCCTTGAGTTCTTCCTCGGAGACGGCCATGTAGAGGTGGCATGTTTCAATTTCGAGCGTGTAGTTGTTCGCGAGGCTGAAGCCGTATTGTTTGATCATGGCCTCGTTGTTTTTTTGGAGCGTCTCGGTGGATTTTGCGAGTTCTTCCTCGAAGCGTTTTTTGTCTTTCTCGTTTTTGAACTGTTTGATGGCCTCGGTGAGTTGGAGGATGCGCTGGCGCTGGTTTTGGACGAGTTGGACGTTTTGGCGGAAGATGTCGTTGTCGGCGACGCCTGTGATTGTGGCGATGTGGAGCAGGCGGATGGTTTGTTCTTTGCCGTCCTTGTCCTTGACTGTTTGCGTGGTGATGCGCTCGGGGGTGCGCTCGGTCGCGGGGAGTTTTCCGTATTGTTCGTCGTCGAGCGGGAGGTAGAGGTGGGTCTTGACGATTTGCAGCATGTAGTTGCGCATGAGTGAGAAGCCGTAGGTTTTGACCATGAGCTTGTTGTCGTCATCAAGTTTTTTGACGGCTTCGTCGAGTTTTTGCTGGAGGGCTTCTTTTTCCGGGGTTGTGAGGGCCTGGTCGATACGTCGTTTGAGCTCGATGGCGATGTTGCGTTGCTGGCGGATGATGGCGACGTTGTTTTGGAATTCGCGGTTGGTTGCCGGGGTTTTGATGGTGGAGACGAGGATGAATTTTTTGCCGTTTTGCTCGATGACTTCCTCGGCGTTGGGCAGGGGGGCTTGTTTTGCGGCTGCGGCGCTTTCAGGTGTCGTGGCGGGGGCTGGCGCCGGGGTGCTTTGCGCGGTGGCGAGCGGGGCGGCGAGGGCGAGGAGGAGGGTTGTTGCTGCGGGGAGGTGGCGTTGTGCTTTCATTTGTGTTGGTTGCATGTTGGTTGTTGGTGGTTGAAAAGCGGGGCAGCTTGGCGGCTTTTGGGCGTTTGCCAAGGGGATTTTTAGAGAGCGGGCTCGAGGGCTTGGTCGAAGAGTTGCCCGAGGTTGGTCTGGGCGAGTTTGCGTTGGAAGTTGTCGTCGGCGAGGAGTTGGAGCACGGCGGGGTGGGCGAGGAGCTTGTGGATGTCGTGCGCGGCTATGCACTGGCGGATTTCGGGGTTTTGGGTGAGGGGGTAGAATGCGGGGTCGGTGGCGATGGCGCGGATGGGTTGCAGGCGTTGCAGGCGTTGCAGGGCGCCCGGGGTGTTGAGGACGCGGAGCCCTTTTTCTATCGTGCGCTGGAGGTGCGCGGGGAGCGGGTTCCAGGTTTTGAGCCAGGCGGCGCCGTTGACGCGGGCGAGGGAGTTTTTGACGACGACGAGTTGCGTGAGGATGCGGGCCGTGGTGCTGCCGGCGGCGGGACGCGTGTTGTCGATCCAGAATTGCGCGATGGCTCCGGTGGCGGCGAGAAGGAAAAAAACCACTGTGCTCCAGAGGATTGCCGTCCAGCAGCCGACGATGGCTCCGAGCACCGGGTTCTCTGTCTCCCCGGTGGGGTTGGGGAAACGGTTGCGCCCGAGCCGCCAGAGGAAGGCGAAGGCTGCGAGCCAGAGAATGCTGCCGAGGAGAAACATGCCGCATATTCCGCGCAACAGCCATGGGACGAGTGTGCCGTGCAACACGGAGTGTCCGAATGCCGCGCCGCCAATCCATGCGCCGAGGATTGCGAGCGCGAGCGCCACGGTGGGCGCGATTTGGCGCACGGGGCCGCGCCAGTATCCGTGCCGCGCCCCGGCGAACATGGCCAGCAGCAGCGCGCCCGCACATGCGAGGAGCACTCCCTGGCTGCCCTCGATGGGCGCGGGGGAGGCATGGGCGGTGGTGGCGAGAAAACTGGCATTGAGTGTCGGGAGCATTCCTTCCTTTTGAAAAATGGGAAAAACGCTGGCTGTCAGCGGGAGGCTTGTTTTGTCGCCACCGTGCGCGGTGCCAATCTTTTTCGCAGTGACGCAAAAAACTTGCAATCGCCGGCGAGTCCTGCAGCGTGCCCGGAGGAACGCCACTTTAGCTCAGCTGGTAGAGCATTTCATTCGTAATGAAAGGGTCGTCAGTTCGAATCTGACAAGTGGCTCCACTGTTTTTTTGAACCCGAGCACGTGATGAAAGCCGTTTCCCAAACAATGAGCCAACGCCACCTTTCCCCCAATGTTTCCGTCCCGCGTTTGCCAGTCGCCGTCGCGCTGGCATTTTTTCTCTTCGCGGGGGTGCCGGCTGCGTTTTCCGTTTCCGCAAAACCGGATGCGAAGGCCAAATCGACGGCGGTGACGTCGCCTCCTGCAAAGCCTGGTGTTGCCACGGCATTGCGCGCCAATGCCAAAAACCTGGACGGGAAACCCGTCGCCACGTTCGTCGGCGCGCTCGATGTGAGCGGGCAGTTTGACGCCACCGCGCCCTATGCGGCCATCACGATTTTCACGGTGGATGCGAATGGTGCCGCAGGGGGGGAAATCCTGCTCCTGGTCCCGCCGGCGGAATTGGAAAAAACCGTGCGGGCGATTGAGCCCGTCAAGGCGGCGCGCGGCACCGCCTTTGGCAGCAAGCTCCAGATTCGCCGTGTGGACGCCACTTTGCGCATTGTCGGCGGCGAGCCCGTCTTGGTGAAAGGTGGCGACGTGGCCAAGCTTGCCCGGATTGGGAAACCCTCGGCGCTCCGCGCAAAACAACAGGCTGCTGCCGCGGCGGGGAACAAGTATCCGGAGAAAGATTTCATCGTCTCGCAAACGGGCCGTTCGGGACGCGTCGAAACACAGGCGATGCTTGATCGCCTGCTTCGCGCCATTAACGCGACGCGCAAGGCCGAGGAGCCGAAGGCCACCCTTTACACAATGGAAACGCTTCGTCGCGAAATACGCAACGGGGTCGAATTTCGTGTCGCGGACGAGACGACCGGGACGACCTGGCATCTCGTCTGGAAATGAAAAAACAGCGCGCCGCCCCCTGCCGCCGCCCCGGGCAAACCGGACAGATTTTTCGCCTTTGATTTCCGGACGGGTTCGGGCAACCTCCGTCCCCATGAGTCGCCGTTCTGACCGCCGCCGCCGCGCGCTTCAACGCTCGCTGCAATTCGCCAATGAACGCATCAATGCCGCCAAGGAAAAACACGGTTTTGATGACGACCGCGCGCCGTTGCCTTCCGCAAACATCGCACAACCGCTCCCGTTCTCCGCCGACGCCTCCGAGCACGACCCCAGCGAAATCGGGCGCGCCCCCGGCGAGCTTCCCGCCTCCAGTCCCTTTGAAAGCGAGGGGCCGACGCGCTTCCGCGTCATCTGTTATAACGAGACCACGTGCACGGTGGAGGAATTTTCCGACATTGACCGTGTCCCCGCCTATGCGGACCGGCCCGGCGTGACGTGGATCCAGATGATGGGGCTCACCGATCCGGAGATCGTCCACATGATGGGCGCCATATTCAATATTCCCATGCTCGCGCAAGAGGACGTGCTTGCCGTCTGGTCGCGCACCAAGGTGGATGAATACGGCGACATGCTGCTCGCCATCACGCGTGGCGTTCGCCTCAAATTCGAGGATGTCCAGACCTCCGGCGGGGAGGAGGACTCCGGCTCCTGTTCTCTCATTGCCGGCTCCGAGTCTGATTCCCCGCCCGAGGTGGAACCGCGCGGGCAGCAGATTTCCATCATCGCCGCGCCCACCTTCGTCATCTCCTTTCACGAGAGCAACGAGCTCGTCTTCGAGGCCATCGAGCGGCGCCTGAAGGAAAACACGGGCCGCATACGCAAGCTCGGCACCGGCTACCTCTTTTATTCGCTGATCGACACGCTCGTTGACCGGATGCTCTTCCTGACCGAGGAGATCGAGGACGCCATTGGCGAGATTGAGGACAAGTTCCTCACCCAGCATGAGAACTTGAACATTGATGAGGTTTACCACCTCAAGCGGATCGTCGTCCGGCTGGGCCGTGTCGCATACCCCATGCGCGAGGCGATGCGCACGCTGGGCCTCCTCGACCACGAACTTCTCTCCGGGCTCGACGATGTGTATTTGCGCGACCTCAACGACCACGTCCTGCGTGCCGGAGACCGCGTCGAGCACGCCCGCGTCATCCTTCAGGACTTGCAGGACTACCACCACATGTTGCAGGAGCGCAAAACGAACGACATCATCCGCGTCCTCACCGTCATGAGCTCCATCTTCATCCCGCTGACATTCGTCGTGGGGATCTACGGGATGAATTTTGAAAACATGCCCGAGATCAAAACCCAATACGGTTACTTCGTCTGCATCGCGGTCATGCTCGCGTTTGCCATCGGGATGCTCGTTTATTTCCGCCGGAAAAAGTGGATTTGACCGCCACCGCCGCAGCCCGCGACAGGACGTCGGTTCACAGGGACGCGAGCTGCTCCAGCAACCACGGCGCCACGCCCAGCGCAACCAATGCCACCGACGCCGCCACCAGCGCCACCGCCGCCGCCACCGGCGTCTTGATCTTTGCCTCCGCCCCCGGCGCCGGGTCGCACACAAACGCCGCTTTCAGGATACGCAGGTAATAATACAACGCCACCGCGCTCGAGGCCACCGCCAGAAGCACCATCCAGAACGCCGCGCCTCCGCTCCCGTATCGCGCCAGAACTTGCGCGAAAACCCGGAACTTCCCAAGGAACCCCGCCAGCGGGGGCACACCCGCCAATGAAAGCACACAGACCATCAGGCACGCCGTCAGCAATCGCGACCGTTTCCAAAGCCCGTTCAAATCCGAGATCTCCCGGCACCGTCCCGAGGCCTCCACCACCGCCACCACCGCGAACGCTCCCGCCGTCGCCAGCCCGTAAGTCACCGCGTAAAACTCCAGCACGGGCACATGCCCCGCCGCCACGGACATCACCATCACCCCCGCGTGGGCAATCGCCGAATACGCCAGCAAACGCCGCACATTCCCCTGCGCCAGCGCCACCGCATTGCCCGCCACTATCGAGCACCCGGCAAGCACCCATAGCACTGTCGCCCCCGGCACACCGAACGCCTCCCAGAGCCGCAGCATCAGCACAAAGCCCGCCACCTTCGACGCCGACGCGATCAACACTCCCGACGCCGCCGGAGCCCCGGCATAGACATCCGGCGCCCAGTGATGAAACGGCGCCAGCGCCGTCTTGTAGGCCAGGCCAACGAACACCATCATTCCCGCCACCGCCAGCAACTCCCGGTTTCCCCCCCCCGGTCCCTCCGCGATCCCCCTCCGCACCGCCTCCAAGTCCACCGCCCCCGTCAACCCGTAAAGCAAACTAAAACCAAACAACAGGAACGCCGCCGCCATCCCGCCAAAAAGAAAATACTTCAATCCCGCCTCCGCCGACTCGCGCCGCGCCTTGTCAAATCCAGCCAGCACATAGAGCGACAACCCCGCCAGCTCCAGCGCCAGAAATATCGTCAGCAAGCTTTTTGCCACGATCATCAACAAAAGCCCCGCCAGCGCGAACAACATCAACGCCACCTGCTCGGCAGGATTGCGCACCCGCGAAGTCCCGCCCAACACCAGCACCGCCAGCCCGCCCAATCCCGCCACCGCGACACGCGACACCTTGAACACCGCCGCCGCCCCGCCTTCATTCCCAACCAGCAGCAACCCCGCCAGCGCGCCTGCCACGGAGACAACCCCCAGCGCCGCCGCGCATCCCACACGCCACCGCAACGCCTTGCCCCGGCCCACCGACAAGTCCGCGCCAAGCACCATCAACGCCCCCGCCACCAACGCCATCTCGGGCACAAACGCCCTTGCGAATTCGGGCACCAATGGCGGCGCAAACAGGAAACTCATTGCGCACCCCCGTTTCTCACAAGATCAAACCACGGCGATTCCAGCGCCGGCGCGATCCAGCCCGTCAGCACATCCGGCCTCAACCCCACCCCCACGCTCACCCCGAGCAACAACCCCGCCCCCACCTTTTCCGGAAGCGACACCGGCGCAAAGCGCACTCCGCCCCCCCCGCCATCCCCGCCAAGAAACGCCAGCTGCAGCGCCCGCAGCATAAACGCCGCCCCAACCGGAATCCCAACCACCGCCGCCAGCGCCCACACCGGCTCCTGCCGCCACACTCCCGACAAGATCGCCAGCTCCGCCGGAAAACCGCTAAACCCCGGCATCCCCATCGAGGCCATCGCCGCCAGCGCAAACACCACCGCCGCGAACGGCATCAACCGCGCCAACGGCAGCGTCCGCAACCATTGCAAATCCCGCGAATGCGTCCGCCCATACACCATCCGCCCCACCACGCCAAACAACAGCCCCGCCACCACACCATGCGAAAACATCTGCAGCACCGCCCCGCCCAACGCCAGCGGCGAGGCCGCCGCCAGCCCAAGCAGCACAAACCCCATGTGGCTCACACTCGAATACCCGATGACGAACTTGAAATCCCGCTGCACCAGCGCCACCAGCCCCGCATACACGATCCCCGCGACCGCCAGCCATGCGATCACCGGCTGGAACACCCCAAAACCCAACGGAAACGCGGGCAACGCCACACGCAGGCACCCATACGCACCCAGCTTCATCACCACCCCCGCAAGCAACATCGACGCCCCCGTCGGCGCCGCCACATGCCCCGTCGGCGCCCACGTATGAAAGGGGAACATCCCCGCCAGCACCGCAAACCCCGTGAACATCAACGCAAACAGCGGCACCTGCAACGCCACCGGAAGCATCCTCCCGCACTCCACAAACCCCGCCAGATCAAACACAGGCAAGGTCCGCGTCCCCACCGCGCTCATCCACACCAACCCCGCCAGCACCAGCGCGCTCCCCGCGAACGAATACAACACCAGCTTCATCGCCCCATACTCCCGGTTCGTCGAGCCCCACGCCGCCACCAGAAAATACTTGGGCACAATCGCGATCTCATAAAACACAAACAGCAAAAACACATCCGCGCTCAAAAACACCCCGTAAACCCCGCAGAGAAGCAGCAGGAAAAGCGCGAAGAAATCGCCCGCCCGCCGCTCCACATCCCACGAAAACAACACACCCGCCACACCCGCCACTCCCGTGAGCAACACCAGCGCCAGACTTATCCCATCCACGGCAAGGTGAAACCGCGCCCAGTCTCCCAGCCACCCGATATTGACCATGGACTGCGGCGACGCCACCGGCACAAACCCCCACGCCGCCACGAGCGAAATCCCCAGCGTCGCCACCATCGTCCCCAGCGCGCACCACCGCGCCCGTGCGGCGGACTGCGCCCCCGCGAACCACGTCACCACCGCGCCGGCAAAGCTCAGGTAAATTGTCCAAGGAAGAAGAAAACTCATCGTGAAACCAAAAAAGAAGCCGCGCAGCATTTCCAACTCCACATAAATTGCAACCACCAGTGTTGGCATTGCAGCGTGCCGCGAACATCTATCTCCCCCTCCCCATTCGTTTTCACCCCCCGTCAACAACACCGCCATGTCCACCCACGCCAACAACGCTTTCACTTATGCCGCCGCCTTTGCCGTCGCTTTTGTTGTTGGCGGAGCGGCGACTGAAGTCGCCGTTCCGTTTACCGGACTCACCTCGCGTGCAGCAGCTCCGTTTGCGGAACCTCCCGCCGTAGGCGGAAACCGGCGCAGCCGGTCAATGACTGCGCGGGCACCGCGCCCTGCCGTAGGCGGAATCGCGCGTAGCGCGACAATGTCCCGTCGAGGTCACTCGACCCCCCCCTGCCGCTTCGAGCACGATTCTGAGTTTCCCTCTGTTAAAGAGGAAGAAGGCTCCAGAAAACCTTGTCCGCCCCCATCGCACGCGTTCGAAGGAGCGCGGGAATTTTTTTGGCCCCGTCGCACGCTCCCCGGGACGCTGGATGCCGCCGTGAACGCCCTCAACGCCGTGGTGACGCACTACCAGAGGGTCATTTCCCAACGTTTCCCCAAAAAAACACCGCCCCCGTCCCCGCAACCGCAACCGGAGCCAGAACCAGAGCCGGAACCGGAGGCATAAAACCCTTTTTTCTCAACCAAAACAACCAACCAAACAGACAAAAAAATGAAAACAACATCCATAACCCTCAAAACACTCACCCTTGCCGCCGCCGCGGCAACTTTCACCCTTGCGAGCCCGCCCGCCGCCAACGCGGTCGATGACTGGTCCCCAGCAGCCGGAGTGACAGACATTTATGCTCCTTTTTTCCATCCCCTCATGGGTGGAATCATCGATGATGCTTATATCGGGCCGCTCATTGGTGGTGAGGCGCTCGTCAATATTTGGAATGGTGGCGTGCTTGAGCTTGCGCGCACGGGCCGGATTGGCTGGGACGGGCCGGGCACGCTCAATGTTTACGAAGGCGGGGAGTTCATTGCGAGCGGAGGTATCGAGGTCGGAACCTTTAGCACTGGGCACTTTAATGTTCTCGACGGCAAGGTTGAGACCATCTCGCTTGAGATTGGCACTTATACCGGAATAGGTTATGTGGAGATATCAGGCTCTGCTTCCAAGGTGTATGTATCCAATGCAATTACCGTCGGGGGTTCTTCCAATGGTTCTGGCGAGTTGATTGTAAGCGACGTCGTCGCCACATCTGTTCATGCCGGGACGCTTCACGTTGCTGTTAACGGGCGTGTTGAGCTGACCGAAGGCGGTTTCATGGGTGTCAATAATCTGGAGATGAGAGCCGGGGCACAACTTCTCATTGACCATGAGAGCCAGATATCGGTCGCTACTCGCTTTGATATCACTGGGGATGCGGAGTTCGCAATCACCGTGAGCCCGGCGGGCACCAATGGGAAAATCATACTCAGCAACTCTGGCAATGTTAACATTACCGGGGAGGCTGTGTTGGTGATTGAGGCCACGGGCGAATTTGCGGTGGGAGACCAGATCTTGATTCTTGAAGGACTTCCTGTTGACGGACTGTGGGGGTCGGATCCAGTAGTGGCGGATACCGGGCAGGTGTTTGACATCGCCTACGACACGGGTGGCATCGGCATCTGGCAAACCTACCTCGTCGCGCGCGCCATCCCGGAGCCCTCGACCTATGCCTTGATCGGCGGCCTCGGGGCGGTGGCCTTGGCGGTGTTGAGACGGCGGCGCAAAGCTTAAGCTTCAAAAGGCTTGTTGTGTGAAAATAAGCAGGGCACGGGTGAGAGAAACACCCGTGCCTCTTCTTTGAAGACCAATCTGGACGCGGTGGGTTGGTGTGTGTGGACGGGGTGGGGAATTTGACTGATTGCTGTGTGGTTGGGGATGTGTTTTGTGGTTTGCCCATGAGTAGCAATGAGAATGCCGTCGGTGGCGTCCGTCCTGTTATCACCAGCAGGCAGAATCCTCGTGTTCTGGCCTTGTCCCGGCTTCGCGAGCGCGCGGGGAGGCGGGAGGCGGGGTTGTTCCTTGTGGAGGGTTTGCGCGAATTGTCGCGGGCGCTGGGGGCTGGTGCGCGGGGCGGCATTGTGGATGGGATTTATTATTGTCCGGGGTTTTTCAAGAATGCTTCCGCGGCGGTGGCGTTGGTTGGGGAGGCGCGCAGGGGGAGGGTTCCTGTGTTTGAGGTCAGCGCGGGTGTTTTTGAAAAGGTGAGCGGGCGCGAGGGCGCGGATGGTTTGATGGGGGTGGCGCGGATGTGGCCGGTGGCGTTGGGGGGAGTGGTGCTGCGGGGGGGATTGGAGGGGCCGCCGCTCGTGCTTGTGGTGGAGGGGGTCGAGAAACCGGGCAATCTGGGGGCGCTCCTGCGGACGGCGGACGCGGCGGGGTGCGCGGCGGTCATTTGTTGCGATGCGGTGGTGGACATTTTCAATCCGAATGTTGTGCGTGCTTCGCAGGGTGCGCTTTTCTCGATGCCGTGCGCGGTGGCGTCCGTGGCCGAGGTGCGCGCGTTTCTTGGGGCGGGGGGGTATGCGGTGTTCGCGGCGGCGCCGGGGGCGGGGAGGGTCTATTGGGAGGCGGATTTTCGTGGCGCGGTGGCGTTGGTGTTGGGGAGCGAAAAGGATGGTTTGTCGGAGGGTTGGTTTTGTGGCGGCGTTCCGGGGCGGGGGGTTGAGCGGATTTGCATTCCGCAGTTTGGGTTGTCGGATTCGCTCAATGTTGGCGTGGCGGGCGCGGTGTGTCTTTTCGAGGCTGTGCGGCAGCGTCATGCGGTGGCGTTGGCGGGGGTTTGCGGGGGTTGAGGCGCAAAAAAACCGGCGTGGGATTTGCACGCCGGTCTTTCTGGTGGGTTGCGCGTCCTGTTATTGTTGCGGGACGTTCTCGGCTTTGTCGAGGAGGGCGCCGAGGTTGTTGATGTCGGTGTTGTTGTTGTCGGTGTTGCTGGCGCCGGTGCCGGTGTTCCCTGTGTGGGACTTGATGCGGTCGAAGGCGTTGATTTCGGCCTGGAGTTGCGCGCTGTCGTAATTGGCGGCCTTGATGGAGAGCCCGATGCGGCGTTCCTCGTGGTCGATTTTGATCACGCGCGCGGAGACTTGCTGTCCGATCTTGAGGAAGTCCTTGATTTTTTCGACATGCTCCTCGCCGATTTGCGAGATGTGCACGAGGCCGTCGATCTCGCTGTCGAGCTCGACGAAGGCACCGAAGTTGGTGATCTTTGTCACCTTGCCTTCGACGATGTCGCCGATGCGGTATTTGCGGTCGATGTCGGCCCATGGGTCGTCCTGGGTTTGTTTGATGCCAAGGGAGATGCGTTGCTGGTCCACATCCACGTCGAGGACGATGGCTTCGATTTCCTCGCCTTTCTTGAGGATTTCGCCCGGGTGGTTGATGTGGCGTGTCCAGCTCAGGTCGGAGACGTGCACCATGCCGTCGATGCCTTCCTCAAGCTCGATGAAGGCGCCGAAGTTGGTGAGGTTGCGGACTTTGCCGCGGACGCGCGCGCCGGCGGGGTAGTTGTGCCGCACCATGTCCCATGGGTTGGCTTCGAGCTGGCGGAGGCCGAGGGAGATTTTTTGCTCTTCCTTGTTGACGTTGAGGACGACGGCTTCGAGCTCCTGTCCGACCTTGAGGACTTCGCTGGGTTTGGAGATGCGTTTTGTCCAGCTGAGTTCGGAGACGTGCACGAGGCCTTCGACGCCCTGCTCGATTTCGAGGAATGCGCCGTAATTGACGAGGTTGACGACCTTGCCTTTGATGCGGGTGCCGGCGGGGAATTTGCGCTCGATGTTTTCCCAGGGGTTTGTGGTGCATTGCTTGAGGCCGAGCGAGACGCGTTCGCGGTCGCGATCCACCTCGATGATCATGATTTCGATTTCCTCGCCGACCTTGAGGAGCTCGCTGGGGTGCGAGACGCGGCCCCAGCTCATGTCGGTGATGTGGAGGAGGCCGTCCAGGCCGTCCAGATCCACGAACGCGCCGTAGTCGGTGATGTTCTTGACGACGCCTTTGCGCTTGGTGCCGGGCTTGACTTCGTCGAGGAGGACGCGGCGTTTTTCGTGGCGTTGCTCCTCGATGAGTTCGCGGCGGGAGACGACGATGTTTTTGCGCTCGGCGTTGATCTTGATGATTTTGAAGTCGTAGGTCTGCCCGACGTATTGCTCCAGGTTTTTCGGGGGCTGCACGTCGATCTGGGAGGCGGGCATGAAGGCGTCCACGCCGACGGAGACGATGAGCCCGCCCTTGACCTTGGCTTTGACGCGCCCTTGGACGACGGAGCCTTCGGTGCAGTTGGCGGCGATGTTTTCCCAGTTTTTCTTCTGCTGGGCCTTGTCGTAGGAGACGACGGGGTTGCCGTTGCGGTCCTCAAGTTTTTCGAGGAAGACCTCGATTTCCTCGCCGATTTGGATCGCGCTGATGTCGGGAAATTCGTTGTGGGGGATGACTCCCTCGGACTTGCCGTTGATGTCCACGATGACGTCGTTTTGCCGGATTTCCGTGATGATGCCCCTGATGATGGTTCCGGCCTTGAGGGGGCCGAAGTTGCTCTCACTGAGCAGTTTTTCCATAGTTTCTGATGCCATGTTTTTTGATGATGACCTGCGGCCTTGCTCGGCGCAGGGTTGAGGTTGTTTATTGGTTATTTGTTGGTTGTTGCGTTGGTTTTCCGGCGCCGCGCGGGTTTCCGTGCGCCGTCGAAAAAACGGGGGGCGGAGGCTGTGCGGGCGGGGTGGTGTTGGCAAGCGGTTTTTGCGGCGTGTTTTTTTGTTGTTGTTAACGGGCGTGAATGCTGTCCGTGTGCGCGGAGTGTTTTGATGCCATGCCGGAGATTGATCCAGTCCTTGTGTCGTTGTTTGCCATTGCCGTGCCTGCCTTTGTGGTGGCGGCGGTGGCGTTGTTTTTGAGGAATGTCGTGCATTGCGCCCTTTTGCTGTCGGTGGCGTGGGTCGGGGTGGCGGCGTTTTATTTGTGGGCCGGGGCGGAGTTTGCGGCCTTTGCGCAGGTGCTTGTTTACGTGGGCGCGGTGTCCGTGGTGGCGTTGTTTGCGGTGATGCTGACACGGCAGGTTGAGGTTGAGGTTGAGGGTGGGCGGCGGGCGGCGTTGTTGCGGGTGGGTGGGTCGGTCGGGGTGGCGTCGTTGGTTTTGGCGGTGGTCGTTCCGGCAATCGGCGCGGCGTCGTTCGGGGGTGGTGTTGCGGGGGCTCCTGTGCTGCCGGTGCGGCGGATCGGGCTGTTGTTGATGAGTGGTGACTATGCGGTGGCGTTGTTGTTGACGGGGGTTTTGTTGACGGCGGCGTTGCTGGGGGCGGTTGTCATTGCGTCATCGGAAAAAGCGCCGGAGGACGCCCGAGGGGATTCGTGAAATTTTCAAACAACCCAGTTTATCGCAATTATGTCTGACACAAAAAAAATCCAATACGCGTCCGAGGTTTACACCTGGTTCATGCAGGGAAGCGGCGCTGCTTACGATAATCGGCTGGACCACATGATAAGGGTTGCCGCGCAGGCCGGTTTTGACGGCATCGAGCCGATGGTGCTTGAGAATGTTCCCGGTTACTGGCTCGGCGATTTCAAGGATCCGCTCAGGCTCAAGGCCGCGCTTGCGGCGCATGGGCTTACGCTTGCCGCGCTGTCGTTGACTTGCGGGTGGAATGGGGAGCGTGAGTCCGAGTCCGAGCGTGCGGCGGCGGACCATGCCATTGCCATGCTTGGGCATTTCCCCGGTGCGCGCCTTGGCACCGTTCAACGCCCCTGCGGGCGCCACCAGTTGCAGGAGCGGCGTCTTAATCTTGCCAGGAATGTCAACGCCGTGTCGCGCCGCGCCGCGGATGCCGGCATTGTTTGCAGTTTCCACCCCAACAGTCCCCCGCATTCCATTATTCGCACGCAGGAGGACTACGATGTTGTGCTGAACAGTCTTGATCCCGCTGTCACGGGCTGGACGCCGGACGTCGGGCACATTGCGCGTGGCGGGATGAACGTCATCGCCACGATGAGCAAGTGGGCGCATCTTGTTAACCATGTCCACTACAAGGACTTTTCCGGGAACGGGCCCGAGCCTTGGGCCCAAATGGGTTCGGGCAAATTGGATTTTCACCAGATTACGGAGTGGCTGGTGTTGCGCGATTACGAGGGGTGGATTGTTTGCGAGGACGAGTGCCATGCCGCGGTGGGCGATCCCGATGCGGTCACGCTGCAGAATGGCAGGTGGTGTCGTGAGCAGCTGGCGCCTTTGACGCGGTGACGCGGGCCTGTTCGCGCCGCCGGGATTTTTCCCCTATGCGGTTGTGCGCAGCACGGTGCACCAGTAGCAGGCGCAGCTTCGGGCGGTCGTGTGTTGAAATTTCGCTTGGACGAACTCGCGCAGTGCGGTGGCGAGCTCCGGGTTTGCCACCCTGTTGATGATTTCCTCGAAGAATCCGAATACGAGCAGCTCGTGCGCCGCGTCCTTGGGGATGCCCCGTGCGCGCATGTAAAAAAGCTCCTCGGGGTCGAGCTGGCCCGTTGTCGCGCCGTGGGAACACTTCACGTCGTTGGCCTCGATTTGCAGTCCCGGCAGTGAGTTGGCCTCGGCGTCCGGAGAGAGCAGCAGGTTGCGATTTGTCTGATACGCGTCCGTCCCCTGGGCGCCGGGCGCCACGCGGATGAGTCCCGAGAACAGGGTTCGCGCCGAATCCAGCAGGGCGTTTTTGTAGAGCAAATCCGATGTCGCGCCCCCGGCGTTGTGGATTTGCAGGGTGCGCTGGTCAAACTCCTGTCTGCCCTCCGCCACCGTCAACCCGTAGAGCCGCGCATCCGCGCCGGTGCCGTCGAGGCGGACGGCATTTTCCATGCGCGCGCGCCTGGCCCCGAGATTCACCGAGATGGAAACCGCCTGTCCGCCGCGTTCGACGCTCGCGTTGTCGATCTGGTGCGATATCCCGTGCGGGCTCCATTGCTGGACGACGGTGCGCGAAACGCGCGCGCCCTCCCCCGCGTAAATGTCCGCGGCGGACACTGCCAGTATGCTCCCGGTGGCGTCCGCCGAGAGGTGAAAATCAACCACGTCCACGCGCGAATTTTTCCCTGCCACGATGAGCGCATGGGGGAAAACCGCCACGCCGTCTCCCGTGTGCCATTGGTAAACCGCGACCGGGTGTTCAAGGGTGACGCCGTCGGGAACGTGCAAAACGTATCCGCCCTGGGTGTATGCCTGATGAAGCGCGAGCAACTTCTCACTCCCGAGCGTCGCGCCAGCCTTGAGCAAGTGCTCCGCGACCCATCCGGGACGCCGCCGCATGGCCTCGTCCAGCGGTTCAAAAACGACTCCGCGCGCCGCGAGCCGGGCATCCGTGGCGATGCCACCGGAGGGGTGCCCGTTCACAAAAACAAGCTTCGCCGCCACCGTCCTGACAAGGCACGAGCGCGCCTCAAGCGCCGCCGCCAGGGCGGTGTCGGGGGCGCATGGCAGCGCAAACGCACCAATGTCCGAGGCCGGGGCGATGGTCGCAAAACGCCACCGCTCATCGTCATGCGACGGCCATGGGAGTGATTGGAACCGTTCCCATCCCTCACGCTTGAGCGCGGCAAGCGCGGGCGCTGCGGTGGCGTTGGCCTGTGTGGCAAAAGTGTCGGAGGAGAGGATTGTTGCGGGCATGGTCTCGAAGGCGCGAAAGGGTGAAAATCCGCCCCAGCATGTGGGCGCGGGAGCCGTGCGCAAAAACAAACTTCGCCCGGGCGGGCACGTCCCGGGCGGACATTGCGGGCGCGCGAAGTTTCTTGTTTCGCCGCCGCCGGATTTCATTTCCTTGGCGGCATGTTCATAGACGAGACAAATGTTTTTCTCAGGGCTGGTGACGGCGGGAGTGGCTGCCTCAGTTTCCGTCGCGAAAAATTCATCCCGAAAGGCGGGCCGGATGGTGGGGACGGGGGACGGGGCGGGGACGTTGTCCTCGTGTGCGACGAGAACGAGGGCGACTTGTCCAAGTATCGTTTCCAGCCCCATTGGAATGCCAAAAACGGGACGCCGGGCGCGGGCCGCAACCGGCATGGCGCGAACGGGGCGGATTGCATCCTGCCCCTGCCTCCGGGGACCCAGGTGGTGGATTTGGAGACGGGTCGCGTGGTCGCGGAGGTCGTCGCGCACGGGGAACGCGTGGTTTTGCTTGAAGGCGGGCGCGGCGGGTTGGGCAACATCAACTTCAAGAGCTCCGTAAACCAGGCGCCGCGCAAGACGACGCCGGGCAAGCCGGGGCGGACGGGAGACTTCCGCCTTGTGCTGAAGACGATTGCCGACGTCGGCCTCGTGGGATTCCCGAACGCGGGCAAGTCCACGCTGACGGGGCGCCTTACGCACGCGCATCCGAAGGTGGCGGCGTATCCGTTCACGACGCTGCACGTGAACGTGGGGGTCATCCATTACGGGGAGATGGAGGACGGACGCGTTTTCCTTGCCGACATCCCCGGGCTTGTCGAGGGGGCGCACGAGAACAGGGGTCTGGGGCATGAGTTTTTGCGCCATGTCGAGCGGTGCCGTCTGCTGTTGTTCCTGATCGACATGGCGGGTGTGGACGGGCGCAAACCGGCGGAAGACTATGCGTGCCTGTCGCGCGAGCTGGAGCTTTACTCGGAGGCGTTGGCGGGGAAGCCCCGTTTGGTTGTGGCGAACAAGATGGATGTTCCGGCGGCGGCGCGGAATCTCACGGCTTTCAAGCGAAGGCACAAGGTGGAGGTGCTTCCGGTCTCCTGCCTTGGCGGTTTGGGATTGGAGGAGTTGAAGGCGCGGCTTCGCCAGCGCTTGCAAGGGGAATGAGGCGCGCGGCGGCGTCCTTGCTGATATCTTGGAAAAAAACGCCCCCGGTGTTTCGACCGGGGGTGTTTTTGCGGCGGGCATTTTCGCCGTGGCGAAAAGAGGCACGCGATTACTTCTTTTCGATGACCAGCTGGATGGTCTTCTTCTTGGCGTCGAGCTCAAGTTTCCCATTCGGAACGTCGCTCAGGCTGAAGGTTTTGAAGTAGTCATTGGGGATTTCCTCGCTCGCGACGAAGAGATCGTATCTGCCGGCGGCCCATGAGCTGGCGCTGGCGAGGACGACGGTGTTTTTCCCCTTTGCGGAGAAGGCTTCCTCCCCGGTCACGGAGAGCGTGCCAGTCTTGCCCGCAGCCCCGCCAAAGGCGAACTGGAAAGTGGCGTCGGTGGCGCTCAGGGAGTTGACCGACTCGGCGTGGGTGTTGCAGTCGAGGACGCCGCCGTTAATGATGATGTTGCCGTCATCGGCGATCTGATCGCCTCCCGTGCCCCCGATGCGGAGGGTGCCGAGGGTGCCCTTTTCCTTGTCCCCGTAGATTTCGAGAAATCCGGTGCCGCCCTGGGCGTGGGTGCCGTTGTCGCTGGCCTTGGCGAGGACGACCGTGCCTTCGCGGACGACGAGCTTGGCGCCGCTGTTGTCCTCGTCCCCGGAAAGGATGAGGGTGCCGGGGCCGCGTTTTTCGGTGCGGCGGAACACTCCGTATTCGTTGTTGCCGAGGAGCACCTTCACGGTGAGCTCCGCCTTGGGGTTGGCAACTTCGATGATGCCAAAGCCGTGGCGGCGCCGCCCGGAGGGCTGGATCTCGATGATGCGCTCAATCGTGGCCTTTTCACCGGTGAACTTCAGCACGGAATCGCGCGCGATCCAGAGCGTGCCTTCGCCGTCAAGTTCCTTGGCTTCCTTGAACTCGCGGGTTCCCGTGACGGTGTCGTCGGCTTGGAGCCCGCAGACGCTGGCCGCTGAAAGAGCGGCGGCGAAAAGGGCGGATTTTCCGAAAGCGTGCGCTTTCGTGGTGGAATGATGGGATGACTTCATGGTAGTGAATGAAAGCCGTGGTGAGACAGTCCCGCCTGGTTTTGTTCCGCGATTTTTACGGGAGGTCCCGCAGGCGTTCCGGAATGAAACGATATTCCGAAACCAACCCGGAGCGGTGGCGTTGCCGACGGAGGATGTCCGGCACAAGGCAGCGAACGGATTTTCTCCAAACCCGGCAAACGATCCTGCCGCCACGGGCGTCCGCCCCTCAACCCATCCGTTGGCGCAGTTGATCGAGTGCGGCGAGCCCGTAGAGTGCCGCCGTCGGCACGCGCAAAACATGGTTGCCGAGACGCACCCCGCGCACGCCATGCCGGCGCAAGAGGGAATATTCCTCCGGTGAAAAATCCCCTTCCGGACCGATGAACAGGACGAGCCGTCCGGGATTTCCCGACGCCACCTCGCCCGCCGGAAGGCGTGCCAACTCCACGGCGTCCGCCTCAAGGCTGCCCGCAAAGAGGAACGCCGCGGGCGGCAATGCGCCCAGAAAGGTTTTCAACGCCACCGGCGTTGCAATGCTCGGCAGAAATGCATTGCCCGACTGCTTGCACGCCTCGATGGCGATCCCCTGCCAGCGCCCGACCCGCGCCTCCGCCCGGGCGGCGTCGAGCTTGACTTCACAACGCCCGGAAAAAAGCGGATGGATCTCCCCGGCCCCAATCTCGACGGCGGCGCGCACAATGTCGTCCATCAGCCCGCCCTTGGGCAACACCTGCGCGAGGGCGAGCACGGGGCGTGGAGGCTCGACCTGCCGGGCGGACTCGACACGCATCACGAGCGCGCCCGCGTCCGCCCGCGCAACGCTCCCGAACCAGCTCCGCCCGTTGCCGTCAAACGCGCGAACACTCTCCCCCGCCTGCGCCCGCAACGACCGTGCAAGGTGCGCGCTCTCGCTGGGCGAGAGGGTGATTTCCTGCGCGCGCGACGGCACCGGAAACGGATGATAGGCGCAAAGACCGGACATGGGAAAAACCGTTGCGTCTATTTCCATGCCCGCGCGCGGGCGATGATTTTTTTCAAGGGAACAAAACGCGAAAAAAACAATCTCACCGTTCTCGCCGTCCCCGGGTTGCGCACCCGCCGCAGAACCATTGCCGGGACGGAAACGAAACCATACCAAAAACAAACAACTCACTCAAAAACACATGTCCACCAACACAGCAAACAACCCGTCACGGCGCTCGTTCCTTGGCAATTGTGCCACGGTCGCCACTCTCCCCATCCTCGCCAGCGTGCCCGTCAATGCGTTTGCCGCGGGCGCTGACGACACCCTGAAAGTCGGCGTCATCGGCACCGGCGGGCGGGGCATCGGCGCCGCCAAAAACATCCTCAGCGCAGGCAAGGATGTCAAAATCTGGTCCGTGGGTGATATCTTTCCCGACGTCACCGAGAAGGCCCGCAAAACTTTCAACGTCCCCAAGGAACGCAGTTTCAGCGGTTTTGACGCCTACAAGGACGTCATCAACTCCGGCGTGGACATCGTCATCCTCACCGCTCCCCCCGGCTTCCGTCCCCTGCACCTTGAGGCGGCAATTGAGAAAGGGCTGCACGTTTTTGCCGAAAAGCCCGTTGCCGTCGATCCCGCCGGCGTCCGCAAGGTCATCGCCGTGGGCGAGCTTGCCGCGCAGAAAAAACTCTCCATCGTCGCCGGCACCCAGCGCCGCCACGAACGCTCCTACATCGAGACCATGCGGCGCGTCAAGGACGGCGCCATCGGTGACATCGTTGCCGCCCAATGTTATTGGGTTGGCGGCGAACTCTGGCACCGCGGGCGCAATCCCGAGTGGACGGACATGGAATACCAGATTCGCAACTGGCTCTACTTCACATGGCTCAGCGGCGACCACATCGTCGAGCAGCACGTTCACAACATCGACATCATCAACTGGGCCCTTGGCGGTCCCCCGATCAAGGCCTTTGGCATGGGCGGACGCCAGCGCCGCACCGACGCCAAGTATGGTGACGCGTGGGACCACTTCTCCGTCGAGTTTGAATACGCCAACGGCGTGCGCGTGCAGAGCTTCTGCCGCCAGGCGAACAACACCAACCACCGTGTTAACGAAAACCTCGTCGGCACCCTTGGCACCGCGCTGCCCAGCGGGCGCATCAGGATCAAGGGCAAGGACGAATGGCGTTTCGGCGGGCGCGGGCGCAATGCATACGAACAGGAGCATGTTGACCTTCTCAACGCCATCCGCAGCGGCAAGCCGTTGAACGAGGCGCGCGCTGTCGCCGAGTCCACGATGACTGCGATTTTGGGCCGTGTCTCCGCCTACACTGGCAAGGAGGTCAATTACAAGTGGCTCAGCGATGCCTCCAAGCTCGACCTGACTCCCCCCGAGTATGCATTCGGCAAGGCGCCAAAAGTCGAGGTCCCGATTCCCGGTTCGACGCCGCTCATCTAAGGACGATTTCACCATTCAGCTTGGATTTAAAAAGGAGGCGCGCCCTGAACCGGGTGCGCCTCTTGGCGTGTCCCCACGGCCCGCGCAATGCTTCGCTCTGGCGTTTGGGTGGGGGCGGGCTTAGTGGGTGATGTTTTCATCAACAATGGCTCCGCGCTCTCATTATAAAAACATGTTTCTTACCGCAGGGGGGACCTTGGGGTCGCGGGTGCTGGGGTTGGTGCGTGATGAGTTGATCGTGGGTTTGCTGGGGAGCGGGGCGGTGGCGTCGGGCGTGTTGTTTGCGCTGCTGGTGCCGAATCTTTTCCGGCGCCTGCTTGGAGAGGGGGCGTTGACGGCGGCGGTGATGCCGGTGATGTCGGAGGAGTTGGCGGAGGGGGGGCGCGGGAGGGCGTTCCGTTTTTTGAACGTGGTGCGCTCGCGCATGGGCTTGTTGATGGCGGGGTTGACGGTGGTTGGAATGGGGGTGATGTGGGCGGTGTCGGCGTGGGAGTTCGGGGCGGTGGCGGATCGGCACCGGATTGCGGCGGGGCTGACGGTGGTGTGCCTGCCTTACATGCCGTTGGTGTGTCTGGCGGCATTGTTCACGGCGGCGTTGAATTTGCTGGGGCGGTTTGGGGTGACGTCCTTGAGCGCGGTGTGGCTTAACGTGGCGATGATTGGCGCGGTGGGCGGGGCGTGGGTGGGCGGGGCGCGGGACGAGGTGGCGCTGGCGGTGGCGGTGTGCGCGGGGGCGCTGGTGGGTGGCGGGCTGCAGCTGGCGGTGCCCGCGGTGGCGCTGGCTCGCGAGGGGTGGCGCCCGGGGTTTTCGTTGGAGGGCTCGGGGGCGTGGGTGCGCTTGCGCGGGTTGTTTTTGCCGGCGGTGGCGGGTGCGGGGGTCCAGCAGGTGAATTTTCTGGTGTCGCGGTGCCTTGCGTTGAATTTGGACGACCAGTCGTTGACGGTTTATTATTTGGCAAACCGTGTGGTGGAGTTGCCGATAGGGGTTTTTGCGATAGCGGTCTCGTCGGTGATTTTTCCGGCCATGGCGGTTCACGCGGCGGCGGGGCGGCGCGGGGAGCTGGGGAGTGAGTTTGCGCACGGGATGCGGTTGATTTTTGCGATCAACATTCCTGCGGCGGTGGGGCTGATGGTGCTGGGGGAGCCGGTGGTGCGGGTGTTGTTCGAGCATGGGAAGTTTGATGCGGAGGCGACGCGGGCGACGGTGCCGGTGTTGCGTGTGTTTGCCGCCGGGGCGCCGTTTTACGGGGTGCTGGCGCTGGTGGGGCGCGGGTTGAATGCGCTGGGGGATGTGCGTTCGCAGGCGCGGGTGGCGGTGTGGGTGTTTGGGGTGAACCTGGTGTTGTCGCCGGTGCTGGCGTGGTGCTGGGGGGCGCCGGGGCTGGCGGTGGCGAACTGGGTCTCAGTGGTGTTCCAGTGCGCGGTGTTGTGGCGTGTGCTGGCGCGGCGCGAGGGAGTTGGCGGGGGTGGGGCGTTGGGTGGGGCGCTGGCGCGGTGCGTGGTGGCGTCGGGGTTGATGGGGGTGTTTGCGCACGGGGCGTGGGGTGTGGTGGAGGGGCGGGTCGGCGGTGTGGTGGAGGCGGTGGCGCTGGCGGGGGTCGTGGTGGCGTCGGCGGGGGTGTATTTTCTTATTTTGGGGCGGGGCTTTCGTTATCCCGAGGTGGATGAGGTGGCGGGGTGGTTGCTGCGCCGGCGCCGTCGGGGTTTGTGATGCGGGGGGTGTGCCGGGGGAGGTGAAGGCGGAGGGTGCAGCCGGTGGGGGTGGGGCGGTGGGTGAGGTCGCCGCCGAGGCGGCGGGCGAGCTGGCGGGAGAAGGCGAGGCCGAGGCCGACCCCGGGTTTTTTTCCGGCGGCTTCCTCGGCGGAGCGGTTGAAGGGTTTGAAGAGTTTTTTGCGGGCGGAGAGGGGGATGCCGGGGCCGTTGTCGGAGAACTCGAAGTGGAGCGTGGTGGCGTCGGCGCAAACGTGCAGGCGGGCGGCGGGGTTGGGGTTGCCGGGGGTGGCGTATTTGGCGGTGTTGTCGGCGAGGTTGAAGAGGATTTGTTCGACGGCGGTGCTGTCGGTGCGCAGGGCGAGGGGGAGGGTGCCGGGGGTGGCTTGGTGGGTGAAGGTGATGTGGTGCGCGGCGAGGTGTTTTTCGAGACGCTGGGTGGTGCGGGCGAGGAGTTGCCCTGTGGTGAGGATCTCGTCGCGGCGCAGGGCGCGGCCCCGTTCGAGGCGGGCGAAGCCGAGGACGTTTTCGACGAGGTGGGTGAGTCGCGTGGCCTCGGCGTGAAGGGTGGCGTGGTAGTGCGGGACGGCGTCGGGGGGGACCATTTGGCTGGTGAGCATTTCGGTGTAGAGTTGGAATGTGGTCAGGGGGGTGCGCAGTTCGTGGGTGACGGCGGAGACGAAGGTGGCGCGGCGTTCGCTGAGCGAGACGGCGCCAAAGAAGAGGGCGCTCAAGCCGGCCATGGCGAGGGCGGCAAACATCCATACGGCGATGAGGACGAGGGGGTTGGGGGTGGGGGACACGGGGGGCGGTGGAGGGGGAATGAGGTGGAGGGGGAAGGGAGGGAGGGGGATGTGCCCGTCGGCGGAATGCGCGGTGGCGGGGTGGAGCGTGGCGTTGGGCAGGTGGGGGGCGAGGTGGGCCTGGAGCGTGTCGTGGAGGTGCTCCCAGTTGAGCCAGATGCCTTGGAGGATGTCGCCGTGCGTGGTGCTGGCGCGGCGCAGGAGGTAGAGTTCGTTGTCGAGCCAGGTGGGGCGGAAGCGGGTGAGGTTGCCGGTGAAGCGGAGGGGGGCGGCGGGGTCGGCAGGGGTGAGTGACGGGGTGTGAATGGCGGTGGTGCCCAATGGTTCGGCGAGGAGGTAAGCGGCGTGAAAGTCGATGCCTTGGTGTTTCTCAAGCAACTGGCGGAGGGCGTCGGCAGCCTTGGGGGAAGCGGCGGGGAGTGTCCATTCGGGCGGGGGCGCCTCGGGAGAGGAGATGATGCCTTGGGGGGTGACGGTGAAGTGGAGGCGGGCGAGGGGGTTGGGGGTGGCGAGAAAGGGGGAGGGGCGCAGGCGTTCGCCGGGGAGGGGCGGGGTGAGCTGGTCGTTGTAGGGGCGGGAGGGGTAATGGGCGGGGGTGTAGTAGAAGTAGGGCTGGCTGTCGGCGCCGGACAGGATGCGGTGGAGGGTTGCGGCGGCGTTGTGGAGGGCGGTCTGGATGTCGTCCTGGTGGCTGTAGTATTGGCGGGTGGCGTGCTCGGATTTTTCGAGCTGGAGCATGGTGGCGCTTGTCCAGCCGAGGGCGAAGAAGATGAGGATGAGGCAGAGGGCGAAGATGAGCCGCAGGGTGCGGCTGCCGGGGGTCCATGTGCCGAGGGTCATGGGCGGGCGGTGCGGCTAAGGGGCGGGGGGGCCGGTGAACTGGTAGCCGCGCCCGCGGATGGTCTGGATGATGGTGCAGTTGCGGTCGCGGATTTTGTCGCGCAGGCGGGCGATGGTCATGTCGATGGTGCGCGTCTCGACGGCGCGCGGGTCGAGTTTCCAGATGCGCTGCAGGATTTCATCGCGGGTGATGATGCGCCCGGGGTGCGTGGCGAGGTAGCGGAAGAGTTCGTATTCGCGCTCGGTGAGGGGCGTTTCCCCGCCTTTGTCAAACTGGACGAGGCGGCGTTCAAAATCCGCGGTGCCGCCGGGGATGGCGACGTGGCGCCGGTCGAGCGTCCGCCCGGGGCTGCGGCGCAGGACGGCCTCGATGCGCGCGACGAGTTCCTTTACGCTGAAGGGTTTGACGACGTAGTCATCGGCGCCGAGCTTGAGTCCGGCGACGCGGTCCGCCTCCGCCCCCTTTGCGGTGAGGAGAATGACGGGCGTGCCGGGGCGCTCGTTTTGGAGCTGCCCGAGGATGTCGAGGCCCGAGACGCCGCCGGGAAGGACGATGTCGAGCAGGAGCAGGTCGTATTCGTTGTTAAGGGCGGCGGCGAGTCCGTCAGGGCCCGTGGCGGCTTCGAGAACGTCATGGCCCACGAACTTGAGGGTGTCGGCCATGCCGCGCCTGATGGCGGCGTCGTCCTCGACGACAAGGATGCGATAGTGGCTCATGGTGAAAGTCTGATCGCGGGCGATTGTGTGCGCGGGCGGACTTCGGGAAAGCTTTTTTCTTTCTTTTCACAGGCGCGCCCCGCTGTCAGAAGCACGCGCATGTCAAAAAAGACCGCATCCGTGGCAACCCCCTCCGTGCAATCCGGCGCCGGCGCAGCGCCCGCGTTTCTCCTCGAGCTGCTTGAGGCAAAATCGCCCACCGGGCACGAGTTCGCGGCGCAAGCCGTGGTGGACAGGCACGTCTCGCCCGTTGCCGCCACGTATGCCAAGGACGCCCTCGGCAACCGCATCGCGACCGTGAACCCAAAGGGCGGCCCCACGGTGATGTTTGCGGGGCACATTGATGAAATCGCGCTCATCATCTCCTACATCGACGACAAAGGCTTCCTCTACTTCGACTTCCTCGGCGGGCACGACCTGGTGATCCCGTCCGGGCGCCGCGTGCGCATCCTCACGAAGAACGGCCCCGTGCTTGCCGTGACCGGAAAACGCGCCGTCCACCTCATGAGCGCCGAAGACCGGGGCAAAGTGCCCCAGCGCCACGACATGTGGCTCGACATCGGCGCCCCCGACCGCAAAGCCGCCGAAGCCGTGGTGCGCATCGGCGACCCCGCCGTTTACGACGTCGGCTTCGAACTCCTGCGCGGCACCCTCGGCGTCGCCCGCGCGTTCGACGACAAGGCCGGCTGCTACATCGTCATGGAAGCCCTCCTGCGCCTCGCCCGCACCGCCAAGCTCGCCGCCCGCGTTGTTTCCGTCGCCACGACGCAGGAGGAAATCGGCACGCGCGGCGCCCAGGTTGCCGCCCAAGGGCTCGCGCCCGGGCTGTCCATCACCGTGGACGTCACACACGCCACCGACCACCCCGACGCCGACAACCGCAAATTCGGGCGCACCACACTCAGCGGCGGCCCCGTCATTGCCCGCGGCCCCAACATCAACCCCCTCGTCTTCGACCGCCTCGTGACCGTGGCGGAAACCTTGGGAATCCCCTATCAACTCCAAGCCGAGCCGCGCCCCACGGGCACCGACGCGCGCGCCATCCAGATGGCCAACAGCGGCGTCGCCTGCGGCCTCGTGTCCGTGCCCCTGCGCTACATGCACACGCCCGGCGAAATCGTGGACCTTGCCGTGGTCGAGCAATGCGTCCAACTTCTGGTCGCCTTCGCGAAAAGCCTCAAGAAGGAAGAAACCTTCGCCTGGTAACACACTTCGCGCAGGCCGCCCTAAACCGGCGTCTTACTATGGAGCGCGGCGATTGATCGTTGGCAGGATGACCGGAGCCCCTCCCGCCGCAGGCGGAACGGCGACTTCAGTCGCCGACAGCCTGCTGACGGCATTGTCATAATGAAATGCTGCCGGGAAACGTCTAATTATGGAGTGCGGCGATTGATCGCCGCTTTCGCGAAGGCGATTGTTCCGGTTCGCTTCGCGCCCGGTCTTGTCGCTTCGCTCGGAAATCGCCGTTTGTTTAACGGGGGCATTATTCCAATCCGAAGACGCGGGGATGTTTTGGGGGGCTAAACGCGTTCTTTGGCGGCTTAAAAAAAGGGTTCGAGGGTCTCCCTCGAACCGCTCGGGGAACTACTCTAATAAAAAGAGTAGTTCCCCGAGCCAATCTGGGAACTCCCCCGAAGACTGGGGGAACTCCCCCGAAGACTGGGGGAACTCCCCCGAAGACTGGGGGAACTCCCCCGAAGACTGGGGGAACTCCCCCGAAGACTGGGGGAACTCCCCCG
>JAITIB010000109.1 GCA_031279675.1 Puniceicoccales bacterium | reverse complement strand
GGGGACGGCGCGTTTCTGAAGACGTGTTTTTCATGGGTGTTTGGACTCCTGTTTTATTTTATGGTGGTTGATTGAATCACCAAGCGCCGCCTGCGGGACCTTCCCGAGGTGGCGTCGGTGATTCGCACCAGCATGTCTTTCGCCCGGGAAACGCAAGCAGAAAGTTTATCCGGCAAGCCTCCGTGGGGGCGCCGTGCGCAGGAATTTACTCAACCCATCCGTGGTTCTTGCGGACTTGGAGCATTGCGGTGAGCACGTTGCGCCAGGTTTCGGGGTTGAGCAGGGTCTCGTTGGCGAACATGCAGCCGTCCCAGCAAATGTGCTTGAATTTGCGGGTGGGCTGGCCTTTGCCGTCGCGGAGCCAATACCCGGCGTCGCGGGCAATGTTGAGTTTGCCGTTGATGTCGTTGGGAAGGCAGTGGCGTCCGGTCTTGTCATGGGTTCCGGAGCCTTTGACGGTGGCGTCGTTCTGGGCGACGTGGAAGTCCACCGTCCACGGGCGCAGTGCCTTGGTCATCTTTTTCATGGCGGCGTGAAAACGCTGGGGTTCCCAGCTGAAATGGCGCGGGACGATGCGGTGGGACTTGGGGGCGTTGTGCCCGAGCATGTAAAGAAGGGTGTGCGCCATGTCGGCTTGGAAACCGAGCAAATCCGGCTGCCCGACCGCTTCAAGGAGCTGGAGCATGTGTTTCCATGAGTGCATGCCGCCCCAGCAGATCTCGCCCTCGGCGGCAAGGCGTTCGCCGTGGTCGGCGGCGATGCGCGCGGCCTCGGAAAAAGTGGCGGCGATTTTGCGGGTGTTCTCGGCGGGAGCGGCGGCCCAGTCGTGAACACTGCACGCGGAATCAATGCGGACAATGCCGTGGGGGCGGACGCCGTGGGCGCGGAGTTTTTGCGCGATGGCACAGGCTTTGCGGACCTGGGTAAGATAGCGCCTCCGGTCATCCTCGGAACCCATCGCGGGGCCGCCACCGGTGGGCGCCCAAACGGGAGCGCCGACGGAGCCGATGAAGAGCCCGCGCCGGTGCACTTTGTCGGCGAGGCGGAGAACGGCGTCATCGTCGGAATCAATGTCAAAGTGCGGCGCACTCAGGTTCATGTCGATGCCGTCGAAGCGGACGCCATCGACCTCGGCGCGCGCGGTGAGGTCGAGCATGGTGTCGAAGTCCAAAACAGGCTCGGCGCCCGGGGTGCCTTTGCCGACGATGCCGGGCCACATGGCGTTGTGCAATTTGGGATGGTTGTTATCGGGGGTGCTCATGACGGGGGGCGAGGATGCGGTGGCGTTGCCAATTGACAACCCGTAATGAGTGGAAAAACGTTTTTCAAAGGCTCACGCCCTTCGTTTCCACGTGAAAACAAACAGGAGCAAGTTGCCGGCAAGGGCGAACGCCGCGATTTGCAAAGTAACCGGCAAGGCCGTCTCGTCACCCCAAACTCCCGCGAGCGCCCCACCCGCCGCACCCGCGACAAATTGGAAAATACCCAGCGTTGCCGACGCGCTGCCGGCCTCGGCGGCAAAAGGTTTCATGGCCAGCGCCGTCGCGTTTGGGAAAACAAAACTGAGCGTGGCAAGACTGGCAAAGAGCAGTCCGAAAAACACCGCGAACCCGCCCCACCCCATCCACGTGCAAACCACCAGCAACAACACCGCCACCGCATTGAACGCCGCCCCGTAACGCAAAAGGCGTTCCTCGGAAAACCGTCGCAACAGATACGCGTTTGCCTGACCGCCCGCGTAAAAACCAACGCCGTTCATCGCAAACATGAGCCCGAAACACGCCTCGGGAACCCCGTGGATTTTCATGAAAACAAACGGCGACGAGGCGATGTAAGAAAACAGCACCCCCGACATGCACCCGAGCACAAGCGTCAAGGCCATGAAATGCCGGTCCGCCAAAACGCGCCCGTAACTGCCCAAGACCGAGGAAACGCGTCCGCGCAAACGATGCCCGCGCAAAAGCGTCTCCGGAACCCCGCACCAGACCATGCCCCAGCACAACACACCAAGCCCCGAAAGAACCCCGAAAATCAGGCGCCAGCTGCCGTGTGCCAGCAACAAATTCCCGAGGAACGGACCGACAATGGGCGCGATGCCGCCAACGATCATCATCAGGGAAAAAAACCGCGCCGCCTCGCGCGCCTCGAACAGGTCGCGCACAATGGCGCGCGAGACCACCACGCCCGCCGAGCCCCCGAAGCCCATGAGAAAACGCGCCAGAATCAGCAGCGTGTCCGAGCTCGTTGCCGCGCACCACGCGGACGCCAGCACAAACAAGCCGAAGCCCGCGAGCAAAGGCAGCCGCCGGCCAACGCGATCGCTCCAGCTCCCCCACAACAATTGCCCGACCGCCAGACCGAGCAGAAACACGGACAAGGTCAGCTGTATCCGCCCCTGCCCCACGCCGAACTCTCCGGCCATTTTTGGGAAAGCCGGCAAATACATGTCCGTCGCCAACGGGCCAAAAGCGGACAAGCTCCCCAGCACCCACGCCAGGGCCAAGTGCCGTCCCGCCGACGCACCCGCGCCCGGCACGCGGTGAAAATCAGGACAATCCTTCATAATAAATCACAAACATCCGGGCACCCTCTCACCGCCACCGCGCAGACGCAACGCCACATTCCCCGCCCCGCGCATTGAATTTCGTTGTTCAATGCCAGTCTTCGCGCAACCATGCCGTCTCCACGATCCTTATGAGCGCCAATACCCTTCTGGAACACGGATTCCTCACCCTCGCCACAATCACACCCGAGTTGCGCCTTGCCGACGTTGCCGCCAACGCCTCCCGCATCAAATCCGCCGCGCAACACGCCGCCAGCGAGGGCGCAAGCCTCGTCGTTTTCCCCGAACTGAGCCTGACAGGATACACGTGCGCCGATCTCTTCTACCAGGAGGCGCTCCTGCGCACCGCGCAAGAGAGCCTCGCCGAGCTCGCGGCATTCACACGTGATCTTGGCGCGGCACTCGTCGTCGGGCTGCCCCTCGCCGTTCAGGGGCGGCTCTACAACACGGCGGCATTCCTCGCCAACGGACGCATCACCGGCATCGTCCCCAAGACACATCTGCCCAACACGGGCGAGTTTTACGAACAGCGCTGGTTCTCCTCGGGCAAGCTTTGCACCGGAGGCGAAACGGTTTCCATAGGCGGACAGCAGGTGGCATTTGGCACCGACCTTCTTTTTCAAGCCGAAAACATGCCCGAATGCGTCATCGGACTCGAAATCTGCGAAGACCTCTGGGCCGCCGAGCAACCCAGCGCGCGCCAGGCGCTCGCGGGCGCGACACTCCTGTGCAACACCTCCGCGGGCAACGAGCTGCTGGGAAAATCCAATTACCGTCGCGAGCTCGTCGTGCAGCAATCCGCACGCTGCCTCGCCGCCTACGCCTACGCCAACAGCGGACCCAACGAGTCGAGCACCGACGTCGTGTTCAGCGGCCACGGCATCATCGCGCAAAACGGACATCTGCTCGCCGAATCCGAACGGTTCTCGTTTGAGGAAACCATGCTCATTTCCCAAGTGGACCTCCACCGGTTGCAGCACGAACGCCGCATCAACAGCACATGGTTTGGAACACCGCCCCCGCCCTTCCGCCGCATCCCGTTCCACATCGCCTCCCCGGCGGCCCCCGCGCGCCTGCGCCGCCGCATCACACCCACACCCTTCATCCCCGCCGACCCCGCGCGGAGAGACGAACACTGCCGGGAAATTTTCACCATCCAATCCGCCTCGCTTGCCCGCCGTCTACGCCACCTCGGGGCGCGCAGCGTCACACTTGGCATCTCGGGAGGGCTCGACTCAACACTCGCACTCCTCATCTGCGTCGAGGCATTCAACCGCCTCGGCCTCGGCCTCGCGGGCATCAACGCCGTTACCATGCCCGGCCCGGGCACCAGCGCGCGAACGCGCAACAATGCCAAACGGCTCTGCCAGCAACTCGGTGTCACCGTGCGCGAAACACCCATCCACACCGCGCTCGAGCAACACCTGCGCGACATCGAGCACCCCCCCGCCCAATACGACCTCACCTACGAAAACGCCCAGGCGCGCGAACGCACCCAAATCCTCATGGACATCGCCGGACAAACGGGCGGATTCGTCGTCGGCACCGGAGACCTCTCCGAGGCGGCGCTCGGCTGGAGCACCTTCAACGGCGATCACATCTCAATGTATCACGTCAACATCGGCGTGCCCAAGACCCTCGTGCGCCACCTCGTCACCTGGGCCTCGCACACCCGATACCGCGGGGAAACGCAGATCGTTCTCGACGATATTTGCGCCACCCCCATCAGCCCCGAACTCCTCCCGGCCACACCCGACGGCGCCCCCGCCCAGGAAACCGAGCGCATCATCGGCCCCTACGACCTGCACGACTTCTTTCTCTACCACCTCGTGCGCGAGGGCAGCCGCCCGCGCAAAATTCTCTTCCTCGCCGAGCACGCCTTTGCCGGCAAACACGACGCCACCGCCATCCGCCACTGGCTTCGCCTCTTCCTGAAACGTTTCTTCGCCCAGCAATACAAACGCTCCACCATGCCCGACGGACCCAAGATAGGCAGCGTCGCACTCTCCCCGCGCAGTGACTGGCGGATGCCCAGCGACGCCACCGCGGACCTCTGGCTCCGCGAATTGGACCCAGCATAGACACCGGCTCACAACCCCCTTCCCTCCCTCACGGCAACAACCGGACAATGTCCAGCAACACCTGCGGATAGACACCCAGAACGAACATCAACACCGTCGCAGGCACGAGCGCGACAATCTCGCGCCCGGACAAATCCGTGACCGCGGCGGTATGCGCACCCGCGGCACCATGAAAAACCCGCTGCCAGAACGTCAGCAAGAAAACCGCGGTCCCCAACAACCCAAATGCCGCCCCAGCCGCCACCCACGGAACAATGTCAAAGAGTCCGCGAAAAATCAGGAACTCCCCGACAAAACCATTCAACCCGGGCAATCCCAACGAGGAAAACAACGCCACTCCGCACAACGCGGCAAAAACAGGCGCACACCCACGCACACCCCCGAAATCCCCCAACCCGCGCACACCCGAACGCTGCTCCAAAACACCTATGCAAAAAAACAACGCCGCCGCCGAAAGCCCATGGTTGAACATCTGCAAAAAAGCCCCGTCCACCGCCACCGAAACCATCCCGCCACCGCCAGCCACGGCAAACAAGGCAAGCAGACAATAACCCAAATGGTTGACGGATGAATACGCCAGCATCCGCTTCAAATCCCTCTGCCGCATCGCCGCGCAAGCGCCAAGCACAGTCCCGGCAAGCGCAAGCCCGAGCAACACCGGGGCGGCGTTGGAAAACTCACGCCCAAAAGGCGCCATGACGACAACGAACCCGTAAAGCCCCATCTTTGCCATGACCGCGGTAAGAAACATCGCAACCCCCGTGGGCGCCTCGGCATACGCCGCCGGCAACCACGTGTGAAAAGGAAAAAGTGGCACCTTGACCGCCAGCCCAAGCAGCACACCAACGAACACCATCATCGGCGCGGCACCACCCACCGCCGCCAGCCGCATATCCAGCACCCCGTCCGCGCCAAGCCCGCGCAGCACCTCAAAATCCCACGTCCCCGCCACCGCGTAAACAGCCGCGTAGGCAAGCAGCATGAACGCGCTCCCACCAATCGTGTAGAGGACAAACGTCATCGCCGCACGCCCGGAACCCGCCCCGCCCCAAAGCTTGATGAGAAAATAGGCGGGGAAAAGGCTCAGCTCCCAAAACAAAAACCAAAGGAAAAAATTCCGCGCCAAAAACACACCCGATGCCGCCCCCTGCATGAGCAGAAAAAGAACATTGAAGAGACGCGCGCGCGGAACATGCCACGACGCCACAAGACACATCGGCGCCACAAGACCCGTCAAAAAAACAAGAAGCAACGACAGCCCACCCGCACGAAGACCATATCCAAAACCACTCCCGCCCAACACACCCGGGCTGAACTCAAACCGCAAACCAGGGATCGCCCAGGCACAAACAAGCGCGACAACGGCAAACACAAGCGTCCCAAGGCTGAACGCAAGCCCGGCACGCCGCGCGGACACCTCGCCCAAACGCGGACTCGCGGCAAGCCAGCACGCCCCGGCGAGAGGAAACACAACCCAGAGCAACGGCACAACGCCGGCAAAGTCCGCAAGCACCGGGGAAAAAGAGGCAACGGGAGAAATCATGGAAAAGTGGACCGAGAAAATCAAACCGGACGGAAAAGCGCAAGATCGCCCCACTCGCCCATCACACGAACATCAACACCCACCCCACCCCATTTTGCCCGGGCACGCACTTCAAAAAGCTCCCGAACCGCAGCCTGCTCACGGACAAGAATCCCGCCCAGGGCAAGGACGCCACCGGGCGCGACAGCCGCCAGAAGATTGTCCGCGTAAATGCATAAAACATCACTGATAATGTTGGCCAAAACAACGTCGGCGGGCGCAACCCCGCGCAGCCCATCCTCAATCCCCGCATGAACAAAGACCGCCGCGGACGGCTCCAGCCCGTTCGCGGCCCGATTCTCAAGACTGACGCGCACCGCCTCCGCATCACGGTCAAACCCGCGCACGGTGGCGCACCCCAGCTTCGCGGCGGAAAGGGCAAGGATGCCCGAACCACACCCCGCATCAATGACGCTGACCGAGGCAGGATCCTTTCCCGCGGCAAGAAAATCCAGCAGGCGCAACGCGCACAAACGCGTCGTCGGATGATCCCCCGTGCCAAAGGCAAGCCCCGCATCAAAATAAACGACAGCATCCCCCCGCCCCACAGCGTAATCCGCCCGGCGCCACTCCGGAACCCAGTGCAAGCGCCCATGCGACCACGGGTGCAGATGCGCCTTGTAGGCCTCCTTCCAATCACAGTCCGCAAGCGGGTGAAACGCCGGCGTCTCGGGAAGCGCGGCAAACACCTTGCGCAAATCCGCCCACGCGTCGGTTGCCTCCTCCGCACTGTCAAAGTAACCCACGAGGAAACAGGGCTCCGAGGGACGCTCGTTATAAATCATCCAAGGAGACCGCGCAAGCTCGCAAAAAAAGTCCTCAAGCGGCTGGGCGGAATCGGCAGAAATCACACAACGAAGTTCAATCATGGAAAAAAGTGAAGAAGGCCGCCGTTTCTTCGCGACAACACGGGCGGGGGCAACTCATTTCATTCAGACATCGCCTCCTGCCCGGAAAGCGGCTCCGCAAACACAGCCTCCGCGGGGCCCTCTGCATCGCAATAAATTTCGTCAAACGTCTCGTTCTGCGTCAGGAAAAGCTTCCCCAATCGCGCCAGCTCCAGACAAGCCAGAAAACTCGACACAATAAGGGCAATCGTCGGCGACGGCGGAAGCAGCGAACTGAATGTGAAACGCTTCACGGTATTGAACCGCTCAAGAATGTCCTCCATGCGCGAGGCAATGGTAACGCTCTCGCCATGAATCTCGCCCGGCGAGATGCGTTCCGAAAGCCGCTGCAAAATGCGATTGAACGTGTTCCAAACCTCGATGCGATCCACACTCGCAAGCGCGCGCTCCACTCCGGAAAATTCCTCCGCAAGCGGCGAGACAAGACGGGGCAAATACCCCTGCCGCTCCGCAACCAGCACCTCGATATGGGCGGCACACTCCTTGATCCGCTTGTATTGGATGAGCTGCTGGACGAGCTCCCAGCGCGGATCAAGCCCGGACTCGCCCACCTCGGAATCCTCCTCGACAGCAGGCTTGACCTCCGCAGGCAATAACAGACGGCTCTTGATATACATGAGCGTCGCGGCCATGACGAAAAAATCCCCCGCCACCTCAAGATTGTTCCGTTCATACGTGCGCAACACCTCAAGATACTGGCGCGTCACAACCTCGATGGGAATGTCATAAATATCGATTTCATTCTTGCGGATAAGGTAAAGCAACAAGTCAAGCGGCCCCTCAAACGCCGGCAACCGTATCGGATGCTCGGACGGAGGCAACACACCGTCCACCGGCAGCGACGCCCCGGCAGGGGACGCGGACAAGTCAAAATCGACAGGCACAGTGGAGACATCGTCTGAAATCATGGGCGGACACAAAGCAACGCGCAGCCGTCCCCGTCAACACATAAGCGCTGATTGAATCCAAGCGACAAAAAAAGCAGTTCTTGACCCTGTGAACATGCTTAAAAACGCCACATAGGCCATCGCCACGAACATCACCAAGCTGCCTTGGCACGACAAGGAAGATGGAAGAAAAACCGGTTAATCAGGGTTTGGCAATGGGACTTTTTCTTTTATTTTGCGGGCTGTGGGACCGCTTTCCACAATCCACCAATTTGGATGGCCCTCAATCTCATGCACAATATCAAATAGATCTATCTCAACTCCTGTAAAATACAAATTTCTGGGGCGTTTCTTTGAATAGTACAAGCACACTTCATCATAATCCCCAATAGCTAATCCATCAGAATAAACAGTAATTGAAATTTCTTCGGAATTTCCCAGGGTTTTCGTAATGTGTCGAACAGATAGAGCTTCCATATCTTCTCGAAGATCTTCAAGATGCTTCAACTCCAGTGATAGGATTTTACAAATCGCAGGAAGCGTTATAAGATAATCTTCAACTTCACCGTCCTTTCCTTTCTTCTGAAACGTCCAACATTTTTCGCCGAAAGAATAAAAATTAAGATACTCACTATTTTCGCCTAATTCCAAAAATTCTTTCAGAATCGTGTTTTTTACAATTTTAGATGAAACAACTATGCGTCCCGGAAAACTAAATAAATCCGGCATATCATTAAATTTATCAACCAATTGATTGTATTTTTCTTCTTGCAAGAAAAAATGCCTCTTGATCTCCGGGACAGAATACTTCGGCAATGAGGCAAAATAATATAGCCCAATTCCCGCAAGAAGGAACATGGACAGGAAAAATGTCGCTTTAAATTTCATTCTCATAATTTCAATGATAAAATTAAACGCTCAAGAATTCATTCTCTTTCCTCAAAAACACCAATGCACATGAAAGAATTGCGAACGCGAACTCAATGCAAGCTTCCAATCCATCGTTCTCTCGTTCCTCGTGATCTTACTAAAAAGATGTCGGACAGACTCGAAGCACCCTCCCAAGCAGGAGCGAGCGCGCCCGAAGGCCCTTAGACGGCAAAGTCGTGCATGACGCGTATTTAGGGCGTTGGCGGCGTCAAAAATAAACACACTCCAAGTAAAGAACAAGATCTTCTTCATTGTCGCAAAAAATGGCATTAACGAGCGCGCAAGAATGGGAATAATACGTTTTTTCGATCAGCACGCCCTGGGGATTCCACCATTTCATTCCACCAGTTACAGCGGGACTCCGGCCAATATCCTCGCTTAATTTTGACCGAAGAGACGAAAGGATTGAATCCTTTGAGCTTCGCGGCAGTCGAAGTTTGGCGACCCATGTTTCGTCCACCGACCGATCATCCACGTAGAATTCTTCAACTCTTACGAACGCTGGCAATTGTAAGTCAGCATCTGACACTATCTTGGTTTTTGCCTCCTCGTTCGTGTATGTTTTTTGAGACCACGGGTCACAGCAAGAAATTGAGATTGCGGCAAACAAAATCCCCAAATAATTCAAGATAAACACTGGACTAAAATTTACCATTCTGAACCGCCTGAAGCAATGACTGTGATGCTGCCGTTAACATCGAAATCAACATTAATATCATTGAGAGTGCACAGGAAAACCCGCTGACCATAGACGTTGCAACATTGGACGGCGGAATAAGTGGCGGGGGGGCCAATGTGTGGAAGTCGTGGCCGTGGAAATCGTGTTCATCGACCCCATGCACGCGCACCACCAAGCCGTTCGGACGCGACAAGGAGAGTGAATGGTCTGGTCGCATTGTGCGGAAGTTTTGGAAAATTTGAGGCATTGTCAAGAGGTTTCTTGGAAGATTTTTTCGTGGTTGTCAGGCCACGCATTTTTACCTTTTTGCTATCGACACCCGAAGCGTTGATTGAGATAGTCGGGTTCTTCAACACTTTTAAAGTCAATGGCGAGATAAAAATCCCGAATTCCATACCAACCTCTACGCCCGTGCTCCTGCTCAGCGACACGACCACGCTTGACTGCTCGGGCCTGCGCGAGGTGACGGCCTCGGCCCCATATGCACCAACACCGACAAAAGCGGACGCTGGCTCGACGCTTGGACGAGCGCGGAAAAAACATACCGCAATCTGGGCACCACGCGCAAAATCATCCGCGTGAGCAACCGCGAAGGTGACATTCATTAAATTTTCGCACACCGCCAGCGTGTCAACGGCGGCACGCACCTGCTCGTGCGCAACAACACGACCGTGCCCTCGATAGTGTGGTGCCTGACAAATGATGCGACAAACAGAGGGAGCGGAGGTCAAGGACAGGATGGGAAAAGCACGCGAGACACACTTGGATGGGGAGTAGAATGCGGAGCTGCGAGCGCTGGCGAAAAACGGAAGGACAACGCTGCGGCTGGCGCAACGATGCCGGATCGTGTTGGGAGCGGCGGAAGGGATGACGGACGAGGCGATCGGGAGACAGGAAACGGTGAGCAGGCAAAAAGCGGCGAGCTCGCGAGGAGGATGAAGTCGCTGGCATGGTCAATGCCCAAGCTGTCATCAGCACTGCCGAGGGTGGCCCCGCACTGTGGTTGGAGGACTTCGTCGTCCGCCCCGCCTTTCGCCAACGTGGCATCGGCACGCAGTTGTTACAACACGTCATTTGTGAGGCCAAGGCACGAGGCTACCGGCGGATCACCTTGCTTGCCGACGGTGACAATTATCGCGCACAGGCGCTCCATCGCCGCCACAGGTTCCAGCCATCCGCCATGCGCCTGTTGCGGCTGATGTTGTAAAAAGTTTTCCAGGAGTGTTGCCCCGGGTTTCCGGGAAACATTTATTTTCGAGCCATGAAAGGGTGTAATGGGCGGTATCGCGGAAAACCGCGAAGGCGCGAAGATTCCGGCGGCAATGCGTCGGGGGTTCCCGGAGCCGACGCCGGAGATCGTCTTCGTCGTCCTCCCATTTCTGGACGTGCGCCCAAGTATTTGCATGCCCAAGAACCTGCTCCTTCTCATCACGGCTTCCCGGCAATACTTATTTATCAACACGCCTGTTGTCCCGTGCGGTCACGCACTCGCCGTTTTTTGGCGCGATTTGTCGCGCCTGTGGCGGTGGCTCGTGTTGAATCTTGCGTCGTGGCGTTAATTGCGTTGCGTTGGTGCGCCTCAAACATGGCCGCGCCCCCTGGTTATTCTTCTGATTTTCGCTGGCGAATGCCCGGAATCCGTTTCCCGTTCGTTCGGGAATTGCGAAAGTATTCGAGGGCCAAATTCAAGGCCGATGTGCTTGCTGGTGCCACGCTGGCCTTCGTGTCGATTCCGCAGGCGGTTGCCTTCGCGTTGATTTTGGGCCTGCCGCTGTTTCCCGTTGTGTTGTCGGTAATCATCGGTGGCATCGTCGGGGCGTTGTTTTTTTCGTCGCGTCATCACGTATTTGGCCCGACGAGCTCGGTAAGCTTGGTGGTGGCCTCGGCGCTTGCGGCGACGACGCAGAAGGCAAGCGCGCTCTCACCGTTGCAATGGGTTGTCTTCATGACCTTTATCATCGGCATCATGCAGTTTGCCGCCGGGATGCTGCGTTTTGGCGAGGTTGCGAAGTTTATCTCGCGCTCGGTGGTGACCGCCTACAGCGCGGCGATTGGCCTGACTCTGGCTGTGGGGCAGCTGCACCATTTGCTGGGCGCGCCTGCGACGGGCGGCGCGGCGGCGGGTTTTGTGCAAACTTTGATGGATGGCGCGCGCGCGGTGGCGTCCGGCAAATGGTCGGATGGGGACATGGTGGTGGGGATGGGGACGTTTTTGATTTTCGCCGGCGTCCAACGGTGGTTGCCCCGGTGGCCGGTGGCCTTGGTGGCGCTGGGAGGAATGGGGCTGGTCTCGGCGGTGATGAGCTGGCATCTGGGTGGAGCCGGCGGGCTGCCGTTCAAGATTGTGATGAACGAGGGGGCGTTGATGGCGGGCGTCAGGAACATGGCGTGGTTTTCTCCGTCGGAGGAGTATTTTGCGCACCTGCCCTCGTTGTTCGGGAGTGCGCTGGCGATTGCGATTATCGGGATGCTGGAATCGGCGGCGGTGACGCGCTCGCTTGCCATGCGGAGCGGGCAGAGCGTTGACGCCAACCAGGAGCTGCTGGGCATGGGCGCGGGGAACGTGGTTTGCGCGTTGTGCGGCGCGGCGCCGGGCTCGTCGTCGTTCACGCGTTCGGAGGTGATTTTTCAAAGTGGCGCGGCGACACAGCTGGCCTCGGTTTTCAGCAGCATTGTAGTGCTGGGCGTGGTGGTGTTCGTGATGCCGGCGTTCGGATACATCCCGGTGGCGTCGCTGGCGGCGTTGTTGATCCGGGTGGGGTGGAAAATGGTCGCATGGCGGCAGATTCGCGTGGCGTGCCGCTCGACGCACTCCGATGCGGCTGTGTTCGCATTCACACTGGCGGCGGCGTTGCTGCTGCGTCTGGACGTCGCGATTTATGTCGGGATCGTCGTCTCGCTGGCGTTGTTTTTGCAAAAAACCAGCTCGCCCATCCTCGTGGAATACGCGTTCGACGACAGCGGGTCGCTGGCGCAGTTGCGTGACAAAAGCCAGAGGACAAATCCGCAAATCGCCATCATCCATGTCGAAGGGGAGTTGTTTTTCGGCGCAGCCGACGTGTTCCTCACGCACGTGCAACGGCAGGCCGAGGACGAGAACATCCGCGTGTTCATCCTGCGTTTGAAAAACGCGCGCCACCTCGACGCCTCGACGGTGATGGCGCTTGAGTCCCTGCGCGAATATCTGGTGCGCGAGGGCAGGCACCTGCTGGTCAGCGGATGCTCGCCCGACGTGCTCAAGGTTATCCGCAACAGCGGCATCATCAAATCGTTGGGCGCGGAAAATATTTTTGAGGGCGACCCGACGAACCCCAACGTCTCGACGCGAAAGGCACTGATCCGCGCCATGCAAGTGCTCGCGTCAAAGGAGGCGGACATCCGCATCTTTTACGACAAACGGCGCGCGCGAAACCCGGACGACAACGAGGCGCCGCCCGGTTACACGCCCAATTTCCAAATCTGAGAACCGCCCGGAGACACATGCTCACGGTCTGACCGTCCGCGGTGGCGTCGCCGTCCCCCATTCGCGCAAAACCTCGTCCAGCAGCTCGCGAATCCTCCCCGTATCCCTCCGCTCACCCCGCCGGAACTTCTCCGCATAAGCCTCCAGCCAGCGCCGCGCCTCCTCCTTCCTCCCCAGTTCCAATGCCAGCAAGTTGGCGTAGGCCAGCGACGCATACCACTTCGGATTCTCGCACTCCGCCGCCCGGCGGTAAAACTCCGCCGCCCGTTCCGGCTCCTTCAACACGTTGAGGCAAATCATCGCGCAACGTTCCCAAAACTCCGCCGCCCGCGCCGGGTGCCGCTCCGCGCCGGTTGACAGCAACGCCAGCCCGCGCCGGGCATACTCGCCCTTGATCTGCCGCACCACCACCGCATCCAGCTTCAAACGCCCCCCCGCCTCGCGCGTCCGCACCTCCCAATGCGGCATGTCAAACGCCGTAATGTAACCGCCATCCAACCAAAACACCGCATTGCCCGGGTCCAGCGTCAACGCCATGCGCATAAACGTCTCGCAGCCCGCCCGCTCGCACCGCTCCCACGACACATAGGAACGCAGCCACGCAAAATCCGCCATGATTGCGCGAAACCCGCCAAACACCCCCAGCAACGCCCCCTGTCCCAATACCCCCTCCAACGACTCCGCCCGGAACGCCGGTTGATGCGCCCCCTGCCATTCCCCCGCCGGTCTCCCCACCCACGACAACCCCCAGCCCGCCACCACCAGAACCCCCCCGGCAACCACGGCACGGCACACAAAAACACTCTTGAGCGACACTCCCATTCAAATCTCCCTGTCCACAAAGAACCACACTCCCAGCCCGAGCAGCACAGGCAGATACAACGCCCCATGCCCCGCCGCCGAGGCCACCACCTCCCACGCCACACCACCCGGTTGCAAAACCAGCGGAACCCCCAGGTCAAACACCTGCAAATCCGGCACCATCCGCCCCGCGCCACCGGCAAGCACGCGCACCCACCCCGCCGCATCCTCGCGCGCAAACGCCACCTGCCCCATCCCGCGCAACTGGCACACCAACGCCGCCAGCGCCGTCACCACCACCGCATAGAGAAACGACCGCGCAAAACTGCACACAACCACCCCAAGCGCCGCCACCACCCCAAGCCTCAACCACTGCAACAGACAAAAAACCACCAGCCCCCATTCACTCAAAAACGGCGCCTCGCGCCCCGTCTCCACCGCCGCCACCGCAAGCTCCCCCGCGCGCAAACGCAACATCACGCCCAGCACACAACCCAGCAGCACCACGAAAACCCCCAACAACACCCACACTCCAAAAAACTTCCCCGCAAGAAACTCCCACCGCCGGACCGGTCGCGCCAGCAACGGCAACGCCGTCCGATTGTCCATCTCCGAGAAAAACACCTGCGCCGGCAACACCACCGCCAGAATCGCCCCAAACAAAAACATCCCGCCAAAACCAAAATCCGCCACGAACTTCAACTCCGAGCCCCCGAAATCAAACGCCCGCAAATACACCCCCGCCCCCGCCATCCCCGCACCCAGCAGCACAAGAAACGCAAAAAAACGCTGCCGCGCCGCCTCCACGAACGTATTCACCGCAATCCACCCCGCCCGGGACAAACATCCGCAACGCATCCTCATCGCACCTCCCCCCCCTTCCCCTCGGCGCGCGAAAGCCGCTCCACAAACAACTGCTCCAAACTCACCCTCGGCGCCCTCACCGCCTCCAACCGCGCCCCATGCCCCGCCAACGCCCCCTCCACCGACACCCGCGCCGCCTCAGACCACGCCGACACCACCAACAACCGCTCATCACGCCGCTCCAACACCTCCGCCACCCCGCCCTCAAGCACCAAACGCCCCCGGTCCAAAATCGCCACCCGATCGCACAACTCCTCCACCTGCCCAAGCAAATGCGAACACAAGACAACCGTCTTCCCCCGCTCCCGCATCGCCAGCAAAATGCGCCCGATCGCCGCCGCCCCCAACGGATCAACACCCGCCGTCGGCTCATCCAAAATAACCAACTCCGGATCATGCACAATCGCCTGCGCCAGGCCGATGCGCTGCAACATCCCCTTCGAATACGTCCCCACGCGCCTGTCCGCCGCAGCCGACATCCCCGTCAACTCAAGCGCATCCGCCACACTCCCCTCGCGCACCCGCGACGGCACCGCCGACATGCGCGCATAAAAACGCACCAGCTCACGCCCACTCAAATGACGGTAAAAATAAGGCGCCTCCGGCAAAAAACCAATCTTCGCCCGCGCCGCCACACTTCCCGCCGCACACCCCAGCACCAGGCACTCCCCCGCCGTCGGCGCCACCAACCCAAGCAAAATCTTCAACGTCGTGCTCTTGCCCGACCCATTCGGCCCCAGCAACCCATAGATGGAATTCACCGGCACGCTCAACGAGAGACCATCCACAGCCCTCAGCTTCACGCCCCGCAACCCCGTTCGGAAATCTTTGACCAACCCCCTGATCTCAATCGCAGCACAAGCACTCATGCACAGAACCCTTTCCCACAATGGCACTCACGCAAGAGCAAAACCCGAAAAACACGGCGCCCCCCAAAAATCACGCTCCTCAACCCTGCGAATGAAAGCCCCCAACCGCGCACGCACCTCGGACAGAAACGCCGTCACCTCGCCCTCCCTGCCCTCGACTTGGAGCAACACCCGCCCGTCAACAAGGTTTTTGACAACACCCGACACCTCAAACCCCCGTGCCGTCCCCAGCACATCCGCGCGAAACCCGACCCCCTGCACATGTCCCTCAAACCACACGTCCTTGTGAAAAACATCCAAACTCATATCCCCAGCACAACACCCCCCGCCGCAAGGTAAAGAAAAAATGGGATATCCGACTGAAATTGACCCATTCGGGAATCCGCACGAATGCCGCGATGAGCGTGCCGACGATAGACACGGCGCGGAAAATTCCGGCAAACACACCGGCGGCGCGCTTCCCAAACTCGGTGAAAAAATCCGTGATGCGCGCGCTGTTTGCGCGCACCCACTCGCTGATGCGCGTGAGGGTGTCGGCAAGCGCGGGCATGACGCCCAACCCGATGCTTGTGCGCAGCGACAAGAAGGCTTGCTTGGTGTCCGCCAAGACGTCCGTGAACGCCTTCGCACGGGCGATTTCTTCGGGCGTCATGGTGTAGGTGCGCTGCCGGGCGGCGGACATCATTTCGCGCAACCTCCCAGCCCCGCCCTTGAGCACTTCGTTGAGCCGCGTGCCCTGTTCGCCAAAGATTCGCTGCGCAACCCATGCGCGCTCCGTGTCGCTGCCGAGCCCTTGCATGGCGTCGGCGATGGACTCAAGCCGCGTCTCCATGGGCATGGCGAGAAGGTTTTGGAAATTGAGACCAAGCCGGGCGAAGCCCTGCGTTGCCTCTGACTTGCCGATGGCGGCGTTGCCAAGGGTTGCGTTGAGCTTGCGCAACGAGG
>JAITIB010000108.1 GCA_031279675.1 Puniceicoccales bacterium | reverse complement strand
CGCAACGAACTGCATCGTTTCGTGGTTATGCCTAAACGCTGGATCGTCGAACGCTCCTTCGCCTGGCTCGAAAAATGCCGCCGCCTATGGAAAAATTGCGAACGCAAGCTCAATACCAGCCGCCAGTTCGTCGTCCTCGCTTTCCTCGTCATCTTACTCAAAAGATATTGAACAGGCTCTCAGGCGTTTTCGCGCAACCAGCGCTCGGCCTCAATGGCGGCCCGGCAGCCCATGCCGGCGGCGGCAATGGCCTGCTGGTAAACGGGATCGGCGCAGTTGCCGGCAACGAACACGCCGCCAACGCGCGTGCCGACGCCACCGGAACCCGTTGGGACAAGGTAACCGTTGGCATCGCGATCAAGCACGCCCTCAAAGGCATGGGTGTTGGGCTCGTGCCCAATGGCGACAAACAAACCCTTGCAGGGGATTTCCACCACATCGCCGGTGGTTCTGTTTTTCGCCGCAAGGGCGCGGACTTTCCCGGTGGCGTCGCCACGGACCTCAACAGGCAGGTGATTCCAGTGCGTGGCAATTCCGGCGTGCCCGCGCACACGACGGGCCATGATTTCGCTCGCGCGCAAAGTGTCCCGCCGGTGGACAAGGTGGACGCGGGAGGCAAAACGCGTCAGAAAAAGCGCTTCCTCGCACGCACTGTCACCACCCCCGACGACCACGACGTCCATGCCCTCATAAAAAGCGCCGTCACATGTCGCGCAGGTCGAGACGCCGTTGCCCCCGAAGTGCTCCCTCTCGCCCGGAATGCCAAGCAGGCGCGGGGTTGTGCCAGTGGCAATGACAAGGGCATGGGTTTCGTAACACGCGCCATCCGCGCCCGCGGTGTGGAGTTGCTTGACGCCACTTCCGGGGGTGACGGACAGACGCGAGGCGGTGGCGCTCACATAACGCGCCCCGAATCGTGCCGCCTGGCGGCGCATGTTGTCGGTGAGCGTGTAGCCGTCGATACCCTCGGGATAACCGGGATAGTTTTCGACCTCGGTGGTGGTGGTAAGCTGGCCCCCGGGGAGATTTCCCTCAAGGACGAGCGGGCGGAGCCCGGCGCGGGCCGCGTAGATTGCCGCGGTAAGTCCGGCGCAACCGGTGCCAAGGATGATGATGTTTTCCATCGCGAAAATTGAGGCGGACGATGAAACGGTCTCAGTGGTGGAGGGACGGGCGCTCGTCTTCCTCCTCCTCCTCGTCATCAAGCGGATCCATCCCAAGGTCGCGAGCTTGCTTGGGTTCGTTTTCTTCCGGCTCCTCGTCCCAACGCATGGTGTCGTCCTCCTCGATTTTCTCGTCGGTGTCGAGGTCGAAGCCCTCGCCCACATCAATGTCCTCCTCCTCCTCCTCGGTGCCGAGACCGGCGGTGACGTCCTCGTCAACGGAAAGTTCATAACCCTCCGGGACAAATTCGAGGATGTCGGTGATTTCCTGAAAGGCGTGCAGGGGCCCGTTGTCGGCAAGGGCGTGGTTCTGCGTTTCACGCACCTGGTCCTCAAGCTCGTCGGTGGTAAGCTTGTGCTCGAACTCAATGTTGTCGTTGAGGAACTTGACGCGCAGTTTCGTGATATGGTCAATGAACTCGGCGTAAGGCCCCTTTTCCTCGTCCACGACATCGGGGAGCGCAAAAAGCACCTCGTCGGATTCAAAGAACGATTCGTTCACACGGACAATGCGGGCGGTGCTGTCGGGATTGAGGGCCTGTGCCTGAAAGGGGATGAATGCGGACTCCACAATGTCAGTGGAGAGTCCGTATTCGCGCAGCGGATCCAGCAAGTCGAGGATGTAGGCAAGCTGCTTGGGGTCCACAACGGGAAGGGCGTCGGTGTCCCAGTTGACATCGTCGCTGATTTTGCCCACCCACCAGTTGCGGTCTTTGCCAAGTTGGATGACACACCAGAGGAGATTTGTCGAAGGTTTCGCCATGGTGCGCAGACCGGAAGAGAAAAAGGGCCGCATTGTCAAGAAGGGAGCCTCCCGCGCCCGGGGAGGTGGCGCGGGGAAAGCGGGGCGGGTGTGTTTGACTTTCCCGGATGGGTGATGATCTTCGCCGGCCATGAGTTCGCACCATTCTCCCCCGCACTCGCGTGGACATGCGCGCACGCATGACCGCGGACATTCGCACGGGCATGGGGAAGGCGAGGACTGGCGCACGCTGGCGGCAATGGCGGCTGGGTGCGCGGTCTTTGCGGCGCTGGGCTGGGCGGCGTTCGCGGTGGAAGGCGTGCCGACGCGGGCGGGAATCGCTTGTTTTGTGCTGGCGATGGTGTGCGGGGGTTGGGACGCGCTGGGGGATTCGCTCAAGAATGTGCCGCATGGTGTGGTGGATATTCACTTCCTGATGCTGATGGTGGCGGTGGGCGCGGCAAGCATTGGAGCATGGGGCGAGGGGGCGTTGCTGTTGTTATTGTTCTCCTCGGCGGGCGCGCTGGAGGCGTTCGCGATGCACAGGACGAAACGCGCCATTGACTCGCTCTTCAAGGCGCAACCGGAGACGGCGACCCGGCTTGACGCGACGGGGGGCGAGGAGACGGTGGCGGTGTCCGCTGTGGTGGCGGGTGATCTTCTGGTTGTCCGCCCCGGCGACATGTTTGCCGTGGATGGCGAGGTGGAGGCCGGGGAAACGGAGGCGGACGAATCGGGACTGACGGGCGAGTCGTTGCCGGTGGCGAAACGGCGCGGCGCGGCGGTGTCCGCGGGAACGCTGAACTTGTGGGGGGCGGTGCGCGTGCGCGTGACACGGACGGCAACGGAGAGCTCATTGCAAAAAATCATCCGGCTTATCCGCGAGGCGCAAATGCGCAAGGCGCCCGCGCAGCGCTTCACCGACAGGTTTGGGACGGGCTACACGGTGTGCATTCTGGGGGGAGCGGCAGTGATGTTCATCGTGTGGTGGCTCGGATTCGGGCTGCCGCCCTTTGTCAACACGCCCATGGTGGCATCGGCATTTTACCGTGCGATGACGCTGATTGTCGTCGCCAGTCCCTGCGCGCTGGTGCTCTCGGTGCCGTCGGCGATTCTGGCGGCCATTGCGCGGGGGGCGCGCAACGGGATTTTGTTCCGGGGGGGCGCGGCGCTTGAACGGCTTGCGGAGGTGGATTGCGTTGCGCTGGACAAGACCGGGACGCTTACCACGGGCGAGCTGGCCGTGGACCGCGTGGAGAGCTTTCCCCGGGGGAACGAGGCAAAGATCCTCGCTTTGGCCATGGCCTTGGAGGCAAATGCCAGCCATCCCATCGCGCGCGCCATCGTTGCGCATGGGAAACACAGCGGGATCGTGGCGGAGGGTGTCGCGGAACAGTTCCAAAACACCGCCGGACTCGGAGTGGAGGGGGTGGTGAACGGAGCAGGATGCGTCCTGGGGCGTCGTGAATTCGTCATGGTGTCGGCGGATTGTCCGGGTTGCCTCACCAGCGCGGACTGCGAGACACCCGTGGCGCCCGAATACTCGGAGGTTTGGGTAAGATCGGGCGCCTCGTGCGGGCGCATCCTGTTGCGCGACCAATTGCGCGGCGAGTCGGCTCCAGTGCTGGCGGCGTTAAAAGGCCGAGGGGTCCGCACGGTCATGCTGACGGGGGACCGCCGCGAGGTGGCGCAGGATGTGGGCATAAAACTCGGGCTTCAGGAAATCGCGTCGGGATTGACACCGGCGGAAAAAGTGGCCCGCGTGCGCGAGCTGGGCGACGGAGGGCACCGGGTGGCAATGGTGGGCGATGGCTTGAACGATGCCCCGTGTCTGGCGGCGGCCCACGTGTCGGTCGGCATGGGCGCGCACGGGTCCGACGCGGCCATTGAACAATGCGACATCGTTTTGATGAACGATCGCATCGACCACTTCCTGGACGCGCTGGATTTGAGTGTCCGGGCGCGCAAGATCATCCGCCAAAATCTGGGAATATCGCTGGGGACGATCATAGTGATGGTTCTGGTAAGCGCGGGCATGGAGGTGCCCCTGTCGGCGGGCGTGCTCGCGCATGAAGGCTCGACGGTGCTTGTTTGCCTCAACAGCCTGCGCTTGCTGCTGTCCCCAAACCGGACGGAAAAGGGGCTCCGACGCCACCGGAACGGAGAGTTCCCCACGGCTTGAACCCCCGGCCCCGTTCCCGATGACAGGTTCGTCCGCAAGTGTTTTCAATGCCGTGATGCCCGTGCTGGCGATTGCCGGCGCGGGGTTCGCATTGCGAAAATGGAACATTGTCGGCACGGAGACGCAGACGGGACTGATGCGCATCGCACTGTGGCTGTTCCTCCCTTGCCTTGTGCTCGACAGGGTGCCGCACAACGCGGCGCTCGCGTCCGGGTTCCTGGCAGCGTGGACGCTTGGGGCGGGCTTTTTGTCCATTGCAGCAGGCTTGGTCGTGGCGTGGATGGCGGCGCCCCTGCTCGGATTGCGCCACGGCGTGGAGCGGCGCACATTCGCATATTGCGCATCAATCTACAATTACGGCTACGTGGCGATTCCGCTTTGCCAGGTGCTGATCGGCGCGGAGGCGGTCGGGGTGATGTTGCTGTTCAACGCAGGCGTTGAGCTGGGGATTTGGTCGGTGGGATTGATGGTGCTGACAGGACGCTTCTCCAAGGAGACCTGGCGGAGGCTCGCAAACCCGATGACAGTGGGAAGCCTGTTCGCACTGGGGCTGAACGTGTCCGGAACATCGAGCCTGATGCCGGAGTGGTCGCGAGCGCTGTTTGCGATGCTGGGCGCGTGCGCAATCCCGGTGGGAATCTTGATGGTGGGGATGGCAATGCCGGTGTTGTTGCGCGAAGGGGCCTGGCGCGGAGGCTGGCGGGTGGCGCTGGGCGCATGTGTGCTGCGCAACGGAGTGATCCCGCTGGTGATGCTGGCACCGGTGGCCTGGGTGGCGTTGCCAAGTCCGCTGGGGGCAATCCTGGCATTGCAAGCGGCGATGCCGGCGGGAATTTTCTCCATCGTCGTGGCGCAGCATTTCGGCGGGGACTCACGGCTGGCATTGCGCGTCGCCCTGTGGAGCTCCTTATGCGGCGTGGTTTCACTGCCATTGTGGCTGGACTTGCTTGCCCGCTGGATGTCCGCGCACTGAACTCATCTGCCATGGCAAAAATATGCGCCGTGAGAGAATTCTGGATTGGATTGTGAAAAATGTTCTTCGAATACCTCGGTGCTAACAACCGCATTGCGTTATCGCCCTGTCATGTTTCTTGTTTTGTTTGAAATGAACAAATCTTCTCTTTTATGATTTCGACAAATTCTTTCACGTGGATTTCTGATGGTATATTCTTCCTCAAACAGACAGCTGGATGCCCAGCGTTTTTCCAATGAAAAATAATATAATTCACGTTTCGTCTTAAGGCTTCACGCCCCGAGAGAAAAGCAAGTCCCCCGCCAAGGAATAAAACCATTGTGGCAGACATTAACGCAGATGAGAGATCACGGCCTCTTGAGACCCAAATGCAGACAATAAAAAATATGCTCAAGAAAAGAGCAATGGCGCTTAATAAAAACCAGAAAATTGGGATGTTTTTATAAAAAGACACCTCGGGGCTAAGCTCATTAAGCTGAATTTCGCATCCGCTTGAACGAAAAAAAGATCGAGTGGTCACTGTCAGAATTGTGTCATTGAGAACAAATTCGCACGTTGCAGAACAAAGTTTTTTCTGTATGAGTTTCATCGAAGGCGTTTCCCGGACAGTGTTATTGGGCCGCACGCGGTGTGGCGTAAGTGAAGTTTCGGGGTGGTGGTGTTTTTCTCATGGTGCGAATGTCAAAAAATCGCGCCCCTTTGCTTTGCAAGATCTTTTTTGAAAAATAATCGAAGTCCATTTTTCGGGCAATTTCGTGATTGCTGTGCAGGGGACAGGAGTGGCGTTGGCGATTTGGATGGTGATTCATTCCGGAGGATTTCGGGTGCGCGCAGTTTCGAGGTCCTTGGTTTGCGCCAGCATCATGCGCCAGAGGGAGTCGTCGAACTATGCGCTGGCGGGGGTGTCGGGGTGGGTTCGCGCGGCGAGGGTCAGCGCCATTATGTAAATGGCGGCGAGCAGGTCGAGGATGGCGAAGAAGCATGGG
>JAITIB010000122.1 GCA_031279675.1 Puniceicoccales bacterium | reverse complement strand
CCCCCGATGATCCAAGCGCTCCAACACATGCAACCCCTGCCGGACAATCTCATGACTCGCCCTCCCCTTCACATCCACGACAAACCCAACCCCGCAGGCATCATGCTCAAACGCCGGATCATAAAGCCCCTGCTTTTGAGGCCGCACCGCGCGCAAAGAGGAGGGACACGGCGAGGACGGATCAATCGCGACGGGAGAATCAGTGAAAAAAGGGACGGACGGCGTTGTCATTGGCGGGGGCGGCTTTGTAGGATTCGTCCGAGCGCATTCAAGTGAAAAGCGAGGCGGCGACGGAGACACCCATAGAGAGGTTGCACCATGTGGAGGCGGCGGGAGCGCAAAGTTTGATGAACAACGCGGGGAGGTTTTTTTGGGGATGGTTTTTTTTAACGCACCCAAACTTGGCTGCGCAGGAGGATGTCCTCGGCGCTTGTGCCGACAAAGATTTCGTATTCGCCGGGCTCGACGACGCGGCGGCGCACGAGCCGGTCCCACTCGGACATTGTGGTGGCGTCAAATGCCATGAGCACGCGTGTGCTTTCGCCTGCCTTGAGGCGGATTTTTCTGAACCGTGCCAGGCGCAGTGCGGGCACGGTGACGGAGCTGGCTGTTTTGTGGAAGTAGATTTGCGCCACGTCGGTGCCGTCGCGGTTGCCGATGTTTGTCACCGTGAAGCGTACGCGCACGATGCCGTCCGAGGTGATTGAGGGTGTTTCGACGACCATGTCGCTGTATTGGAAGCGGGTGTAGCTGAGGCCGTGTCCGAAGGGCCAGAGGGGGGCCGCGGAATTGAACACGTAGTCGCGTCCCGCGCGTGCCGGGGTGCCGGGGCGGTGGAAAATGCCCCGGGCGCCGGGTTTGTAGTCGTAGGTGGTGGGGATGGTGCCGGCGTTGCGGGCGATGGAGACGGGGAGGCGTCCGCCGGGGTCGGCATTGCCGAAGAGGATGTCGGCCACGGCGTGGCCCTGCTCTTCGCCGGCGTAGAAGAGGCTGAGGATGGCGGTGGCGTTGTCCTTGATCCACGGGGTGCTGAAGGGGCGTCCGTGGAGGAAGAGGACGATGGTGGGGCGTCCGGTGGCGATGATGGCGCGGGCGAGCTCTTCCTGGATGCCGGGGAGGATGGGGTTGGACACGTCGTAACCTTCTCCGGAGGTGGGGGTGCGTGGCGTGGTGGCGTCGGGGCGCGCGGTGGGGGGCGGGGGACTTTCGTCGCCGAGGACGAGGAGGACGGCGTCGCTTCCCTTGGCGACTGCGATGGCTTCCTCGAACCCGGCGCGCGAGTTGCCGGAGAGGGCGCAGCCTTGCGTGTGGGTGATGCGGATTTTGCTGCCAAGGAGGTTGCGCAGGCCGCGCAGCACGGTGATGCCGTCGTCGTCGTTGTTGCTCCAGGTGGCGTCGCCGAACTGGGAGCGGTCGGCGTTGGGGCCGATGACGGCGAGGGTCTTGATGCGTTCCGTGTCGAGGGGGAGGAAGTTGTCGGTGTTTTTCAGGAGGACGAGGGACTCGGTTGCGAGGCGGCGCACGAGGGCGCGGGTGTCCGCGGTGCGGATGCGTGTGGGCAAGAGGGATGGGTCCATGATGCGGCGCGAGTCGAAGAGGCCGGCGAGAAATTTCAGGCGCAGGATGCGGGCGGCGGCCTTGTCAATGTCGTCACCGGGAATGATGCCGCGGTGGACGAGTTGGGGGAGCTCCGCGTAGGTGTCCCCGGAAGGGGAGGGGAGGTCAAGGTCCACGCCGGCGGTGAGCGCCTGGATGGCGGCGGCGCGCCTGTCTTCGGCGACGGCGAAGATCGTGTGGTTCATGGCGACGCCACCCGGGGCGCCGAGGACGTATCCGGCGAACTGCCATTCCTGGCGCAGCACGGTGTCGAGCAGCCACGCGTTGGCGTGTCCCGGGACGGAGTTCACGGCGCTGAGGACGGGCATCACCGCCTGGACCTGGCCCTTGCGCACGGCCTCGTCAAAGGGGGGGAGGTGGAGCGAGCGCAGGGTGTGCGTGCTGAGTGAGACGGGGGCGCCGTAAAGGCCGCCGTCGGGCGTTGCCCATGCGGTGAAGTGCAGCGCGGTGCCGAAGACTTTGTTGGGGGCGAGGCCGGTGGCGGCGTTGCGACCTTGGAGGCCTTCGAGAAAGGCGAGGCCGAGCTCGGCGGTGTGCGCGGGGCATTCGCCGAAGCAGTGTTCGATGCCGCCGAAGCGTGGATCGCGCCCGAGGGCGAACGAGGGGCCGAGGAGCTGGGTGGCGCCGGTGGCGCTGGCCTCGCTGGCGAGGCGCGCGGCCATTTCGCGCACGAGCGCGGGGTCCCAGGTGGCGCCGAGGGCGAGGGTGGAGGGGAAGAGTGTGGCGCCTTGGGCGACGATGCCGCGCGCGCCCGTGGTGAGGAGGAGGGGGGGGATGCCGAGGCGGGATTTTTCGCGCACGTGGGCGGTCAGGTCGCGCGCCTTGATGGTGTTGGTGCGGATGTCGGCGCCGGGATCCATGAGGATGACGCCGGGCATCCTGTCCTTGAACACGCGTTCGAGGGACTCGGGCGAGACGGTGCCGTCGAAGACTTGAAGGCGTGCGAGGGAGTCCGCGCGCAATTGTTCGCATTTTTCCTCCAGTGTCATGCGCGAGAGCAGGCTGTGGACGCGGGTTTCCACGGGCAGGGTGGCGTCGAGATGACGGGCGGTGGCGTCGGGGGGGGCTGCCGTTGCGGCCATTGCGGGCAGCAACACCAGTGCGAGTGCGAGGAGGCGACGCGTAAAATCCATGCGGGCAGGGGAAAGGCCGGTTGTGCAAAGGCAATCCTAAAACCGGATTATGCAATGGGGCGGCCTACGCGCTGTTAGGCGCACTGTTCCTATGGAGTGCGGGACTTTAGTCCCGCTTTGGGAGCGGGGAATTTATTCCCCGCGTCCTTGGATTGGAATAATGCCCCGGATGGACAGACGGCGATTTCCGAGCGAAGCGACAAGACCGGACGCGAAGCGAACCGGAACAATCGCCTTCGCGAAAGCGGGACTAAAGTCCCGCACTCCAAACTGGGCGCACTTTATTGTAGCGTGCGGAACTTGCCGCCGAAGGCGGAATCGCGCGCAGCGCGACATTGTCCCGTGCGGTAACGCACCTCCCGGAGACGTTTCCGGGGTTCTTGATGAGATTTTGGGGAGTCTCCCAGAACGGCTGGGAGACTCCCCAGAACGTTCCGGGAGTCCCCGAATTCCTTCCGGGAGCCCCCGGAATGTTTCCGGGAACCCCCGAATTCTTTCCGGGAATCCCCGAATTGCTTCCGGGAGTCCCCGATTGTTTTCCGGGGGTTCCCGAAATGGTGTTCGGGTGGGCTGGGGGAGGGGTTGGGGTCACATGGGTTTTTGCGGCGAAGCCGCGGGAGATTTCTCATCGGGCAAGTGTGGTGGTGGGTGAGTTCTTTGTTTGCAGGGGGCGGTTTTTTGTGAGTGCGTGGGGCATGGGCAATTCCTTTGGAGAGCTTTTTCGCATAACGACTTTTGGCGAGAGCCATGGCGCGGGGGTGGGTGTGGTTGTTGATGGGTGTCCGCCGCGGATGCCGTTGTCGGAGGGGGATGTGCAGGTGGAGCTGGACAGGCGGCGTCCGGGCCAGAGTGATGTGGTGACGCCGCGCGCGGAGGGGGACAGGGTGGAGTTTCTTTCGGGTGTTTACGGGGGGCGGACGTTGGGGACGCCGATTGCGATGCTGGTGCGCAATGGGGACCAGAGGCCGGGGGCGTATGAGGAGTTGCGGGACAAGTTCCGGCCTTCGCACGCGGATTTTTCCTATCAGGAGAAGTTTGGTGTCCGCGATCCGAACGGGGGGGGGCGCGCGTCGGCGCGGGAGACGCTCGGGCGTGTCGCGGGGGGGGCGGTGGCCGCGCGGGTGTTGAGGCTGGGTGCGGGGGTGGAGATTTGCGCCTACGTGGAGAGTGTTCAGGATGTGGTGGCGGGGGAGTTGGAGGCGTTTCCTTCGCGGGAGAGTGTGGAGGCCTCGGTGGTGCGGTGTCCGGATGCGGTGGCGTCGGCGCGCATGGTGGCGCGCATCCGGGAGGCGCGCGATTGCGGGGATTCGGTGGGCGGGGTGGTGCGGTGCCGGGTGCGCGGGTTGCGGGCGGGGTTGGGGGAGCCGGTTTTTGACCGGCTGGGGGCGGATTTGGGCAAGGCGGTGCTGTCGTTGCCGGCGGCGAAGGGGTTTGAGATCGGGAGTGGTTTTGCGGGGACGCTCCTGAGGGGTTCGGCGCACAATGATGCGTTTGAGATGCGGGAGGGGCGGGTGCGCACGGTGTCCAATCGTTCGGGCGGGGTGCAGGGGGGGATTAGCAACGGGGAGGAGGTTTTTTTCCGTGTGGCGTTCAAGCCGGTGGCGACGATTGCGTTGCCGCAGCGGACGGTGGATGCGCACGGGAGGGAGGTGGTGGTGGCGGCGCGCGGGCGGCATGATCCGTGCGTGGTGCCGCGTGTCGTGCCGGTGGTGGAGGCGGTGGCGGCGGTGGTGTTGCTGGACCATTGGTTGAGGGACTGGGGGCAGAATCATGCGTTTGGGTTCTGAGGGTGCGCTTGGATGAATGTGCTTTTTTCCGATTTCCGATGACTTCTGTTTACATAATTCTTGGCGCGGCGGGTTCCGGGCGGCGCGAGGTGCTGGCGGGCTTGGTGGCGGAGGGGGTTGATGGGGGCGCGCGGGGTGTGCGTGTTTATCATGCGCGGGGGGAGGTTTTCCCTTTGGGGGAAGCTGCGCTGCCGCCGGGCGTGGAGGCGCGGGTGTGGGGTGTGGACGGGGAGCGTGTTTTTCTGGACGAGCCGGAGTCGGCGCCGGAAGTGGTGTTTGTCCTTGGGGATGGGCGGGCGAATCCTGTGGACCAGATGGAGGTGCTGGGGGCGTTGTTGCCGCGCCTGGGCTGGCAGGTGGCGCGGGTGCTCACGGTGGTGCATTGTGCGTTGCTGGCGGGGCGCCCGGAGTTGGGGGTGTGGTTCAAGGCGTGCCTTCATTTTTCGGACGTGGCGTTGCTGGCGCGGCGCGAGGGGGTTTCGGAGGCGTGGATGCGGGCTTTTGCGCGGGCGCACCGGGAGGCGTGCAATCCGTGCGCGCTGGAGTTGGTCCGGCGGGGGCGGGTGGAGAATGCGGCCCGGGTGCTGTTCCCGGAGGCGCGCCGGCTGTCGATGATTTTTGATGATTTGGACGCGGTGGATGAGATGGAGTTCGACGAGGAGAATTTGCCCGACGAGCCGTTTGATTTGAAGCGCGCCGTTGATCCGTATTTTGAGCGGACTGCGAGCGGTGTGCGCCGCTTGCAGCTGCCGGACATCAATGCGTTCCTGCGGGATTGATGCGTTGGCGGGCGGGCGTTTGGGTATGCAAATCTTGATCACACGTTCAGGAACGAGCGGGCGAATCGCAGGCGAGCAGTTGGCGCCGATCAGGCAAGGCCGGTCAATTCCGGCAATCTGCCAAGCCCGCAATCGCACCCCCGCATCCTTTTTTTGAAAAAACTGCTTGCGCTCTCCCTTCTGAATTCTATTTTCCGAAACACTTCCATGACCGCCTTCGTTCCCAACGCCACTGCCGACGCCCTTGGTTTCA
>JAITIB010000016.1 GCA_031279675.1 Puniceicoccales bacterium | reverse complement strand
AAGACAGTAGTCTCCGAGTCAAGCAAGTTTGAAGCTTGGTTTGCAGAGGACGCAGTGCATGAGGGTGAGGAGTTTGCGCATGACGGCGACGAGGCAAACGTGGTAACTTTTACCCCGGGCGCGGAGACCTTCGTAGAAGGTTTTTAGGATGGGGTTGTGTTGGATGGCGCTGCGGGCGGACATGAGGAGGACGTCGCGGACGGGTTTGCGTCCGGCGCGGATGTGGGCGCTGGGGCGGCGTTGGCCGGAGTCGTTGGGATAGGGGGCGAGGCCGACGAGGCAGGAGAGGCGTTTGGCGCTGATAGAGTGGATTTCGGGGACGTGGGCCAGGAGGGTTTGAGTGGTGATGGGGCCGACACCGCGGATGTTTTGGAGTTGGCGGGCGTCGGCTTCGAGGGTGGGCGTGGCGGCGATGTGGGCGGCAATTTGGGCCTCGAGTTTTTTGATCTCTTTTTCTTGCCAGCGCAGTTCTTTGTTGAAGGCGCGGCGGGAGCATGGGGCGGCGTTTTCGAGCAGGCCTTGGAGTTGGTTTTTGCGGTCGATGAGGGCGCGGCGCAGGTCGGTGAGATCGCGCAGGTGGGCGATGTGCTTGGGGGTTGGGTGGTGAAATTCGCAGGGAGTTTCGCGTCCGATTCGGGAGAGGAGGCGGGCGTCGATGGGGTCGGTTTTTGCGTGGAGGGCGTTGGCCTTGGCGAAGTGGCGGACGCGGGCGGGGGCGAGGATGCCGAGGGGTATCCTGACGGCGTGGAGGTGAGCGACAAGTGTGCCTTCATAAGCTCCTGTGGCTTCGCAAATTACGTGCGCGTGCGCCAGTTTCTTGCATTCTTGGATGAAGAGCTCAATGCCCTTGAGGGTGTTCTGGAATGTGCGGGTTGCCAGGCTGGGAATGTCGGCCACGAATGTGGCTTTGGCGATGTCAACACCGATGCAATTGGGGTTGCCTTTGCTGTTGGCGCAGGGCGTCGGCGCGGCGCTGGCGGCGGTGGTGGTGGTGTCAGCCGAGACGGTCGGGACGAGGGTTTCGGCGGGTGTTTGGTTAGACACGGCGTCGGCGGCGGGCGTGGATGAGCGTGCTGGCGGGTGGTGTTGAGCGGGACGTTTTTTTGTTTTGTTCATGATCTTGTGTGGTTGGTTGTTGTTTGGTTGCATGGTTTGCGTTTAGGTTTTTGATCTCACTCTGACTGCAGGATGGTTTTCCTCTGCCTTATGGTTCGAGTTCTGGGACTCTGACAGTAGTTCGAGATGAACCGGAAAACATCCGGGCGCCCAGTCTCCAGGACGGGTTTTCGGGAACCGTTAGGCATCCGCACCCAAGGGGCACAACGGGCAACCCGGATGTCGCCATCGGCGGATGCATTCCACCGATGGCACCTTCTGGCGCAAACACGACGGGTCTCCCCGGCGCGCGGCCAAATTGATAAAGCGATGTGGACACACGCAAGCACACCGTGAGCGTGCCCGGCGAGCGGATGCCACTGGTTACGGCGAAGCCCCCGTCTCCGACGAGTTATTTGAACCCATTCTCGACGGGGGCTTCGCCTCCTCAAAACGTCGGATTGAATCACTGGCCTTTTTGCTCTCATGAATGACATAAGGGGCGCAATGTGACAGCCTGGGGCAACGCCCCGGGTTTTGGGGCGCATTTATTTGCGAGCCATGAAAGGGCGCAATTGGCGGTGTCGCGGAAAACCTCAATGGGGCATTGCTAATTTCCAAGCTCGATTTGCGCGTGCGCCAACCCTGCGTACCCGGTGCTTTGCCAAAGATATCCGGGGCGTTTGGCGGCCCGCATCCATGGGCATGATTGCCTGTGCCACTGTTGATCCGACCCGTCGGCGCATAAAATGGGTTGGAGTGCGTGTCATCGCCCGCATGTTTTCGCCGTTGCGTCCGCAGGCGGTTGCGTTTTTGAGAAGCGTTTTCTAACAACGCGCAATCATGCTTGGCTTCGGAATTCTCAGGGGACTCCTCATAACCGCGAAAAATTTTGTGGGCAGTTATCACGATCCCTCGCGGCTTACCACGATACAGTATCCAGAGGAACGGGCGCGGTTGCCGGAGAACTACCGTAACTTTCCTTTCCTCGTTTACGAGGATGAGGCGGGGGCGTGCGAGGGGTTGCGTTGCGTGGCGTGCCGGATGTGCGAACTCGAGTGCCCGCCGCGGTGCATTGCCATTGAGGTGGCGCGCAGTGCGGAGGGCAAGCCGCTCAAACGTCCGGCGGTGTTCAATGTCGATGTCTCGGTGTGCATGGGTTGCGGCATTTGCGTCGAGGTGTGTCCGTTTGATTCGATCAAGATGGACCATCAGTTTGAAATCGCGTCAACGGGGGGAGCGGGGGCGTTTTTGTTGGGACTGGGGCAGTTGGCGAAACCGAACAGTTACTATCATCAAATCCGCCCGGTGGAGGCGGCGGCGGTGGATGAGAAGCGGAGGCAGCGGCGGGAGAGGGCGGGGGCTGCGGTGGCGTCCGCGGCGGATTAGAGCGGGGCGGTTGAGGGGGGGCGGGCCAGGAGGCGTTCGAGATAATTGCCGTAGGCGGACTTGCCGTGCCGGGCGCGTTGCTTTTGCAATTCTTCGCGGGTGATCCAGCCGTTGTTGTAGGCGATTTCCTCGGGGCAGGCGATTTTGAGCCCCTGGCGTTTTTCGATCACGTGGACGAACTCTGCCGCGGCCAGAAGATTGTCCACGGTGCCTGTGTCGAGCCAGGCGGTGCCGCGCCCAAGCTTCTCCACGTGGAGCTCGCCATCCTGAAGGTAACGGTTGTTCAGGTCGGTGATTTCCAGCTCGCCGCGTGCGGACGGGGTTTGGGCCTTGGCGTAGTGGGGCGCGCGCGTGTCGTAAATATAAAGGCCGGGGATGGCATGGTTGCTCTTGGGGCGCGCGGGTTTTTCCTCAATGCTGAGGGCTTTGCCTGCGGAGTCGAACTCGACGACGCCGTAATCGGCGGGATTGTCCACGTGGCAGGCGAAAACCGTTGCGCCGTGCCGGCGTGCGGTGGCGCGGCGGAGGGTGAGGACGAGGTCGTGCCCGTAAAAAAGATTGTCGCCGAGGATCATCATGCTGGGCGCGCCGCAAAGGTGTGGCTCGGCGATGATGAGGGCTTGGGCAAGGCCCTCGGGGCGGGGTTGTTCGGCATAGGTGAGCCGGATCCCGAACTGCGCCCCGGTGCCGAGCAGGCAGCGGAAGGCGGGCAGGTCGTGCGGGGTGCTGATCAGGACGATTTCGCGGATGCCCGCCAGCATGAGCGTGCTCAGCGGGTAATACACCATCGGCTTGTCGTAAACGGGCATGAGTTGCTTGCTGACGGCGATGGTGAGCGGGTGGAGGCGGCTGCCGGTGCCGCCGGCGAGGAGGATGCCTTTGCGCGGGTGCGTGGTGGTCATGTGAGGGCTGGGTTGCTGGGGCGCAGGCTTCCGTCTTGCGCGGGCCGCTGTCAAGTTTCCCGTTGCGTCTCCGGCGGGCGCGCAACATTACGGCGCGAAAATTTTTCACCACCGCAAACTTCTCACATGGGCAATCCAACCGCTTTCCTCCGACTCAATCGCGAATCCTCCCTGTCCGAGCGCCCGCCTGCCGGGCGCGTTGCCGACTGGAACGATTTCCATGCAGGGCTCGACGAGCAGAAGTTGCGCGATCAGGCCTCCCGTTGCATGGATTGCGGGGTCCCGTTTTGCCACAACGGCGCGATGCTTTCCGGCATGGCCACCGGTTGTCCGCTGCACAATCTCATCCCGGAATTCAATGATCTCGCCTATCACGGGCATTGGGAAAAAGCCTACCGGCGGCTTGCCCGGACGAACAACTTCCCGGAGTTCACCGGGCACGTCTGCCCCGCGCCCTGCGAAGGCGCATGCACGCTTGGCAACCGCCATTCGCCGCAGCCCACGACCATCAAGAACGTCGAGTATTCCATCATCGAGAAAGCCTGGAGCGAGGGCTGGGTTCTCCTGCGCACTCCCGCGCGGCGCACCGGGCGCACCGTTGCCATTGTCGGGAGCGGCCCGGCCGGGCTTGCCGCCGCGGACCAGCTCAATGCGCTCGGGCACAGCGTCACGGTGTATGAGCGCGCCGACCGCCCCGGCGGCCTTCTCCTTTATGGCATCCCCAACATGAAACTCGACAAGCGGCACATCCTCCACCGCCGCATCGCCCATTTGCAAAAGGAGGGCGTCACCTTTGTCTGCAACGCCCACATTGGCGACGCGGCGACCGGCCCTGGGCTGGCGCCCTCGCAGCTTCTTGCCACGCACGACGCCGTTCTTCTTTGCACCGGCGCCACTCAGCCCCGCGATCTTGCCGTCCCTGGCCGCGCCCTTGGCGGCGTCCATTTCGCCATCGACTACCTCACCGCCGCCACCCGTGCCCTCCTCGACGGGACGCCCGGCAACCCCCGCCTCACCGCCAAGGACAAGGACGTTGTCGTCATCGGTGGCGGCGACACCGGCACGGACTGCGTTGCCACCGCCCTTCGCCAAGGATGCCGCAAGGTTTGCCAAATCGAAATCATGCCCGGGCCGCCAGCCAGCCGCCAGCCTGGCAACCCTTGGCCGGAATGGCCCAAAACCCTCAAGACTGACTACGGGCAGGAAGAGGCGATCGCACTTCAGGGCGCCGACCCGCGCACCTATCTGACGACCGTCAAGGCTCTCTCCGGGGACGCCCAGAACAGGGTCGGCGGGATCCACACAATCCAAGTCCAGTGGCGCAAAAACGACAAGGGCCAGCCGGTCCCCGTCGAGCAGCCGGGAACGGAAAAAGAACTGCCCGCCCAGCTGGTCCTGCTCGCAATGGGCTTTGCCGGCCCCGAGCAAAACCTTCCCAAGGCGCTCAAGCTCGACACCGATCCGCGCGGCAACATCAAGGCGGACTTCGCGCGCCATGCCACGTCCCTCCCCAAGGTGTTTGCCGCGGGCGACTGCCGCCGGGGCCAAAGCCTCGTCGTCTGGGCCATTGCCGAGGGCCGTGCCGCCGCCACTGCCGTGGACGCCTACCTCAACGCCACCGCGGCGAAATAAGGCCTCCCCCGTGCAACAAAATCCGTGCCGCCGTGTAAACATCCCCCATGCGAGTTGAAATCACCATCCCCTGCCATAACGAGGCGCACCGCCTTGAGGCGGGGCATGGCAAGCTCCTTGCATGGATACAGCGGCATCCGGGCCATGACATCAGCATCGTTCTCGCTGACAACGGCTCCAGTGATGCCACGCTTTCCATTGCCCGCCGCCTCGCGCAACACTCCGTCGTCCCCTGCCGCGTCCGCCACCTCGACGCAGCCGGGCTGGCCCTGGCCCTCCGCGACGCGTGGGACAGCAGCACCGCCGACATCGTCGGCTACTGCGACACCGACATGGCCACCGACCTTGACCACCTCACCCAGGTCATCGCGCACTTTGACTCCGACCCCCGCCTCCTTGCCGTCAACGGCACCCGCTGGCACCCCGATTCCCGCATCAGCGCCCGTTCCCCTCGCCGCCGCCTTTTCTCCTGGATGCTCCGCACCGGCATCCGGCACCTCACCGGCATTCGCGCCACGGACATCGCCTGCGGGTTCAAGTTTTTCCGCCGCCCCTGGTATGCCACCCAGAGCGCCCGCCTTTTTTCCACCCAGTTTTTTCTCGGCGCCGAGCTCCTCTACCTTGCCCAGCGCCACGCGCCCGGCAGCGTTATCGAGATTCCCATCCGCTGGAACGACCAGCCGGGCTCCCGCGTCAACATTCCCCGCGCCATGCGCTCCTACTGGCAGGGCATTTGCCATCTCCGGCGCCACTGCCACGACACATTTCCCCAAAAGGAAAACCAAACCAACCAACATCAACCTGATTAAATAATCCATCAAACACATGAAACTCATCAAACAAATCCTCCCTCTGACCGCCCTCGCGGTCACTCTCTCCGCCTGCTGCTCCCCGGGCAGCAAGGACGCCTGCTCCGCGGAGCCTCTCAATTGCCCGAAGGCCAAGGCCAAAACCTGCTCCAAGGCCGCGCTCAAGTTCAACAACGCGGACTTCTACACCGCCGACGGCAAATTCAACACCGATGCCGCCAAGGATGCCGTCATCCGCGTCATGAAATACCATGACTATAAGGTCACCGACAAAACGCGCTCCCAACTCTGGGTAAGTGACTACGGCACCGGGCGCTTCACCGAGCTCGGCCTTGCCGCCATCATGTATGACAACAACATCAAGGACCTCTACATGCTCCAGGCCCTCATCCTGCTCCCCAACCAAATGCTTCCCGAGCACTGGCATGAAAAACCCGCGAACCTCCCCGCCAAAATGGAAGGCTGGCTCGTTCTTTCCGGCACGAGTTACACCGTCGGGAGCGGCGAGGACAACCTTGCCCAATTCCCCGAGATCAAAATTCCGGCCTGTCATAAAGGGGGCGTCACCGTCACGCACGTCACCAAACTCACCTCCGGCGAATACGCCAACCTGAAGGACCTTTACGGACACCACTGGCAGATCGCGGGTGCCGAGGGTGCGGTGATCCTTGAGGTGGCCAACGTCCACAGTTCCGAGGCTGTCCGCCATCAAGTCCCCGAAATCAACAAGTTCTTCCTCAAAAAATAAACGCCCACCTGTCATCCTTCTCCCCACAACACCCTGCGGGAGCTTTCCCGCAGGGTGTTTTTTGTGTGCAAAATCGGCTTGCGGCCCCCTTCTGAATTCTTTTCGCGTCCTTGTTTCCGGAACCTGCCGCCGAAGGCGGAAACCGGCGTAGCCGGTCAAGGACCGCGCGGGCACCGCGGGCGGGGGGGCGGGGGGGGGGGGGGGGGGGGGGGGGGGGGGGGGGGGGGGGGGGGGGGGGGGG
>JAITIB010000013.1 GCA_031279675.1 Puniceicoccales bacterium | reverse complement strand
GGGTTGGTGCCTGCGCCGTGGGTGTAGCGGGGGTTGCTGAAGAGGTTGGCTGTGCCCCAGAGGAGTTTGATGCCGGTTTCGTCCTGCTTCTTCTTGGCGAGTTCGATGATGGCGTGGAGGTTTTTCGTGGACTCTGCGATGGTGCTGCCTTCGGGGGCGATGTCGCGGTCGTGGAAGCAGTAATAGTCAACGCCGAGTTTTTGGACGAATTCGAAGTTGGCATCGAGGGCGCGTTGGGCGGCTTCGATGGGGCTTCCGGCGTTCCAGTCGCGGACCCATGCGGCGGGGCCGAACATGTCAACGCCGGCGGCCTTGTAGGTGTGCCAGTAGGCGATGGCGAACCGGAAGTGGTCCTTCATGGTTTTGCCGCGGATGACGCGTTTGGCGTCATACCATTTGTAGGCGAGCGGGTTTTTGCTCTTGGCGCCTTCGTAGGCGATGGGTGCCTTGACTTCTGGGAAGTAACTTTTGGACATGATTGTGTGATGGTTGATGTTTTTGGATGGGTTGAGGGTGTGCGCATGTTTGCAGCACGGCCTTCTGGCGGTGCGTTGGTAAAGCGGGCGGGGGGCGTGTCAATGTTTCTCTGACTGTGTTTGTGGCGTGGCTGGGGGAGCTTGGGGGAGGTCCGGCGCCTGGGGGATGGGGATGATTTCGCGGGAGGGGTCGCGTTCAAAGGTGAAGGGGAAGAGGGCGTCCATGAGGGGCTGTTCGATGTGGAAAATGCAGTTCTGGACGGGGCTTCCCGCGGTTTGGGTTGTGCCGCCGAGGCGTTTGGTGAGGTAGAGTTTCCGGGTGTCGTTGGCGGTGGTGGCGGGCGTCGAGGTGGTGGTTTCGAGGAGGTATCGCCAGGGTTCGGGCGTGGTGGCGTCGAGGTGTTTTTCTGTGTAATCAAGGCGGAAGGTGTCGGCGAGGTATTGGCGTGCGCGCAGGGTGGTGAGTTGGGCGAGGAGGGTCCGCATGGGGATGCGTTCATGCTGGGGGTGGGCGAGAAGGACCTTGTCCCATGTTTCGTTGGGGGCGCGGGAGAGGGTGAGGAGGGCTTTGCGCGTGGCCAGGTCGGTGATTTTCACGGAGGTGAGGGTGTCTGGGGGGAGTTGCTCGACGAGGCGGTTGCGGTAGTGCTTGGGGTCGAGGGGGAGGTGGCGCAGGAAGCCGGTGGCGAGGGTGTAGAGTGTGGGTTCCCCTGCGATTTGCGCGTAGAGGGGGGCTTCGGGCGGGGCGTTGGGCGGGGTGGCGATGTGAAGTGTGCGGCGGGCGGCGTCCTTGAATGCGAGTTCGATTTGGTAGGCGGGGATGGCGAGGCCGGTTTGCTGAAGTTGCGCGGGGGTGGGTGTGTCGGTGACGAAGTTTTCGGCGTGAAGGTGGTTAAGTGTTGTGATGAGCTGGCGCATGATCTGGGGGTCGGTGGCGAGGGTGACGGTGGCGGTGGTGCCGGGGAGCTTGGGGATGGTCCATTCGCCCCATTCGGTGGTGTCGTCGCGGCGGTGGAAGACGAGGGTCTGGTTGTTGTGGCGGAGGGTGATTTCGGTGAGGAGCGCCGGGGGGAATTGGAAAAATTCGCGTTCGCGCAGCGTGGAGGCGGCGTTGTTCCAGACGTTGATGTCGGATTCGCGCAAGGTGAAGATGGCGCGGTTGCCCTCAAGTTTTGCGAAACGCGCGGGGTTGCGGGTGTCGATGGTGGCGGGGTCGGGGTTGCCGATGTGGAGTGTTTGGAAGCGGTTGTTGCCTTCGAGGGTGATGCGCAGGACGGGGGTTGCGAGGCCGGTTTGCTGGAGTTGCTCGGGCGTTGTGGTTTCGGGTGCGGGGGGGAGGAAGCGTTGGTAGGCGAGGCGGGTGAGTTGTTCCAGGCGGGCTTCGACGAGGTGGCGCGAGGCGTCGGCACTTATGGGGGTCTCGATGCGCCAGATGCGCTCGATGTCGGTCTGCCCCGGGTGTGGCGGGCGTTGGTCGCGCTTGATGCGCGTGTGCTGTTCCGGGGCTCCGGGTGCGGTGGAGTGGATGACGATGTTGCGCACTTCGTGGGAGCCGACGGTGAATATTGTCCGTGCGCGCAGGTGTTCGGGGGTGTGGTTCAAGCTGGCGAAGAGTTTTTCCGTGTTGTGGTGGATGATTCGTCCGGTGTCGGTGAGGAGGTATATTTTCCCGGTGCCGGGGTTCCCGATCTGGATGTTGATGGGGGTGGGGGCTGTGCCCCGGACGCTGAGCCGGGCCTGCGGGGTGTCGAGGCCGTAGTTGGCGAGTGTGCTGCCGGTGGCCTTGGCTTCGGCAATGGTGAAGCTTTCGTCGAGTTGGAGAAAGCGCAGGTGTTCGAGGATGCGGTTGACGTGGCTGAGCTCGGCTTCCCACGCGTAGGGTTGGGCGAGGCGCCAGCCGTGTGCGTGTTTTTCGAGTGTGTAGGGTTGGGAGACGCCGGGTCCGTCAAAGGTGATGGCGTGGATGTCGGGGGTGAAGAGGGGCGTTGTGGCGGCGGTGGCGCCGTGGTTGCGGTTGTTTTCAAAATGCCAGATGAGGCCAAGGGTGATGGCATTGGCGAGGAGGAGGAGGGCGGTTATTTTGAAACGCATGGGGGGACAATTACGGTGGGCTTGCGCGCAAATCACGCCTTAAAAGGCGTTGGTGCCGTTGCGGGTTCCCGGCTTTGCGCGGGCATTCCCGCGGCGCGTTCGCAGGCGGCGAGGGTGTTTTTCATGAGCATGGCCACGGTCATCGGCCCGACGCCTCCGGGAACGGGTGTGATGAGCGAGGCTTTGGGCGCCACGTTGTCAAAGTCCACGTCTCCCACGAGCCGGCATCCTGTTTTTTTTGCGGCGTCGGGAATGCGGTTGATTCCCACGTCGATGATGACTGCGCCGGGTTTCACCATGTCCGCGGTGACAAGGCGTGGTTTGCCAATCGCCGCCACGAGGATGTCGGCTTCGCGCGTGAAGCGGGCGAGGTTGGGTGTGCGTGAATGGCAGACGGTCACGGTGGCGTCGGTTCCCCGTGCCGAGAGCAGGAGCGCGACCGGTTTGCCAACGATGAGGCTGCGTCCGATGACGACGGCGTGCGCGCCGGCGGTTTTCACTCCGGAGCGTTTCAACAGCTCAAGGATGCCCGCCGGTGTGCACGGGGCAAAGGTTCCCGGCAGTTCCTGGGCCAGTTGTCCGAGGCTTGATGTCGTGAACCCGTCCACGTCCTTGTTCCGGGAGATACGGTTGAAAATTTCCGTTTCCGAAAGGTGCCCGGGCAGCGGTGCCTGTACCAGGATCCCGTGCACGCTGGCGTCCGCGTTGAGAGTGTCGAGGTGCGCAAAGAGCTCCTCCTTCGAGACGTCGTGTGCGAACAGGCGGAGCGATGACTTCATTCCCGCTTCGGCTGCGGTTTTTTGTTTTTTGCTGACGTAGGAGACTGACGCGGGGTCGTCCCCGACGCGCACGAAGGCGACATGGGGCACAATGGGCGCGATTGCCGCGACGCGTGATTTCACCTCCAGCAGGATTTGTTGTGCAATGGCGTTTCCGTCGATGATGGACATGGCGCCACCGTATGGACCTTGCCATGGCGTGAATAAACACGAAATTTTCCGGTGGCGCGGGCGGTTCCCTTTTCCCTTGCCATGCAAGGCGGGGGCGGCACGTTCGCGCGCCATTTTCAACAGACCAAATCCGACCCGAACAATGAGCGCCACCTCCGATCTTAACGCCATTTCGCATGACCTTCACGCCGTCCGCAAAGAGAAGCTTGCCCAATTGCGCGCGTCTGGCGAGGACCCTTTTCGCGGCAACTGGGAGCAGACGCACACCTCGCGCCAGTGCGTTGAGCTTGCCCCCGCTCCCCACGCCGGGCCCGGGGCTTCGCCGTCGTCCGCGGAAGCGCCCTCGCCCAAGCCTCCACCGGGTCCCGAGGTTTCTGTTGCCGGGCGCGTTCTCACGCTTCGCATCATGGGCAAGGCAAGTTTTGCCAAGATTCTCGATCGTGACGGCATCATCCAGCTTTACTTCACCCGGGACGAGATCGGCGCCGGGCGCTACAATGCGCATTTCAAAAAAATGGTGGACATAGGGGACATCATCGGGGTGCGCGGGCCGGTCTTCCGAACCTCGACCGGCGAGGCCACCGTGCGCGTGAAGGATTACGCCCTTGTCGCCAAGGCCCTCCGTCCGCTGCCGGAAAAGTGGCACGGGCTTGCCGACAGTGAACAGATCTACCGGCAGCGTTATCTTGATCTCATCATCAACCCCGAATCGCGCCAGCGGCTCCTGTTGCGCAGCCGGATCGTGGAGGAGATTCGCAAATTTCTCTGGGCGCGCGAATTCAGGGAGGTTGAGACGCCGACCTTCCACACCGTTGCCGGCGGTGCCGCCGCGCGCCCGTTCATCACCCGGTTTAATGCGCTTGATTGTGATTTTTACCTGCGCATCGCGCTCGAGCTCCATCTCAAGCGCTGCCTTGTCGGCGGCATCGACCGCGTGTTCGAGATAGGGCGCGTTTTTCGCAACGAGGGCTATGATCGCAAGCACAGCCCCGAGTTCACCATGCTTGAGCTCTACCAAGCCTACACCGATTATCGCGGCATGATGGCGCTCGTGCGTTCGCTCATCCAGCATCTCTGCGCGGAGCTCCTTGGCACGACCCGGATTGCCCGTCACGACGGCACGCCCATTGAGCTTGGCGGCGCGTGGCGCGAGGTGTCCTACAAGGAGCTTGTCATTGAAAAAACCGCCGACCCCGGCTGGTTTTCGCGCGACAAGGCGGAAAAACTTGCCGCGTGCCGCGAAAAGTTCGGGCTCAGGGAAGTCCGCGAGGATTGGGAGGATTACGAGATCACCAACGAGATTTACGGCAAGCTCATCGAGCCGGCGCTCATCCAGCCCACTTTTGTCACGCACATACCCCGGGAGCTTTGCCCGCTCGCCAAGCTCAACGCCGCCGACCCCGGCACGCTCGACGTGTTCGAGCTATGCGTCAACGGGCAGGAAATCGCCCCCGCGTACTCGGAGCAAAACGATCCCGGCGCCCAGCGCGCCATGCTTGAGGCGCAGGCGGGCGGCGAGGCGCAAAAAATTGACGCCGATTTCCTCGAGGCGCTGGAGCACGGGATGCCCCCTGCCGGAGGCATGGGCATTGGCATTGACCGTCTTGTGGTGCTGCTCACCGGTGCCGCGAACATCCGCGACACGATCCTCTTCCCCGTGCTCCGTCCCGACGCGGCAAATTGACCGTCCGAAAAATCGCGCCCCGATCCAAAGCCGGGGCTTGCGCCCCGCGGGCGGAAAACCTTTCCTCGCGCCGTCATGAGAAAATGCCGCTTTACCGCATTGCGACACTTGCATGCCATCGTGTGTGCCGCGTTGATATTGTTTGTCCCGTTCCCGACCGCGGCTGCCGCCACGCTTGCCGGATCCGACCTGCTCGTGGGCGGGGGTGCCGAGGCCTTGCAAAAGCAATCCGCCGCCATTCCAGGCGGGCTCCGGTTGTTGTTGGACGGAAGTCTCATGGGCGAAAAGCATTTGCGCAACGGCACTGCCGACGCCGCGTTGCTCCTGCTTCCCGACAAGGCAAAAATCCCCGAAATCACCAAGGGCGAATGGGAGGCCGTTCCGATCGCCTACCAGACGCTCGTCGTTGTCGTGAACAAGGCCAACCGGCTGCCACACATGGATCTTTCCTCCCTTGCCGCGATTTACGGCGAGTTGCAGCGTTCGAAAATCCAGCACTGGCGCGACGCCCCGGTGAGCGCAAGCGGCGTGGACATGCCGGTGTTCCCCGTTTTGACGCGCTATGACCTCGGTGTCGTTGTCCCCCTTTTTCGCAACCGTGTGCTCCAGAACAACGAATTCAAAAGCACCGTTGCCTTCCGTCCCGATGACGCCACCGCGGAGGAAACGGTGAGCACGACGCCCAATGGCATCGGCATCCTGTCCGTGCCGCCGGACGGCGACCGTGTGCGCGTCCTTCCGTTGCTCCTTCCCGGGACCACCAACGCCTACATGCCCACGGCGAGCAACCTTTATAACGGCGACTACCCGCTGGCGATCCCCGTGTATTTGGTCTTCGCCAGGAAAAACGCCGCCAAAGTCAAGCCGCTCCTGCCCGTGGTGCTGGGGGATGCGTTGGCGGATTCCCTGCCAAAACTGGGCTTTGTGGCGGCTCCGAAAAATTTGCGCATGAATTTTCTCCGGAGGCTTGACAGCCTGCCCTGAACCGGCAGTGTGCGCCCTGTTCTTTTCTTTGTTTAACCGCGGGCGTAGCTCAATTGGTAGAGTACCACCTTGCCAAGGTGGATGTTGACGGTTCGAACCCGTTCGCCCGCTCCATTTCCAAAAAATTCCCGATTCCTGACGAAGCGGGAATTTTTGTTTGATGCCCGCCGCCTCAAAGGGAAAGCGGCGCGGCGGCGTCCGGCGGAACAACGGTGAAGCGGCAGTCCGCGCGCAACGCCCGCACGGGGGCGAGCGCGGCCTCCACAAGCGCCGGCGAGTTGCACTCCCGGCTCAGGTGCGCCAGAAACACATGGCGCAGCCGCGCGCTGTCCAGCGTCATCAACAATTCCTGCGCGAGCTCGTTGGACAAATGTCCGTGCCGCCCCCGGATGCGTTGCTTGAGGCTCGGCGGGCGCGGGGATTTCTCAAGCAAACCCGCGTCATAATTTGACTCCAGCACCAGACAGTCGGCAGATCGGATTTTTTCGCGGACAAGTTGCGGCACATGTCCCAAGTCCGTCACCCACGCCAGCGTCCGCACGGTGGCGTTGTCTTCCACCGTGAACGTGTATCCAACCGGGTCAGCCGCATCGTGCGGGATCGAAAACGCGCTCACCGCAATGTCCTGGAAAACAAAGGAGCTCCCCGTCTCGAAAATCCTCCACCGCGGGCGCGCCCCGGCGCATGTTGCGAGCACCGCGCGCGCCGTTTCGCTGTTTGCGAAAAAAACAATCCGCTCCCCGCGCGCCAGCCCCGGGATGCCCTCAATGTGGTCGCAGTGCTCGTGCGTGATGAAAACCGCGTCAATGTTTGCGACATCCTCCCCGAGCTTGTTCAACGCCTGCTTGATGCGCCGCGCCGAAAACCCCGCGTCAATCAACACACGCGAACGCGGCGTGACCAGCAGCGCGCAATTTCCCGAGCTGCTGCTCCCAAGGATGTGAAAACGAAAATTCATCCGCCAAAACTGCGCCGCGATGGACGGACACGACAAGCCAATTGAACCCGAACTATGCGACAGGACGGGCCAGACAGAAGTTGACCCATTTGTGAGTCGAGAAGGCGTGGGTGCCTTTTCGCAGAGCAACTCAACCGGGGCCTTGTTGGCGCGCGAGCGGTTTTTCCGGGCGAAGTTGTAATAGTGCTGATAGGCGCCCTCCGCAGCCACCGCACCCGAACGGTGAGGCCGATCGCCCGCCACGCGACGTGAGCCATCATCCGTGAGGCGTGGGAGGTTTTGCGGCGGAACCCATACACGGACAGCCCCACAGTGCCGCCCAAGAGGACACCGACCAGTGCCAGGTTCCGGACAATCTTCCTCGTATCCAGATCATAGTCCCAGCGTACCACAAACAGCCCATGTTTTTGCCCGACCATCGCCGCCTTGGAAGCCTCCCGGATCCACCAACAGCCAGCGCCGAAGATGCATCCACCTATAATCATCCCACACACAGCGCGCGCGACAATACCCCAGTTTACCTTTGAGACCGTGAAACGTCCCCACCTGATCAATGATGCAAACCCATCACGGAAAACACGCCTCGATCTGCGCAGTCCATACACTGCAAATCCTACAGTGCCCACAGCAAGGGCACCAATGAGAGCAAAGGTCGCCACGCTCACCTTGCGCGAAGGTACCGGTTTTACCGGCGTGGAATCGCCAGGCTCCGGATCGCCGAACTCCTTCACATAGTCGATCTCCTTACCAGGCTTCGAACCCACCGGTTTTACTGGCACCGACTTAACCACCGTCCGCTCAGGAGGCACAACCTGATCTGCTGTCCGCACGCGATCTGCAAATGTCCCACAGCACACTACGCATCCGATTACCACCGCGCACAACCCCAAGGAGACCAACAACCACTTCAGTGTATTCATCATTCTCCAAGAAACCTCCGCCCCGCTCCCGTGAGCGCAAGCACAATCGCACTATCACAGGCAGCCCCCATTGACGATCACCGGACACACTACCTGTCCCTATACAGCCACTCACTCCCTTCAATCAGGCTTTCCTTGATTCGGTTAGCCTCATTAGGGTCGCCTGCTTCATACGCGCGGATCATCGCATCACGCGCCGGTTCCCATCTGACACTATTCCACGTATTCAGCCAGTATAGCCGCTTCTTTTGATCAACGTTCCGAACCCGCACGCCGTCCAGCGACTGGATAAGCCCGCGCTCCCTAAGTGCCCTCTCCACGATTGTCCCCCGGAACTCCGCCCGCACCCGTGCGGACTGCGCGTCGATGATCCCCTGCTCGCGCTCCTGCTTCTCGGCCATCCCCCTGCCCGAGACCTTCACCAGCCGTCCCACGACCGGGGTTTTCTCTATGCTCCAATCGACATTGCCACCGGAGAGCCTCAGCCCAGGCACCAGCGACGGATATCCCGTCTGATCCGCTGACCAGGTCAACATCTCACGGAACGCGTAGCCCCCTGCCACAGGGCGCGCATCTTGAGCCGAGCGCGAGATCACGTTGCCTCCCCGGAAATCATCCCCAGGATTGCGTCCGGACATATACTCCATCCACGCGCCCCCGATCTTCAGCACAGGATTCCACCCAGGCAAATTCCCGCGCCCGAAAGCGAACACCTCTCGCCCGGCATCGGAAACATCCTTGCCTTGCGACACGTCGATCGACCCACGAACCAGCGAATTTATCAACGCCGTGGTCTCATCGATCGGGATCCGGAAATACATCGCCTTTTCGTCCACTCCGGGGGTTCCTACAGTCCGAAATGGAAACACGAAACTACTCTTCTTGTCATGCCCGGGCACAAGATCGTAAGCCCTCTGGATGTCCGGCCCAAATGCGCCTTCCTCGGCAGATTTCTGCATCAGCAACAGTCCGCCCATTCCCATAATATACGAGGAAAGGTATCTCAAGATATGCCCGCCCATCCCCGCCGCCGCCTTGGCGCGCTCGCGCATAGACTTGTAGCGGAACTCGACCCGATCCCCACTCAGACCCTTAAGCTTCCTTCCGTACAACGGAGAGAACCCAGCCGCCCGCTCGCCCAAGTCCGCCCCGATCCCACGCGCGAACACATCGATGAATGGGATGAGCCCCTTGGTGAACTGCATCAAAGACCCTGACCGCGACGTGTTCGGAACTCCCACATAGTTACGAGCGAAATACGCAGCGTCTCGCTCACCCCACCCAAGCTTATTCTTGGTATATAACCACGGAGAGATCTTCGCCACCGCCTCCATCTCCTGCCCGTTCCGCCGGACCCATCCGAGAGTGGCCCCGATCGCACGCCCCACCAGCGTCGGCGCTATCTTCGTTGACCACCATCCATCGCGCTCGCCAGGCGGAAGCAGACGATACTGCTCCATCAGCTTTTGGAGTACCGGATCGCGCCCTGCCGCCGCCGCCCGAAGCCCCGCAAGGCCCCTCGCAGTGAACAGCTCATGCGGCATCGGGACAGCCCCTGTCTCCAACGCCCAGCGCACCATCGGATCAGAAAAATCTCCCGCCACGAGAGACTTTGCTATCCGGGCAGAATCCGACATGGGCACCTTAGGGATAACATTGGCAATCCGCCAGATCATGTCCCCTACCACACGCATTTTCCCCTTGAATGTGGGTACATTGAGTCCTGCGCGGCCCATGTCTCTCACTGGACCAGTGGCCAACAAGAACCCCGGATTGTAGCCGACGAAGGCAGGATAGAACACATTGGTGAAAATCGCACGCGACCATTCCATGACCACATTCGCCTGCGCTGGTGAGAGACGGTCGAACATCCCGGACACTTCCGCCGGAACGTAATACCCCTCAGGAGCGCCTTTTCTATATACCATCACGGCCCCAGTGCGCCGCGGATCGGCGGGTTTGCGCATTGGCAGAACCTCCCCGCCCTCGCCGAACGATAGCTTGACCGGCGTCGCCTCGGACGGGAACCATTCCCTGAGAAAATCCACAGCAGTGCGCTTCGCGTCATTGAGTTGCGCGCGCCTCATGATCGCCACGGCCTTCAGAATCAACGCCTCCCCGGGCTCAATGATATCGCCCAGGTTACCCTTGACAGCAGCGAACCCCGCTGAGATCCGCCCATCTTCCCTGAAGTGCGACAACGCCGCGAACGGCGCATACGCCCCATTCTCCGCCTGCCACTGAGCCACCTTCGCCGCAGAAAACAACCCTGACTCCACACCACGCTCAACGACAGCGTCGAATAAATCTCTCGCCCTGACAGCCGCCGCCTCCAACGCCGCGCCTCGCCCGGCGCCGCCCTGCTCCAGCCTCTCGACCAAGCTCGCCATCCCCTCAGCAGCACTCGCCGGTGTGTGCCCGCCAGAACGCGCCACGCCCGTCTGGTCTCCGGCGACACGGGCGTAAAAGAGATACTCCGACAGGTCAGTCATCGTCAGCCCTTTCTCGATCAGAGGCTTCATCACCTCCCGGTCCATATCATGAAGCCACAACGCCACTTTCGAATCCCCCAACGGATGCTCATCGAAGAAGAAATCCAGCTGAGCCCTCACCTTCACATCCGGCACGCGAGCGGCACGCGAGGTTATCGGATGATAGCGATTCCACTGCTGGCCGAGGAACCTCCCCAACTGCTCGCGCAACCCTTCGCTCTGCCGCCTCCTGTGCCAGTGTCCGAGGAACGCATCGCGCCCGGCCTCGAACCCCTTCCGCAGCCCTTCACTCCTGGCCTCCATCACTCCGGAGCGCCCGGAAAAATATCGATTTTGGATGTCGCTGATCGCCTTCAGCACATCCGGCTTGCGCGACGCGTGATTCAGGAACATCTCCCAAAACACCGGAGCCCGCAACTGCAACTCCCCGGGCGAGTTGAAGAGGACGGAGATCGCATCGGCGTAGAGCTCGGGCGATGAATTCCGATACGCGCGAAACTTATCACCAGCCGCCGCCTCATTCCAGGGACGCCACCACGCGGACAGCGCCTTGAGCTCATCCCTCACCGTCGCCAACTTTTCCAGCGCGCCACTGGACATCTCGCGATCGACCAACTGCGCATATTCTCTGGCACGTGTCGCCTGCCACGCCGACCACGCCGCCGGATCCTCAGCCACAGCCGGCATCCCGCTCACACCGAGCGCACTATTGGTCCGCCGTGTAGCCTCCATGAGCAAGGCCTCCCGCTCTTCCTCCGACATCGCCCGCCTATTCATATCCGCAGGCAGCCGCGGCAACACAGTGCCACGAAAATTGCGCAACACGGCCAGCCGACCCAGCAAATTCCCTCGAGACATCGTTTTGTGTCCCTCGCTCCCAGGCTTGCCAAACCAATCGATCGCATGTCCGATCTCATGCGCCAGCGTAGCGGCTGCCTGGGCGGGATTCTCGAACACATCCAGACCGATCAGGATCTGCCCATCCCCGACAGGCTTAAACACACCCCGAGTCCCCTTCTTCATCTTGCCGACCCCGAGCGCAACCCCCAGCTCCCGCGCCAGGGACACCATCTCCGGCAACTCCACAACAGAAAAGCCTTCCCCATGGTGCATCTCAACAGGCGTCACACTCCCGTCCGCCCCCCTATACACCACACCAGAACCAGACACAGGTGGAGTATTCGCCTCCTCGGCAAAATTGATTTTCGGCTTGTCAGCATTGAAGAGTTCTGAGACTGCCATAGCTGACGAGGCGGGAGGATCATACCTTTCGCCACCAGCTTCGGTGTGACTGCCGACCTGTGGCTCTCCAGAAATTCCCGCCTCGTCGCCCTCCACTACGATGTCTTCAATTCGATAGCTATGGACATCCGGCAACGAAGAGTCATTGAATTCCCTCGCCAACAAGCGCACTCGGTAAACCGTGCCACGCCACTCGAAAGGGACATAAAGATGGTATGCTGTCGCAACGCGGGGAGAGCCTCCCCCGTCAGGCATGGACACACCTTTGGCGTTCTTGATCAGCTGCGGAAGCCGATAGACGGCGGCAATGCGCTCACGCGTGAACCCTTTGTTTCCTTGCCCAATCATTTTGTCAATGCCTCCTGGCATGATGAAAAATGATTTACCGGTGTCAGCATTTTCGAATCCCCTCCCGGAAAACTCGTTCTTCGCAAAAGCTATTGCCTCCTTTTGGTTGAGGCTGGGAACCCTGTCGGGGGATCGGACAACATTGATGCGTTCCGTTCCGCGCTCTGATAGCATCCGCGCCCGCGCTGCCTTGTCCGATTCGGACAGCCGATCGCCGCGAGAGCCCTGAGCCTCCTCCGCGAAGTCCACGCGGTTCTGAATTTCCACGGCGTTCTCATCGAACACCACGAAGTTCGGCGGCGCCCCCTCTTCCTCGGAGGCCACCCGCATCCCATCGATTCCGTGCCCCAGCAAGAGCATCGAAGCGCGCTGCTTGTCCC
>JAITIB010000134.1 GCA_031279675.1 Puniceicoccales bacterium | reverse complement strand
GCATTGCAAAACACCGTCATAACCAAGAACGCAAAAAATGTGCCCCGGATTGTAATCCGCTTTGGTGTGTGTGTCTTTTTCATGATGTTAAATTATTGAGGTTTCAGTGTGAGTTTAAGATGTCGCTCAAGTGCTGATTGGGGGAGATGGTGCTTCCGCAGGAGGGAGGGGGTCGGCAGAGGAAGTGTTTTCGTGGGAGGATGGGACAGGGGTGGTGTTGGCAGCTGTGAGGGGCTTCTCGTCCATGGGGGACGGTGTGGTAACTTCTGTGATGGCCTCTGCAGTGGTGGGTGCGGGGCGCGTGTGTTTTTTCTTTTTTGTTGTTTCCGGGGTCGCGTTATTGTCGGCGGTTTTCGATTGGTTGAGAATGGGGTGGGCGTAGAGACGTCCGTCAGAGTATTCGGTGACGTAACCTTCGGAGACGAGCCAGCGGAGGGTTTGCATGAGCTCAAGCACGAGGGGGTTTTTGAGGTCGTTTGCTGGAGTGGTGGCGGGAGGCTGGGGTGCGTGTTGGGTTTCGGGAGCAGCGGTGGCGTCGGGTTGGGTTGGGGATTCGTTTTTGTTTTCGCTGGTGGCGTCGGCGGGCTGGTTTTCTTGGGGAGGCGCTGCGGTTGTTTCCACGGCGGGTTGGGCGGGCGGTGTGGACGGGGTGCCGAGGCCGAGAATTTTTTCGGGGAGGTCGGTGATTTTGACGTTGGGATGTTTTTCGATGTAATCGAGGGTGCGTTGGATGGAATCGGCGAAGTTGGTCTGCGGGGTGCGGTGCTTGCGTTGGATGGCGGTGACGTAGGTGTGTCCCTTTGCGCCGCGTTTGTAGATGGTGAAACCTTGGCGTCTCAGGCGCGGGCGCAGTGCGGTGGCGGTGGCGAGGGGGAATGTGCGTTGATACTGGAGTTCGTTTTCGATGGTGGTGCGGAGGGGTCCGTTGGGGAGTTTCTCAATTTGTCTGCCTGGGAATCGGATGCTGGTGCCGGGAGCCACAATTTGGTCTTTGTGATGGGTGATGAGGTGGTGGCGCGCGGACTCAAGGCTGTCGAAGTGCGCGGGATCGCCGTCCTTGGGGTTCTTCGGGGTGTAGCGTGTGATCTGTGTCATGCGCTGGAGCCAGGCGTCGATTTGGCCGGGTTCGCGCGTGGTCTCGATGCGGGCGGCAAAGCGTTCGTAGGGGATGTGGGGAAGGTGTGTGGCGTGGTGTTCACGGAGGATTTGCTGGTAGCCGTGGTAGTTGGGGGGGGAGAGCGGGGTGCCGGTGATGCCGCACCGGGTCAGGAGCGTGTAGTTTCCCTTGGGGGGAGGCACGGTGATGGTTTGGATGTCGAAGAAGGTGGCGAGGTGGCGTTGGAGGACGTGGGCGATGGCGTCGTTTTCGGAGAGAAAGGGGAGTTGGTCAGGGAGGGATTGGTAGAGGTGGGCGTCGGGGTTGCGCCCGGCGTCGTGGGGGTGGCAGGTGACGGTGAAGCGGTCGTTTTTTTCGAGGATGAGGTGGGCGATTTCAAAGAGTTCGTAGGTGCGCATGGAGGCTTTGATGGCCTTGGCGAGCACGGTGAAGGGTTTTTCCTCCGGGGCGAAGGTGATGTCGGCGACAGGGCGGGGGCGTGGTTGGCGTTGGGGGAAGTGGGCAGGGTGGGGTGCGTTGGCCGGGGTGTGCTGGCGCGGGAAGGGACGCCGGGGTTCTGGCGCGGCAGTGTCGTCGCGGTGGCGTTGAGGGCGGCGGCTGCGTTCGTGGTCGTGCCCGGAGTGTTCGGGACGGTGAGCAGGGGTGGAGGTGGAGGGAGGCCTCGGGGTGTTGCTCGTTGCCCACGCGGGGCCGATGTTAAGCGATTGGAGCTGGCTCAAATCGAGTGATTTTTCCTGGGAATTGTGAGCATCGGGCATACGTTTTCGCCGTTGAGTTAAGGTGGGGGAGGGAAGGGATTTTGGGGAGGCAGGCAAGTTTTTTGAAAGTGGCGGTCTTTCGCTTGCTGTGCGCGCCGGTTGTGGTGTTCGATGCGTGCGTGCATATCGAGGTGCTTGTCAATGATTGGGCGCAATACCGCCTGTTGGATTCCGGGAATCGGCGCAAACTGGAGCAGTTTGGCGGCGTGTGCGTGGTGCGCAGCGAGCCGAAGGCGTGGTGGAGCCCTGCGCTTGGGGGAGAGGAATGGGCGCGGGCTGTCGCGGTGCATGAGGATGAGGGGAGGGAGGGGCGGTGGCGTTTTCCGGGAAGAAATCCGTTGCCTGAATGGGAGGTTCCGTTTGGGGAGGCCGGCGGAGTGCGGTTGCGATTTCGGCTGCGCTTCATGGACAACTCCAAGCAGGTCGGGATTTTTCCTGAACAGTCGCCGCACTGGCATTGGCTGGCGGCGCGGGGGGTTGGGAAGGGGGCGCGGCCCCGGGTGTTGAATTTGTTCGGATACACGGGTGCGGCGACACTTGTTTGCGCTGCCGCCGGGTGGCAGGTGACGCATGTGGATGCGTCGCGTCCGGCGATTGCATGGGGGCGTCGTAACCAGGAGTTGTCCGGTTTGGGAAATGCTCCAATCCGCTGGATTCTTGATGATGCGGTGAAGTTTGTTCAGCGCGAGGAGCGACGCGGGAGCCGTTATGAGGCGATTTTGCTGGATCCGCCGGCGTTCGGGCGCGGGCCGGACAATGAGTTTTGGAAAATTGAGCGCGATTTGCCGCCTTTGCTCAGGCGTTGTCGCGCATTGTTGTCACCGGGCGCGGCGCGTTTTGTCCTGCTGACCGTTTACACTGTGGATGCCTCCAGTGTCCTTTGCCACAATTTGCTTGAGGAGATGACCCTGGGCTTGGGTGGGAAAATCAGCGTTGGCGAACTTGCGCACCGTGATGAGTCCGGAGGCCGTCTTCTTTCCTTGTCCCTTTGGGGGCGTTGGGAGGGTGGCGCGGCGGCTTAGTTTTTCAGCCGTGCGGCGTCCTCGTCAAATTGTGACGCATCCAGATCGTCCAGCACAATGACGCTGTGAATGGAGCCGGCGAGCGCGGGGTCGTGCCATGACCAGACGACCTTTCCGGTGGCGTCGAATTCCACCAGTTGCTGTCCTTTCTTGCTGTCACCCGAGGCGTGTCCCGTCCAGGTGGCGACGAGGATGTGTCCGTTTTTCAGCACTTGGAACTGGCTCATGAAAATATAGGTCAGGCCCTTGGGGGCGGGCAGTCCGCCCAGTTTGCGCACAATTTTGCCGTCCCATGTCAGTTCCGCCAGAAACGCCCCGTAGCCCGCCGCGGCGAGCAGGTTTCCATTGGGAAGCTCCACGACTTGGTAAACGTATTTCGCGCCTGCGAGCCGCGCTTTGCGGAGGATTTTCCCCTCCATCGAGACTTCGTAAATCCAATCCGATCCCGAGCCGAACAAGAGCGTGTTGCGCACGGTGCGGCGGATTTGGCGGATGGACTTGATTTCCGGGAAGTGCCATGAGGCCACCTCCTTGTCCTTGGGATCGAGCAGGAATATGCGCACGCCCCCCCGTCGTTCGCACCCGAGGACGGTGTGCCCGTCGGGCAGGCGTGTCGCGCAAATTGCCCCTGCGAAACGCTTTGCGTCAAACGCTGCCCGGACTTCCTTGCGGCTTTCCAAGTTGTATTCCCTGAACCCGCCCAGCTTGGGGACGGCAGTCAGGACGTTGCCATTGCCTGTCAATTGCAGTCCCCACGCGGGGCCGCCCGCGATCTTGCATTGCCAGTTTTTTTCCGGGGCAAGCTGGTCAACGCAAAGCAGTTGCGAGCGCGATTCGTCCAACAGCAACAATCGGTGCTTGATGGCGCCGCCAGCCGTTTCGGGACGAGGCTCCGTCGCGGATTCCGCTGCGGGCGTTCCGATGAACAGGAGAGTCAGTGCGAGGATCACGGGGAAAATTTCGCCGCGCATCCACGCAAGGAATGAGGAAGCAAACATGAGTGCCCGGATAAGGGTGGAGGCGGTGGCGTCAAAACAAGTTTTGCATCAATTTTTTGAGCGGTGGCGCGGGTTTCGTTCTCGCTCGGCAGGAGGGACGGTTCCGATGAGGGTGCCTATGCAGGCAGGGTGCTGGGCGTGGACGCGGTAAAATCCGGGTGTGCAGGGGGCGGTTAGGGAGGGGGGGAGAAGGCTTTCAAGGATGTGCCCGTCGGGTTGTTGGATGCCAATCTTGAGCGTGGTGTCGGAATGGGCGGCAGTGGTGTCGGGGTTGTTCAGGTGGGCGTAGAGTTGCTTCATGAAATCGGTGACGGCGGCCTCGTCGAGGGAAAGGATGAAGAAAATGCTTTTGATGCAGGCGGGGAGTCTTTCCCCGAGGGGGAAGATGCGGTGGGCGTTGGCGCTCCATTCGTCACGCTCCTTGCGATAGCTTAGCTCAAGCTCGACGAGGAGGTGGCGGCCTTCGTCGAGGAGGGGCTTTTCCTCCCCGGTTGCGGGGTCGGGGCAGGTGCGCGGGGCGTATTTTTCGTAGGTTTCGGGGAAAAGGTTGAGCGTGTAGTTATTGGATTTGGTTGCGAGCGTGAAGGTGACCCAGGGGCGGGAGGGGAGGTTTTTCTCCGGATCGCCCTTGGTGTTTTTTTTCTGGATGTTGGTGAGGATGCCGCAGAGGCGGTGGGTGTGGCGGTCGTGGTGGGAGTGGTTGGCCAGATGGGCGTCGTCGAAAGGGCCGGTGTGGGTGTTGAGGATGCGGTCGAGGCCGGCGTAGGCGTCCAGGGGGTGTCCGGAGAGGTAGAATCCGAGGAGTTCTTTTTCGCACTGAAGGCACTGGGAGATCGACATTGGGGGCGCGGTGCGGGCAATGGGGCCGGCTTGGGTGTCCGGATCGGGGGAACTCATGAGGTCGAAGAGATTGCCTTGTCCCGTGGCGCGGTCGGCACGCAGGTCCGCGACGTGTTTTTTGACACTTTCGATGGAGGCGAGAAGGTGGCTGCGCTGTTCACCAGTGTTGTCAAAGACACCGGTTTTGACGAGGTTTTCGAGGACGCGGCTGTTAAGGGCGTTTTCGTCAAGGCGCTCCATGAAGTCGATGAAGTCCTTGTAGGGGCCGTTTTTGTCGCGTTCCCCGATGATGATGCGGGCGGCGTGCTCGCCGACGCCCTTGATTGCGGAAAGACCGTAGCGGATGGCTTTTTGGGCGGGCAGCGGGGTGAAGGTGGCGCGGGATTCGTTGATGTGCGGGCCTTGGATTTTGATGCCGAGACTGGCGCACTCGTCCACGAAGAAGGCGATTTTTTCGGCATTGCCGACCTCGGCGGCGAGGACGGCTGACATGTATTCGATGGGGTAGTTGGCCTTGAGATACGCGGTGCGATAGGAGAGGAAGGCGTAGGCGGCGGAGTGGGATTTGTTGAAGCCGTATTGGGCGAACTTTTCGAGGACGCCATAAATTTTGCCGGCGGTGGCGGCGTCCATGTTGTGTGTGCGTTTGGCGCCATCGATGAAGATGTTGCGGTGGCGTTCCATTTCATCGGCTTTCTTTTTGCCCATGGCGCGGCGGAGCTCGTCTGCGCCGCCGAGGGTGTAACCGGCAACGGTTCGGGCGGCCTGCATGACTTGTTCTTGGTAAACGAGAATGCCGTAGGTGTCGCTGGAGATGTCCTTGAGGAGGGGATGGTCGTATTTGACGGCGGCGGGGTCTTTTTTGCCAGCGATGTAGTCCTTGATGTATTCCAATGGACCCGGGCGGTAAAGGGCGATGAGGGCGATGATCTCATCGAGTGTGGCAATGCTGAACCGTCGGCAGAGATCTTGCATTCCCTCGGACTCAAGCTGGAAGACCGCGATGGTTCGCCCGGAATTCAGGAGGGAGAAGGTCGGGGCGTCGTCAAGGGGGATTTTTTCGATGTCAAAGGGGTCCGCGGTGGCGTCGGGATTTTCCACGCGGTGGCGTTGTCGGATGAGCTGCACGGCGTCGTCTATGATGGTGAGGTTTTTGAGCCCGAGGAAGTCCATCTTAAGCAAGCCGAGTTTGTCCACGGGATCCTTGGCGTACTGGGTGGTGAGGTTCTCTTCCTGAATGGTGACAGGGACGATGTCAGTGATGTCGCGGTCGGCGATGATCATGCCGCAGGCGTGCTTGCCGGTGTTGCGGACCATTCCCTCGATGATTTCGCCTTCCTGGACGATTTTGGCGGCGACGGGGTTCTGCGTGATTTCCTGCCGCAGTTCGGAGGACTTTTTCAATGCCTCCTCAATCGTGATATTGAGGTCGTTGGGGACGAGTTTGGCAAGGCGGTTGGATTCGTTGAACGGAACGTCCAGCACTCGCGCAAGGTCGCGCACGACCATCTTGGCGCCAAAGGTGCCGAAGGTGATGATGTTGGCGACCCGGTCCTTGCCGTATTTTTTGCGCACGTAATCGACGACGTCGTCGCGTCGCCGCATACAGAAGTCTATGTCGAAGTCGGGCGCGCTCACGCGTTCGGGGTTGAGGAAGCGCTCGAAGAGAAGGTTGAAGCGGATGGGGTCAATGTCAGTGATCTTGAGGCAGTATGCGATGAGGGAGCCGGCGCCGGAGCCGCGCCCCGGGCCGACGGGAATGGCATGACGGCGGGCCCAGTCTATGAAGTCCCAGACAATGAGAAAGTAATCGATGAAGCCTGTGCCTGCGATGACGCTGAGCTCGTAGTCGATGCGTTCGCAGAGTTCGCAGGGGCTTGCCTTTCCGAATCCGCGCGAGGCCCTGTCCTGCCACGACGCGGGGTCGTCGTAGTCAACGCCATAGCGCTCGCGCAGGCCGCGTTTGCACAGTCCCAGAAGGTAGGTGCCGTTGGCGCGCATGGTGGCGCGGTTTTCCTCCGTGATGAGGAAATTGGGGGGCAACCCCTGCGCGGAAAGAAGTCCGTTCTTGAGGGTGACATAGGCATCAAGAATGCGGTCAATGGCAGGGGGCTCGGACGGTTCCGCAGAGGGCGGGGACACGATGGTGAGGGTGGCGCGCTGCTCTGCGTCAAGGGGGTAAACGGGATAGTGGTTCTCGTCCGTCTTGAAGGAAACATCGCACATTTCCGCGACGAGATTGGTATTGCGGAGCGTCTCCGGGAGCGAGGGGAAGATGCGCGCCATTTCCGCGCCCGACTTGAGGTAAAACTGCTTCGAGTCATAACGAAGCCGTTTCTCGTCCTTGACCTTGGCGCCCGTCTGGATGCAGAGCAGCGCGTCGTGCGCGTCAACGTCGGTGGCGTTCACGTAGTGGACATCGTTCGTGCAAATCACGCGCAGGTTGTTGTTCTCCGCAAGCTTCAGCAATTTGGGAATGAGCGCGACCTGCTCCGGAATCCCGTGGTCCATGATTTCGACGAAAAAATTCTCCTTCCCGAAGATATCCAGAAATTTCGCCAACGCTGTCTGTGCCCGCCCCCAATCGTCATCCTTCAACGCCTGCGGAATGATGCCCTGCAGGCAGCCCGTGAACCCGATCAGGCCCTCCGCATGGAGCGCGAGCTGGTCCATGTCCGTGCGCGCCCTGCCATAGTAGAGCCCGTTCAAATGGGCTCCGGAGACAAGCTTGATGAGGTTTTGATATCCCGTGAGGTTTTTGGCCAGCAGGCCCATGTGATACCGCTTTTCCTGCTTCTGCCGGACACTTTGCGGGGAATCATAGACGAGGTAAGTTTCGCAGCCCAGCAGCGGCTTGATTTTGCTCCAGCGCGGCGCCTTCGACACTTCGTCAACGAGCGGCTTGGTCGCCTGGTTCCAAAAATCAAACAACCCGAAAAGACTCCCATGGTCGGTGATGGCCATCGCCCGTTGCCCCAGCGCCGAGGCGCGCTCCATCAGCCTGTCAATGCGGCTGCACCCGTCGAGCAGACTGTAATCCGTGTGAACGTGGAGGTGCACGAAATCGGGACTCTCGTGCGAAGTGGCGTCCCCCGATGGTGTGATGATGTTCAGGCTCATGTGAATGCTTCCCAGAAAACGGGAACGGGGCGTGCCGCTCAAACCTTTAACAACGCGCATGTGCCCGGACCACGCGTGGAGGGCAAAAAAAACCCGGTGAGCGCTTGCCTTCGCTCACCGGGCCCCTGACCGTCTCCGGTTCAGGTTACACACACTGAGGCGCCCCACAATGGCGCCTAGCTAATCTGCATGAGAGTTACCTCTCATGGTTCAGGACAATCGTTCAAATTTCCCCCGATGTCAACGTGTTTTTCCAAAAAAAAATCCTCGGCGTCACTCCGACCCCCTGAACCCTCCCAGCCCTGATTCTATAAGGGCTGGACGCCATCGCTGAGAAAAAATCTCCGCCAGCCCTGAGCAGTTCCCCAGTTTTTTTCGGGGATTTTGTTGAACGCGTGTTCAATAAATCCGCAAGTCCTCGAACATGCGCGTGAGAAGGCTGATGTCCTCCTTTGCCTTGCCTATGGACGTCCCCCATCCCGAGCCAAGAACCCCTTGCGCTGGTGCCCGCGTGTTTTCCACGCCCCGTTTTTCGCGCTGTCTCGGCATGGACGGAATTGCGCGCTTGGGGTCGAACTCGATGGTCGGCGGAAGGATGTCCTGCCACTTGGGCGACAGCCAGACTTGCCCGTTGAGGCCGGGCAAAACGAAGGCGTGCGGGATGGTGAAACGCTCGCCGCCGGGCGCGGGGGCTCAGTCGTAAACTTCTTTCCGGTGTCCGACTTCGACAACGAGTATCAGCAGCTTCTCATCCTGAACCCTGCCGAGAATCCGGTAATCCCCTACGCGCCAACGCCACAACCCGCGCAGATCCCCGGTCAATGCCTTGCCGAAACGGCGCGGGTTGCCTTCGCCAATGAGGCGGGCGTCGATGTAACCCAAAATTTGCTTCTGCGCTTGTGAGCCAAGCTTTTTAAGCGCCCGAAGAGCGGAAGCATCAAACTGGTATGCCCAAGGCAAGCTTGACCTCCTCCGCCGAATACACTCGCGATTTCCCGCTGTCGATGTCCGCAAGGATTTTTTGGCACCGTGCAATGTCGATTGCGTCCTCAACGGCTTCTTCGATGAGTTGCACGTTGAGGGCTTCCGGCGAAAGCCCCCTGGCTTCGGCGACTTCGCGGAACCGCCGTTCAAGGGCGGGGTGGATGTCGAGTGTCAGCATGGGCGCGAAGGTGTGAAAACTTGCGCAAAGGTCAAGCGCGCCACGCTGGCAAAAGCCTTGAACATTTCCCCGCGTTCGCGCTTTCTCCCGCGTCCGCATGGATCCGATTCGTTTTTTCAAATACCACGCCTTGGGCAACGACTACCTCGTGCTCGATCCCGCCGACTGGCAGGCTGTGTCCGTAACGGCACCTTCCGGGGACCAGATCAAAAAAATCTGTCACCGCCATTTCGGGCTGGGCTCCGACGGGATTCTCTTCGGGCCGATTTTTGCTGAAAACGGCGACGCCGGCCTGCTCATTTTCAACCCCGATGGTTCGGAGGCCGAAAAGAGTGGCAATGGCTTGCGCATCTTCGCGCGCTTTCTTTTCGACTGCGGGCGCGTGGGCACAACGCCTTTCCGCGTCAACACCATGGGTGGCGTCGTCGAATGTTCCGTCATGGACGCGGGGAAACACATTCGTGTCGAAATGGGGCGCGTCAGCTTCCGCAGCAACCACATCCCGGTGATACTGCCAAACGGTCCCCGCGCGGTAATCAACGAGCCGCTCGCAGTCCTTGGGAAAACCTTTTCATTCTGCGCCGCCACCGTGGGCAATCCGCATTGTGTGATCCCCGTGCCGCGCGCCACTGCGGAGCTCGCCCAAACCTATGGGCCTGCCATCGAGACGCACGCACTGTTTCCAAACCGCACCAATGTCCAGTTCCTGGAGGTGATCGACCGCAAAAACATCCGCATCGAGATCTGGGAGCGCGGCGCGGGTTACACGCTCGCCTCGGGCAGCAGCAGCAGCGCGGCGGCGGCGGTGGCGCGAAAACTTGGCCTGTGTGACGCGGAGATCTCGGTGCACATGCCGGGCGGCAGCCTCGAGATTTCCATCGCGGACGATTTCTCCATCACCATGACGGGTCCCGTCTCGCGCGTGGGTGTGTTCGCGATGCACCCGGACGTGCTCACGGATTGACCCTGCCCGCGTTCTCATGCCGTAATCGATCAACCCATGCCCGCCCTTTTTCTTTCTCGATTGAAATCTTCCGCGCTTTTGTGCCTCGCCGTTGCCGCATCCGGAACCGCCGCCGGGAATCCTGACACCGCGCCGCAACGCTTTCAACTCGCTGTCCCGCCGACGGCGACACCGGGGAGCGCGGATGTTTTCTCGCGCGATTTCGCACTGCGCAACCTTGCCTACGAGGCGAGAAGCCGCGAGGTGCTCGCCGCATTGGAAAAGGAACAGGTGGCCGGGGTTTTGCGCTCGGTAATGGACTCGCTTGTGTCCGCCGGCGCCGGCAACGGGCCGGACGCCGCCAGTGTCGCCGCGTTTGTGCAACGCCAGTGCCGCGCCGGCGACGAGACGACGGCCACGCTGGCGTTCTCCCTGCTGCCCGCGTTGCGAGTCCACGACACCGCCGTTTACCGCGAAGGCCTTGCCCGCGAATCGGCCAGCGTGCGCGCCGCGGCGCTCAATGCCGCCGTTAAGGCCGGTGTTGGCGCGGCCTTTCTCAGTGAGATTGAACTGTGGGCGACGGCGCGCGAGGCGGTGTTGAGGCAGGCCGCCGCGGACGCGCTCATCGCTCTCGCGCAACGTGGCGCGGGCGGAACGCTGGGCAAGTCCCCCGAAGCCGTCGCGTCCGCGCTGATGGGGAAGGATCCCGCGTTGGCCAAGCCCGTCCTCGGCGCCATGCTGCGCAACGGCATCTCTCCCGGCGCCGCCCTCACCGCCCAACTCTGCGCATTGCCGGAGGAGGCCCAAGTGAGCGCCATCGGGACTTTCTCGGATTTTCCCGACCGGCTCGACAGCGCTTTCCTGCGCCAGGCCGCGCTGGGGGAGAACAACCGCATCGCCGCCGCCGCAGCAGCGTTGCTTGCATCAAAGGCCTCGCGCAAGAACGATGTCACCCTCGACTGCCTTGCACGCGTGATTGAGCGTGGGGAGCCCGGGCGCACCGCCGCGCTCATCAACAATCTTGCCACGGACTTTGAATTTTCCCTGCTCGCCATCCGCCTGAGGCACATGCCCGTGGGCACCCATGCGTTGAACCACGACCGCTTTGGCGAGATTGGCGCCGTGCCCGCCTCCATTCTTGGCGAGGCAAGGCCCCTGCCCAACGAGACGGCACTCGTCTGGGGCCGCCACATTCCGCGCGAGCAGACGCCAAGCTTCTCAAGCATTTTCCGTTTTTTCGGAGCGCTTGAGTCCGTGCGCACCATGGCGATGTCCGATGCTGTGAAAAATCGCGCCGCCCAATTGCTCATGAAAGAAAGCGGTTCGCCCCAGCTTCCCGACATCATCCACCGGATGCTTGCCAGCCGGCACCCCGTCGCCGTCCAGCTCGCCGCGCAAATCGTCCTTGGCATTTACGATGATCCCCGGCTGCTGGAGACAATCCTCGTCGCCCATCTCTCGGGGAGCACGGTCAATGCCGAAAACCTTGCCCTCTTGGCCCCCTTTCTCATGCGCGTCAGCGCGGAATACTCGCGCGTCCTCGCCAGCACCGCGCGCAACTTCCTTGCGCAATCGATCAATCCGTCAAGGCGCGCGCTCTGCCTCGTTCTCCTTGGCGCGCATGGCATTCCCGAGGACGCCGGGAAGCACCTCCTGCCCGCGTTGCGCGACCCCGAGGCCACCGTGCGCCGTGCCGCCGCGCGCGCCCTTGCCCAGGTCGCCCCCGAGGTGTTCTCGCTCCACATGGACGCGCTTGCGGCAGATTCCGACGCCACCGTGCGCGCCACCGTGCCGCTGGCATTTTCCAAGATTGGAACCCGCTGGGAGCACCGGATTGACGCCGCGCTCCGCCTCCCCCAATGGACTCCGCCCGCCGTTCACTTCACACTTCGCAAGGAACATCTCCCCTGCCTGCGCAGGCTGGAGCAGGATTCCGACGCCACCGTGCGCGAGCACGCCCGGCTCGCCCTTTTCCAGCACGGGAAGCTTGACGATCCCGCCCCCAAGCTTCTTGCCGCAAGCACTCCCGTGAACAACCCGAACTACACACTGCGGCTCGTCCAATCCATTCGCGCCGCGCGCGAGGGCGGGCACGCCATTCCCCCTTCGCTCGCGTCCCTTGCCCCGGCGCGGGAGGGCAGCGCGGCCCCGGGTGAGAAAACACTCGTGTTCTTTGTCGCCCCCGACGCCACCGCGCACCGCGCCGCGCTTGATGCCGCGATTGACGCCGTGCGGGCGTTGCGGCCCGACATCCGCATTGTTATTTATTACAACGACGGCTCCGCTGGCGCCAACGCCGCGAAAGCGGTCCTTTGCGCGCGTTTCCCGGTCCCCATGCGTCACAAAAATCTCCCCGTGCTTGTTTTCAGCTCCGGCGCATGGCACGCGTTCGACACCCTGCCCGATTTTGCCCGCCTGTGCGAAATTGCCGAATACACCCGCTTTGACGCCACCTTCAACATCGAGCAGGCGCTCGGGCTTCCGCCGCCGCCGAACTCCTTGGAAAACACCGCGGGCAACGACCCGTTTCCCTTTGAACGCACTATCCTTCTTGGCGGCCTTGGCGCAATTCTCCTGATTTGCCTGCGCGCCTTGTACCGCTACTTCCTGCGCCGCCGTTATTACAACGCTGTTTGATTCGGGGAGTCTCCCAGAGCGGCTGGGAGACTCCCCAGAACGGCTGGGACATCCCCCAGAACGTTCCGGGAGTCCCGAATTCTTTCTGGGAGTCCCCGAATTGCTTCCGGGAGTCCCCGATTTCTTTCCGGGGGTTCCCGAAATGGCGTTTGGGGGAATCGGATGGGGGTGGGGGATTACGTGGGTTTTTGCGGCGCAGCCGCGGAGAAGTCTCTGTTGGACGAGTTTTTTGCCCCGGGCCGGGGCGAGTTAACACAACACGAACGGGGCGATAACAAACAAGGGAACACTGTATGCGGACAACGCTGTCACGCGATTCTCCTTCGGAAAAGGACTGCGGCGGCACCAAGGGTGATGCTGCCGATGACCAGCAGGGGCCAGGCAAGCGAGGCGATGTGTCCAAGGGTGGCGTTTTTCAGGTAAACGGCTTTCACCACCTCCATGAAGTGGCGGATGGGGTTCATCCAAGTGATGTGTTGCAGCCACACGGGCATGTTTTCAACGGGGGCGGCAAAGCCGGAGAGCATCATGGCAGGCATCATGAAGGCGAACATGCCGATGAAGGCTTGCTGCTGCGTCGCGCAGAGCGAGGAGACGAAGAGTCCCACGCCCGCGAGTGCGAGGGCATAGAGAAGGGTGCCCGCATAGAGAATCAGGAGGCTGCCACGGAAGGGCACTTGGTATATGAACACGGCGGCAAGCAGGATGAGCGTGGCGTGAAATGTCGCGATGAGGAGCGCGGGCACGATTTTGCCAGCCATGATCATCTCGGGCGAATAGGGCGAGACGAGGAGTTGGTTGAAGGTGCCCTGCTCGCGTTCACGCGCGACGGAAAGCGCCGTCACGATGAGGACGCCGGTGGTCGTGATGAGCGCGATGAGACAGGGGAGAATGTAGTCGAGGTAATCAAGATTGGGGTTGAACCATGCCCGCGTGACAAGTGCCGAGACTGGCATCGCCGCGGGGGCGTCCTGCTCAAAGCCCGAGATGATTTGCCGGAGATGCCCGGCGGCAATCTGCCCGGAGTTCGCGCGGCGCCCATCGAGGAGGATCTGAAGTTGCGCAGTGGCGTCGGCGCGCGCGATTTTCGCGGAAAAGTCCGGCGGGATGCGCACCACCGCAAGCACGCGCTGCCGTTCGATGGCCTCGCCAAGCTGGCGCTCGTCGCCAATGTCGATGAAACGTGTGAAGGTGACGCGCTGCGCGCGGAGGCGTTGCGTGAGCTCAACCGCCGCGGGGCCGCGATCCTGGTCGTAAATGCCAAGGGTGGCGTTTTTGATCTCAAGCGTGGCGGCAAGCGGAAAGATGGCCGTCTGGACAATCACGGGCATGATGACGAGCAGCCGCCCTTGCCTGTCGCCAAGAATGATTTGAAGCTCCTTGCGGATGAGTGTGAGCAGGCGGCGCAGCATGGTCATTCCAGACGTCTGCGGGTCAGCCCGGCGGTGAGCCCGAGGAAGAGGAAGGCGGTGGCGGCAAGAAAGAGCAACGAATGCAGGAGGGCCGGCCAGGCGTCGCCAACTTGCGCAAGTGTCTGCATCGCGCCCACGAAATAACGGGCGGGAATAATTGCGCTCACGGCTTGGATCAGCACCGGCATGGAACTGATCTCAAAGAGAAATCCGGAAAGCATCATCGCCGGAAGGAACGCGGCAAAGAGGGCGGTTTGCGAAGCGTTGAATTGGTTGCGCGTCGCCGTGGAAATCAGCAACCCGATGCCCAGCGCACTGAGCAAAAAAAGCGAGCCGCAGGCAAAAATGGGAAACGGCGAACCACGAAAAGGCACCCCCATGAGAAAATGCGCCACCGCGATGCAGAGCAAAAACACCCCCATCCCAAGAATGTAGTAGGGGATGATTTTCCCAAGAAGAAGCTCGGCGCGCGTCACCGATGTCGAGAGAAGCACCTCCATCGTGCCGCGCTCCCATTCCCGCGCGATGACGAGGGCGGTGAGCAGCGCCCCAATCACGGTCATGATGACGGCGATCGAGCCGGGGATGAGATAATTGCGGCTTTCCGCGGAGGGATTATACCAAAAGGTGCTTTCAACGCAGATTGCGGGCGGCGCGGGCAAACCCCGCGAGAGGGCGCGCTGCGCCAGCCAGCTTTGCCACGCGCCAAGCACGTACCCCTGCACGAAACTCGCGGTGTTCGGCTCGGACCCGTCGGCAATGAGCTGGATGGGCGCGGGCTCGACCGAGCCGCCGACGGCAAACGCGGACTCGGCACGGCGCAGCTTCGCGGAAAAATCAACGGGGATGATGACAAAACCCCGGATTTGCGAGCGCGTCAGCGCTTCCGCGATCGAGGGAAGCGAATCGTATGCATTGACGTCGAGGCTGGGCGAACCGGTCAGACTGGCAGCGAACTCGCGGGCATCGGGCGAAGTGTCCTCGCACAAAAGCCCGGTGCGGATCCTCCCAAGGTCGAGGTTTATCCCGTAGCCGTAGATGAACAGCATGACAACGGGGAGAATGAACGCGATGAGAACGCTGGTGGGGTCGCGCAGAATCTGAAGCGTTTCCTTGCGGCAAAGCGCACGAAGGCGCCGGAAGGAAAACGCGGCCTCCGCCCTGCGCCGCCCATGCGCGGGATCCGCTTTCACTGCTCGCTCCTTCCAACAAGCGCGATGAATGCGTCCTCCATCGTCGGATGCCGGTTTCCCGCGGTGATGGCCTGGGCTTTCAGCTCTTCGGGAGTGCCGGCGGCAATGAGCTTGGAGCGATTGACGAGGCCCACGCGATCGCAGTATTCCGCCTCGTCCATGAAATGCGTCGTCACCATGACGGTGACGCCGCGCCGGACGGCGGCATTGATGTGGCTCCAAAATTCGCGGCGCGTGACCGGATCCGTCCCGGAAGTGGGTTCGTCGAGAAAAAGAATCTCGGGGCTGTGCATCACGGCACAGGCGAGCGCAAGGCGTTGCTTGCAACCGAGCGGGAGCGCATCGGCCTTGAGCCCGTGGTATTGCGCGAGATGGAAACAGTCGGTGACGGCACCGATGGCCTCGCGTTGGGCCGCGCCATGGAGTCCGTAGGCGCCCGAAAAAAAGGCGAGGTTTTGCGCAACGGTGAGTTGTCCGTAGAGCGAGAATTTTTGCGCCATGTAGCCGATACGCTGACGGGCGCGCGCCGGGCTGCGGCGCAAATCGATGCCCGCCGCGCGGGCCTCGCCGCCGGTAGGCGCGAGGAGTCCGCAAAGCATCCGGAAAATGGTGGACTTGCCCGCGCCATTGGGGCCGAGGAGTCCGTAGATTTCGCCACGTTCGATTTTGAGATTGATGTGGTCGGCGGCAGTGAAGTTGCCAAAGGTGCGAGTGAGCTCACGGGCTTCGATAACGGTGGCGTTGTCGCGTGGAATGTCGCGGAGGATGCGTGCGAGCGATGAGTTGCCGGACTGCACGCCACCGAGGATGTCCATGAAGGCGTCCTCAAAACGCGGCGAAGCCGGCTTTATTTCGAACTGGGTAATGCAGGAGGACGGGAGGGCGTTGTCTTTGCGGGCGAGAAGCCGGATGTTTTGGGCCTGGATGGTGGCATCGAGAATCTGCGGGAGGGCGGCAAGCTCCGTGAGTTTTTCGCGGCGGATTTCGGCGGGGACGGACAGCAGGAAGCAGCGTCCGTCCATGCGGCGGGTAAGATCGGCGGGCGGGCCTGCGTAGAGCTGTTTGCCGTCGTTGAGCAGGAGCACGTCGGCGCAACGCTCCGCCTCGTCAAGATAGGCGGTGCTCCAGATGATGGCGATGCCTTCGGTGGCGAGTTCACCAACCATGCGCCAGAGTTCGCGGCGGGAAATGGGGTCGACGCCGACGCCAGGTTCATCGAGGAGGAGCAGGCGCGGGGCGCCGAGCAACGCACAGGCAAGGCCAAGCTTTTGTTTCATGCCGCCGGAGAGTTTTCCGGCAAGACGGCTGGTGAAACGGGAAAGATCGGTGAACTTGAGGATCCGGGCAAAGATTTCGTCGCGCTCCCCTCCAACGACCGCGCGAAGATCCGCCTGCAAGGTGAGGTTTTCGATGACGGAAAGGTCTTCGTAGAGTCCGGATTTTTGCGGCATGTATCCGATAATGCCACGCAGCCCGGCGGCTTCGCTGACGGGATCGCGCCCGAAGACACGGATGGAGCCGGAGCCGGGTTTGAGGAGCCCGGCAACGAGACGCATGAGCGTGGTCTTGCCCGAACCATCAGGGCCAACAAGGCCCGTGATGCGGCCCGTGTGAAAGCACGTGCTCACGCCCCCAAGCGCAGGCTTTGGCGCGGCAGGGAAGCGGAGCGTGAGACCGGTGATTGCAACGGCAAGGCTCACTTTGGGGAGAGTGGAAGCACGGCGCGAATGGTGACGGGCATCCCCTGCCGAAGCATGTTGTCGGGATTCTCAACGGTGACGCGGATGCGGTAAACGAGCGTGGCGCGGAGATGCTCTGTCTGCACGGTTTTGGGGGTGAACTCGGCGCGCGGGGAAATGTGCCCGACCGTGCCTTTGTAGGGTTTCCCGGGACGCGAATCGGTGAGAATTTCGACGGACATTCCAGGGTGGATTTTGCCAAGATCCGGCTCGTTGACATAGGCGCGGAGCCAGACGGGTTTGTCGAGAGAGAGCGTGAACACGGTCGCACCGGCCTGCACTATGGCTCCGGGCTCAAGGACACGCGTCATGATCGTCCCGGAGGAAGGGGCGGCAAGTGTCGTGTCGGATAAACGGATACGGGCCACTTCAAGGGCGGCGGCGGCACGGGCAACCTGGGCGCGAGCCTTGGCAATGTCTTCCGCACGATAACCGGAAAGCATGAGGTCAAGGCTGGCCTTGGCAAAATCGAGTTGCTTCTCGGCGGTGGCCACAGCGGTGCGCGCGTCGTCATAGGCTTGTTGGGAGGAAGCGTTTTTTTCGAGGAGCCGCCGGGTGCGCTCGGCAGTCGAACGACTATTTTCAAGGACTGCCGCAATTTGGTTAACCTGGGCGCGGGCTTGCGCGATTTCCTCGCGACGATAGCCGGAGGCAAGGTGCTGGAGATTCGCTTGGGCAACGGCAAGGTCGGCTTCAGCTTGCGCAAGCTCCTGCTTGTAGGGCGCCGCGTCGAGCCGGGCAATGGCTTCGCCGGGCGCGACAGGACTGCCTTCGTCCCTGAGCACCTCGGTGACGCGGCCAGAAACGCGAAAGCCGAGGTTCACTTCGCGAATGTCCACGTTGCCATGAAGAACAAGGTGCGCGGTTTCAGTTTTGCCGGGCTGCGAATGGCAGAACCAGACGACGACGCCAATCACGGCAAGGACAATGAGAAGAAAAGGCAGCCTGTGCTTCATGTGTGCTGGAGTTTACTCTTCCATGATGATGGGGCGGAAGCCGACGTTGTGGACTTTTTGGAAGGGTTGGTAGGGGAGGCGGGTGGCGGAGCCGATGGCTTTGGGGCGGTCGGCGTGGGAGCCGCCGCGGA
>JAITIB010000100.1 GCA_031279675.1 Puniceicoccales bacterium | reverse complement strand
GGGGGGGGGGGGGGGGGGGGGGGGGGGATAAACATTCGGCGTGCGGAAGCGTCGGCTGTTGCGGTGCCGTTTTGAAAACGGCGCGTTTCTGAGGATGTGTTTTTCATGAGTGTATGATTTTTGTTTTGTTGAATGACTGGTTGAAACACCCCGCCACTTGAGGGACCCTCCCGCAGTGACGCTGGTGATTCCCCCAACGAAGATCCCTTCCCCGTGGAAACGCAAGTATAAAAAATGAGGGACATCACCGCACCGCACCCGTTTGGTGGAGGGGCGTTGCCGTTGCCAGCGCGGAAACCCAGTGTTCGATGAACGCGATGTAGTCTTCCGTGCCCTCGACGCCACCGGGCATGAGCGGCAGGCGCAGCAGCACCGCACCCGTTTCCGCGGCGACCCGTTCGCACACGCGCGAGGGGCGGTTGGGCTCCGCGATCACGAGGCGCACGCCGCCGCGCTTCATCCGTGCCATGAGGGAGACGATGTGCGAGGCCGAGGGCTCGACACCGGGTTTCGGCTCAATCGTGTCCTCCAGTTTTATTTCAAATGCCGTGAGAAAATAATCAAAGGAGTGGTGATAAGTCACCACGCTCCTGCCGCGCAGCGGCGCGAGGCGGCGGCGCCACTCCGGGAACCGCCGCGCCACCGTCTCGCACAGGCCTTCCGCGCGCCGACGGTAGGCTTCCGCATTGGCAGTGTCGAGCTGGGCGAGGCGCCCGGCAAGCGCGCGCGCGACACGGACGCCGTTTTCGGGATCGAGCAAAAAATGCGGATTGCCGGCGGCGTGAATGTCGCCGTGCGAACGGTCCAGCGTTTGCGGCTTGTCGCACAGGGCAATCCCTGCCGCCGTCGCGGCGGCGAAATGCCCGGACGCGCCGGGACGGATTTTTGCATTGCGCGCGTTGTTGACCAGCGGCGGAAGCCAGCCCGATTCGAGCTCGGCACCGCCTTCGACGAGCAAATCCGCACGCCTCAACTGGCGCAGAAAACTGGGCCGGGCATCCACAAAATGAGGATCCTCGCCGGCGCGCGCCAGCGTCGTCACGGTAACATCCGCCCCACCCACGGCGCGCACCAGCACGCCAAGGTCGGACGTTGTGACGACGACATTCAACGCGGCGACGGCGTCGGGCGCGACGCCACCCGGAAGCGCAACCCACGCGAGAAGAAACCCAAGGAGCAGTGTCTTTTTCATAACGGTCTGTGTCAGCGGATTGGTGGATGGATCAGAATTGATGCGCCCCGTGGCTGCCGAGGAGAAACTCAAGCTGCAACCAGACACCGTGCGAATTGCGAAAACCCGCCCTGCCTCCATTCCCGTGGTCGTAGTTGTATTGCAGCCGGACGCGGGAAAACTCCGACGGATACCACGTCAGCGCGGGCGAGACCCGCCAGCGAATGGCGCGCGCCTCGTCAACCGCGCCATGCAAGGCCGCCTCGTAACGCCCCCGTTCAACCGGCGCGGCATAGTCCGCGCGCAAGCTCGCCACCCAGCCTTCCGTAAAACCGTAGGAGGCCTGCGCATACGCGCCCCAATCCCACAGTGTTTCGCGCGGCAGCACATGCGTGTGCGCGTGCGGCGGTTCCCCGTGGACAATCTCCGCCCCGGCCGCCGTGTAACCGCGAAAGAGCAGCTCCGCCTGAACGGTCACAAAGGGGAAACCCTTGTGGTGACTGGCGGATTTCCATTTCCAATAAAAATCCAGCCCGTAGAGCTGCGTCCGCGCGCCTTCGCCCGTGGCGTTCGGCCCCCATGCGCCGGAGATGCCGGCAAGCACCGTTTGCGTGTCCGTCAGGTCGGCTGAAAAAGCGTAGCGCGCCGTCCAAAGCATGTCACCAATGCCATGGACACCGGTCTCGACGGCGGGTCGCCCAAAAGGCTCCATGCCGCCGTGCCCATGGTCGTGCTCCTCCTCCGCCGCCCCTCGAAAACTGTGCGCAGTCTCGCCGGCGCTGTTTTGAACGCCCACAAAGAGCTCGGAATAAAATGGAGTGGGAGCAAGCCACGAGAGGCGCGCACCCGGGTTGCGAAGCCCGTCCGGGCCAAGGAACCGCGCGGTGACGAGCGGCGCGTCCACAAAATCCCACGAATGCAAATGCTGCGTGTTGATGCGCCCGAACTCCGTAAGGTATTGCCCGGCGCGCAACTGCAAGCCGGCCGGCAGCGAAAGCGTCTCGGCATAGGCCTCCTCAAGCTCAAGAAACGACTCGCCATGCGCATTGAGCCCATAGACGACGTTCGCCATGGCGCGGAAATAAGTGTCAACCGCACCCTCGAAAACCACTTCGACGCCCTGGACTGTAAAGCCGCGCTGGGACGGATCGTGCCCGCCCGCCTGAACGGCGTCCGTCTCCGAATGCGTTGCGGCACCAACGGCGACATCGCCAATCAGCGAGAGATTCAAATAGCTGTTCCCCGAGCGCACCAGCGTGAGCGCCTGGGCCTGCGTTGGCGCGGGCGCGTTTTGGGCGCCCGCCAAGGGCGCAAGCGTGATTCCGGAAAACAAAAGAAACGAACGTGATAGTGTCATGATAATGGAAGTGATTTGAACACCGCGTAATGCAAACTGTTCGCGTTACGAAGACAAGCAAAAAAACACGCGGCTGGATGCCGCGTGCTGTTTGGGTCGGAAACTTCCGCGGAACGGAAGTTTTACGATGCCTTCGAAATGACCCGTCTGCGCCGCAGGAGCGCGAGGGCGAGCGCGCCGAGGCCGCCGAACAAGGCGTAGGTTGAGGGTTCGGGGATGGGCGTGATGCTGAAGCCGCCGCTCTCCGATGTCAGCGCGTAGTTCCCGTCGATCACGGTCCCGTTGAAGTTCCAGCTTTTCAGGACGCCCTCGGCCACGCCGATGATCACAAGCTCGTTCCCGGCGCTCAAGTCGCCGTTGTAAACGATGTCCGCCGTGCTGTTTGCGTTCAGGCTGCCGGTGGCGA
>JAITIB010000098.1 GCA_031279675.1 Puniceicoccales bacterium | reverse complement strand
GTCTTCGGGGGAGTTCCCCCAATCTTCGGGGGAGTTCCCCCAATCTTCGGGGGAGTTCCCCCAATCTTCGGGGGAGTTCCCCCGATCTTCGGGGGAGTTCCCCCAACCTTCGGGGGAGTTCCCCCAATCTTCGGGGGAGTTCCCCCAATCTTCGGGGGAGTTCCCCCAACCTTCGGGGGAGTTCCCCCAACCTTCGGGGGAGTTCCCCCAGTCTTCGGGGGAGTTCCCCCGGTCTTCGGGGGAGTTCCCCCAGTCTTCGGGGGAGTTCCCCCAGCCTTTGGGGGAGTTCCCCCAATCTTTGGGGGAGTTCCCCCAATGGTTTGGGGAATCCCCCAAAAGGGCAGGGAGATTCCCCTTAAGTTAACGGAAACTTGCTGGGAATGCCGGTTTTTTTCCGAAAAACCACGCGGTTTTTCGCAGATTAACCCCCAGTTTCCCCAAAGGGAGGGGTTAGCGTAATGGGCGCAGGGGGCTGTTCAGCCAGAGTTTTTCGAGGTCGTAGGTGTCGCGTTGGTCGCGACGGAAGAGGTGCACGATGACATCAAAGGCGTCCACGACGCACCAGCCGCTGTCCGGCTGTGTTTCACGTCCGACGATGATGGCGTGCATGGCGTCGAGCTCTTTTTCGACCGCGATGCGCAGGGCGCGCAGGTGGGTGTCGGAGTTGCCGGTGGCGATGAGGAGGAAGTCTGCAAGGCTTGATTTGCCGCGCACGTCGAGGGTGCGGATCGCCTCGGCTTTTTTTTCCTCAAGGGCGTGCAGGCAGCGCGTCACGATTTCCGGCAGGGGGCCTGTGGGCGGTGTTTCCGGTGGCGTCGGCGCGTTGTTGGGCGCGGGCGGGGGTTTGGAGGGGGTTGCCGGGGGGGATTTTGCTTTGCGGACAACGCCGGTGCGGGATGGGCGTGGTTTGGGGCTTGGGAGCGGTTTTTTTCCAGCGGGCATGGGAATGGGTGGTGTTTTCAGCGGTAAAGTTGCCGGCGTTCAATGTGGCGGTGGACGGGCTCGGGCAAGAAAAAATCGACGGGGAGGTTTTTCCGGATGCGTTCGCGGATTTCCGTCGAGCTGATGTCCATCCGGCGTGGGGGGAGGGGGACGATGCGCACTTGCGGGGGGAGCGTGGGCGGGGGGTCGGGGGTGTCTGCGGTGCGCGCGGCGAGGGCGAAGCGCACGTGTTGGGCGAGTTCGCCGATGCGGTGCCAGGCGGGGAGTTGGGCGAGCTGGTCGGCGCCGATTATCCAGAAAATGTCGGCGTCCGGATGGCGTTCGCGCCAGTGGCGCGCGGTGTGGAGGGAGTGGCTGGTGCCGCCTTGGCGGATTTCCCAGTCGCTGGCCTCCCATCCGTGGTGTCCGGCGATGGCGGCGCGCACCATTTCGAGGCGTTCCGGGGCGGCTGCCACGGGTGGATGTTTTTTGAGGGGCGCGGCGGCGGCGGGGACAAAGACTACGCTTCCAAGGGAAAGGGCCTCGGCGGCGTCCTGCGCCAGGATGAGGTGTCCGTGGTGGGGGGGGTCAAAACTTCCGCCCATTATCGCGATTCGTCGCCGCATGGCCGGGTGTCTCCTTAGTAAACGTCGCGTTGGTAGCGCTTGTCTTTTTTCAGTTGCCGGAGGTAGTCGGCGGCGGCGGCGGGCGTCTTGTTTCCGTGGGTGGCGACGAGCTCGTGCAGGGCGGTGTCCACGTCGCGGGCCATGCGGGAGGCGTTGCCGCAAACGTAAAAAAAGGCGCCGGACTCAAGCCATCGCCAGAGCTCGGCGCCGTGCTCGCGCATCCTGTCCTGCACATAGACCTTGCCGTCCTGGTCGCGCGACCAGGCGGTGGACAGCTCCGTCAACACGCCTTGCCTGCGCCATTGCACGAGCTCGTCCTCGAAGAGAAAATCCTGCGCCCGGTGCCGGTCGCCAAAGAAGAGCCAGTTTTTCCCGGTGGCGTTGCGCGCCGCCCTGTCCTGTAGAAACCCGCGGAAGGGCGCGATCCCGGTGCCGGGCCCAACCATGATCATGGGCGCGGCGTCCTCCGCCGGAGGGGCGAAGTGCGAGGGGACGACAAACACGGGCACGGTGCCGGGGACGCCAACCGGGGCGCGCCCGGCAAGATAGGTGGAGCAAACGCCTTCGCGCTCGCGCCCGCCGGCCTCGTAGCGCACGGCGGCGACAACAAGGTGGATCTCCCGGGGGTGGCGCGAGGGGGCGGAGGCAATGGAGTAAAGGCGCGGGGCGAGCCGTCGCATTTGCCCGGCGAGTTCCTGCGGCGAAAGCTTTGCCGAGGGGGCCAGGGCGAGCACTTCGCCAAAGTCATGCGCGCCCAGCCACGCCTTTTGCTCAAGGGGCCCGAGCCCGGAAAGGATGCCGTCGAGCGCGGCCTTTTCCGACGGCACGCGGGCGCGCTCGTGCAGGAGCTGGAGGAGCTTGGGCGGGGGGGCGTTGAGGGCAAACCGCGTCGCAAGCCCTTCGCCCAAGGTCACCGTGTCCCCGGACGGCAAAAGCACGGGCTCGTCCCCAGCCCACGCGCCGGCGCCCAAAAGCGCGTCCACCTGGGCCGGATTGTTCGAGGGGCAAACCCCCAGCGAATCGCCGCAGGAATACTCCAGCCCGCTGCCGGCAATGTCCACGGTGAGAAACACGGTCTCCTTCTGGGCGTCGCGCGCGTTCAAACGCTGCCGCTCGCCGATGCGGGCGCGAAAGGGGCGGTTCTTGTCGAAAAGAGGGGAACTGGCACTCATGCGGATTTTCCAGAACGGAATAAGGCGGCGTTTGTCAAAGCCAACCTTCCGCCAGCCGCCCCGCAAAGCGTTTCTTTCCAAGAAAATCGTTGCCCGGCACGCCCCGGCACGCCCCAATCAACGCCCTTATGCCGCTTTACGAATACGAATGCCGCAATTGCCATGGCCGCTCCGAACTCCTCGTCTCCGCCTCGCGCCCCCCTGTGTGCCCCCACTGCGGAAGCAAACGCCTCGAAAAACAACTCTCCACCTTCGCCACCCGTGGCGGCGGCAATGCCGGCGGACACACCCACAAGCACTCCGCCGCCTGCGGATGCTGCCACCACGGCGGCGGCTGCGAGGGCAAACGCCGCTCCCACGCCTGCGCCGCCTGCTAATGGGGCCGTTCCCGCAACCGCGCCCGCAATGCCACCGTCCGCAACACACCCGGCCACCCGCCTGATTCTCGCGCTCGCACTGGCAACAACCCAGGTGGCCCTCGCGACGGACACCCCACCCCGGGCGGTACCCGGGACCGCGGACTTGAAAACCGAGGCCGACGCCCAAGTCCTTGAAAAACTCCTCCGCGACCAGCACGCCCTCCTCGACGCCCTCCAAAACGACCCGGAGACCATGCGCCTCCCCCAGGCGGAAAAAGAGCGCCGCGTCCTCGACATCATGCGCCGCCACAAGGCACTCCTCGCCCAACGCCCGGGCGACCCCCTCATCATGGTGGCCTACGCCAGATTCCTCCGCCTCGTGGACGCGCGCGCCGAGGCCAACCATTGGTTCGAAAAAGCCGACGCCCTGCTCCCCGACACCCCCGTCATCAAGCACCAGCTCGGCGCCCATGCCGCCGAGGAGGGCGACTACCGCCGCGCGCTCGATCTGCTCGAAACCGCCGTCCGCCTCGACCCGCAAACCGCCCTCTACCACTTCCATCTGGGTGAATTTCTCGCCACCTACCAACGCCACCTCGTCCGCGACGCCCTCCTGAAACGCGCCGAGTGCGACGCCAAAATGCAGGCCGCGTTCGCCCGCGCCACCGCCCTTGCCCCCGCCGAAAACCGCTACCGCTGGCGCCATGCGGAGAGTTTCTTCGAGTGCGAAAAGCCCGACTGGAAACAAGCCCTTGGCGTCTGGGAAACACTCCGCGCCCAAGCCGCCACCGCCGCCATGCGCGAGGCCGCCACGCTCCGCCACGCCCGCATCCTGATCGAGCTCGGACGCCTCCGCGAGGCGCAAAACGACCTCGACACAAGCAAATCGCCCGGATTCGAGGCGGCGCGCGCCGCCCTGCGCGAACAACTCAAACAGAAGGGGCCGCCCACCCCCTCCAGCTGACAATTTTCCGGAACCAATCCCCCTCTTAAACTGTATCCTTGCACACATGCCATGAACGAAGAGACACCCGCCACCGGAGTCCAGCGGCACACCCGCCTTTCGCGCCGCCACTTTCTGCACACAGCGGGGGGCCTGCTCCTCGGCGCCTTCGCCCCGCCCTCAATCATCCCCGCGCGCGCCCTCGGACGCGACGGCACCGTCGCCCCCAGCAACCGAATCACCCTCGGCGTCGTCGGCCTTTCCCAAGGCTGGGTCGATCTGGAACGCTGCCTGCAATTCGACGACGTCCAGGGCATTGCCGCGTGCGACACCGACGCCAAACGCCTCGCCCTCGGGGTCAACCGCATCAACACACACCACAACGGGAAAGTCGCCCGCGGCTACCGCGATTTCCGCGAAATGTTCGCCACCGCCGGCCTCGACGCCGTCATCCTCGCCGCGCCCGACCACTGGCACGGGATCATGGCCGTGCGCGCACTGCGCGCCGGACTCGACGTCTTCGGGGAAAAACCCCTCGCCCACACGCTCGCCGAGGGCCGCGCCGTCGTTGACGCCGTCCGCCAGCACGGACGCGTCTGGCAAACGGGCAGCTGGCAGCGCTCGGTTTGGAACTTCCGCCAGGCCGCGGAGCTCGTGCGCAACGGACGCATTGGCAAAGTGACGCATGTCGAGATCGGCACCTACGGCGGCGGCACCAGCAAGCGGCCCAAACCGCGCGACTTCGGACACCCGCCATCACACCTCGACTATGACCTGTGGGTGGGGCCCGCAGCGTGGACGAACTACGATTCGCGCGTCACCCACGGCAGCTGGCGCTACGTGCTCAACTACGGGGGCGGCAAACTGCTCGACTGGGTCGGCCATCACGGTGACATCGCCCAGTGGGCGCTCGGATTCGACCATTCGGGCCCCGTGAAAATCACCGGAAACGGCAACTTCGAGACATACGCACCCTACGACGTGGCAACCAAGTATCGGTGCGAGTTCATTTATGAAAACGGCGTCACCATGGTGGTGTCCTCCGAGTTTCAACCCGGCACAAAATTCTACGGCGAACACGGCTGGCTCTTCGTGACGCGCGGACGCGGGCTCAACGGCAAACCTTCCATCGAGGCCTCCGACCCCGCCCTGCTCAACCCGCCCGCCACACCGGGGGAAGTGCGCATGTATCGCAGCGACGACCACTGGCGGAACTTCATTGACTGCATCAAGAGCCGGCGCGAAACGGTGGCGCCCGTGGAAGCCGCGCAACGTTCCTCAAGCCTCGGCCACCTCGGCCACATTGCCATGCTGACCGGGCGCACCCTCCAATGGAATCCCGTCACGGAAACCCTGACCAACGACCCCTCCGCCTCAGCCCTGCTCAACCCTGTGTTCCGCTCGCCGTGGACACTGTGAATAACCTGCGAACAGCCTGTTTGCGGGATTGTGAATAACTTGCGAAGAAAAGTGCTTCCCATTCGCGGAAATTCCATTTTTGGAATAACGCCGTCGGGGTGTCAAAGATTGCCTTTGCCGCCCCGGTGTCCACTTCGCATCCAGTCCTCAACCGCAGACTCTACCAACGCCCTCCAAGGCACCATCGCCATCATGATTTCCGCTCCAACATTCCACACCACCGCCTCAACGCGCGCCGCCACCGCCGCCCAACCCGCCGTCACCTACATACGCAAACGCGACGGGCGTAAGGAGATTTTCTACATCGAGAAAATCAGCCACGCCATACAATGCGCCGTCTTCTCGTCCGGACTGCATGACAGCAAACTCGCCGACACCGCCGCCAAGCTCGTCGCCGAAAAACTCAACGCGGAATTTCGTGGCGAAATCCCCACCGTCGAACAAATCCAGGACATCGTCGAAAAAGCCCTCGTGGAAATGAACCGCTTCGAGGTCGCCAAAAACTACATCCTCTACCGCCAGGAACGAAGCCGCGTGCGCGACACCCACTCGCGCCTCAACAAAACACTCAGCGGCATCCTCTTCGACGACGCGGCGAAAAACGACCTCAAGCGCGACAACGCCAACGTGGACGGCAACACCGCAATGGGCACCATGCTCAAGTTCGGCTCCGAATGCTCCAAGGAATTTTCCCGCACCCACCTGCTCAACCCCGCCCACATCAACGCCCATGACACAGGCGACATCCACATCCACGACCTCGATTTCCTGCCCATGGGCACCCTCACCTGCTGCCAGATTGACATCGCCGAACTCTTCGCAAACGGATTCGGCACCGGGCACGGCAGCATCCGCCCCCCCAACGCCATCCAAAGCTACGCCGCCCTCGCAGCCATCGTCCTCCAGTCCAACCAAAACGAACAGCACGGCGGGCAAAGCATCCCCAACTTCGACTACGCCCTCGCCTCCGGCGTCCAAAAAACCTACCGCGGACAATTCCTCCAAAACCTCCTCAGATACCTCAAGATCGAAGGCCGGCTTCCCGACAAAACCGCCCTCGAAACCGCCCTCGGCACATGGGAGCAAACCGCCCCCCATCACCGCCTCTCCTACCCCAAACCCCAACACCCCGAAATCACCCACTCCCTCGCCCTCGCCCTCCAACCCGCAGCCGGACGCCTCCCCGAGGACGTCCTGAACACCCTCTTCGAACTCACCGCCGACGACACCTCGCGCGCCACCGAACAGGCCATGGAGGCCTTCATCCACAACCTCAACACCATGCACTCGCGTGCCGGCGCCCAAGTCCCCTTCACCTCCGTCAACTTCGGCACCGACACCTCCCCCGAGGGCCGCCTCGTCACCGCATCCCTCCTCAAAGCCGTCCGGGAAGGCATGGGCCAGGGCGAAACCCCCATCTTCCCCATCACCATTTTCAAGGTGAAGGAAGGCGTGAACTACAACCCGTCCGACCCCAACTACGATCTCTTCAAGGAAGCCATGCGCGTGTCCGCCCGCCGCCTCTTCCCCAACTTCGTGTTCATCGACGCCCCCTTCAACCTCCAATACTACAAACCCGGCGACTACCGCACCGAAATCGCCACCATGGGCTGCCGCACACGCGTCATCAGCTCCATCTTCCCCGAAAGCGAAGGGCGCGCCACCTCCCGCGGCAACCTCTCCTTCACCACGATAAACCTCCCCAACCTCGCCATCAAGCACGGCACCGCGCTCCACGAACGCACCACGCCCGACCTCGCCGGATTTTACCACGAACTCGACGAAAAAATGGACCTCGTCGCCGCCCAGCTCCTCGAACGTTACGAAATCCAGGCCCGGAAAACCCCGCGCAACTTCCCCTTCCTCATGGGACAAGGCATCTGGATGAACAGCAAGACACTCCGCCCCACCTCCCCCCTCCGCGACATCATCAAGCACGGCACCCTCTCCATCGGCTTCATCGGCCTCGCCGAAACCCTCGTCGCCCTCACCGGGGAACACCACGGCGCCAGCGCCAAGGCCCAAAAACTCGGCTTCGAAATCATCGCCCACATGCGCAAACGCACAGACGAACTCGCACGCCGCCACCAACTCAACTTCAGCCTCCTCGCCACCCCAGCCGAAGGCATTGCCGGTCGCTTCACCGCCCTCGACCGCAAACGCCACGGCACCCTCCCCGGCATCACCGACCGCGAATACTACACCAACTCCTTCCACGTCCCCGTTTACCACCCCATCAGCGCCCACGAAAAAATCGAAATCGAGGCCCCCTACCACTCCCTCTGCAACGCGGGCCACATCACCTACATCGAAATGGACGGCACCCCGCTCGCCAACATGGACGCCTACGAAACCATCATCCGCAAAATGAAGGAAAGCGGCATCGGCTACGGCAGCATCAACCACCCCGTGGACCGCGACCCCATGTGCGGCTACATGGGAGTCATCCACGACACCTGCCCCAAATGCGGACGACGCGACGACGCCTCCGACGTCAAATTTGAACGCATCCGCCGCATCACCGGGTACCTCGTCGGCACCCTCGACCGCTGGAACGACGCCAAACGCAGCGAAGAGCGCGACCGCACAAAGCACCATTAAACCCACCCGTCGATGACCATCCGCATCGCCGCCCCACTTACCCACGACAGTATCGTGGACGGCGATGGCCTCCGCACAGTCCTATGGACTCAAGGCTGCCCCATCCGTTGCCCAGGCTGCCACAACCCCCACACCCACGACCCCGACGGCGGAACCGAAATCCCCATCGAACTCCTCAAAATCCAGCTCCGCACCCTCAAACTTCAACGCGGACTCACACTCTCCGGTGGCGAACCTTTTCACCAAGCCACCGCCTGCGCCAAGCTCGCCCGTTACGCCAAAACAACACTCGCATGGGACATCTGGTGTTACACCGGACACACCTTTGAGGAACTCCTCGCCAACAAACACAACCATCCCCTCTTGCACGAAATTGACACCCTCGTGGACGGCCCTTTCGTCCTTGCCAAAAAAAATCCCGCACTCCGCTTCCGCGGATCCAGCAATCAGCGCATCCTCAAACTCCACAACGGTAAAATCTTCGCCGACATCACCGCAAACTACGGCGGGAACCTCGCGGGAAACCTATAAATCCATCCTCGAACAACCAACGCGGATGCCCTGTGGATATTTTTTAAAAATTTCGCTTGATTACTTCTTTGGTTGGAATATAAAGATTCAAATGAAAATCAAAAAACCAAACCGCGCAGGCCCACCTCCACGGACAACATTCACCGAGAAAACCAAGCCAAAGACCAAACAACACAACATGCGACCCAGTTTCATCCAAGCACTCCTCTTCCTCACCGCCACGGCAGCCGCCCTCCACAGCGCCCCCGCCACGCCCCCCCCCGCGCACCCCAAGCCCACCCTCACCGACGCCACCGCGGAACACCTCGGCGAACTCTCCAAACACCTCGAACACGACGACCACACCGCCCTCCTCCTCCTCTTGGAAAAAATCCTCCCCACCGTCCCACCCGACAGCTTCGACCGCGCCCTCCTCACCCAACTCCAAGGCCAAGTCCTCCTCAACGCCAAGCGCTACACCGACGCCATCCCCGCCCTCGAAATCTCCCGCCAACTCTCCACCGGCAAAAACTGGTTTGACCCCGCCACCACGCGCCAACTCCACCACACCCTCAGCCAGCTCTACTATCAGGAAGCCACCCAAACCACCGACACCCCCACCCGTCGCGCCAAGCTCCGCCTCGCCACCCAACGCATCAACGAAGCCCTCGCCCTCTCCCAGGAAACCCGGCCCGACGACCACCTCTACGCCGCCACACTCCTCTACACCGAAGCCACCCTCGACCCCGCCAAACCCGACCCCGCCACCCT
>JAITIB010000074.1 GCA_031279675.1 Puniceicoccales bacterium | reverse complement strand
TTGCCCCGGGCTGTCACATTACGCCCCTTGGGGGGCTGGCCTGGGTGCACCATGCGCAACACGCGCAGAGTCGGCATTTGCGCGACCGGATTTTCGCCAAGCTCGATTTCCAATCCCGTGCCGGCGGTTGCGCCGCGCCGCAGGCAGTGCGGGAGCCATGAAACGCTTTGTCTCACGCGAAGACGCAAAGGCGCGAAAATTCCGGCGGCAATGCTTGTTTCTCAACATGTCTATTGCGTTCCTGCGGGATTGATGCGTTGGCGGGCGGGCTTTTTCCGGATGGTTTTTTTTTCCGCCTTGACGCGGGGTGGCGTCGTTCTTTTAAGAGCCGCCCCGTTTGGGCGGGGCAGAGACCTTTCACCCGGCAAACACAACCATAACAATACAACGAACACAGCAATCATCATGGCAATCAAAGTAGGCATCAATGGCTTTGGCCGCATAGGCCGCCTCGTTTTCCGCGCTCTCGTCGAGCAAGGGCTTCTTGGCACCACGTTTGACGTGGTCGCCCTCAACGACCTTGTCCCTGCGGACAACCTGGCTTATCTCCTCAAATACGACTCCACGCAGGGTGCGTTCAAGGGCACCGTTTCCAGCGAGAAGTCCTCTCCCGCCGCCGCCGAGGATGACGTCCTCGTCGTCAACGGGCACAAGATCAAGGTGCTTGGCGAAAAGGCCGGCCCGGCGGCCCTTCCCTGGAAGGCGCTTGGAGTGGACATCGTCATCGAGTCCACCGGTCTTTTCACCGAGGATGTGAAGGCGGAGGGGCACATCGCGGCTGGTGCGAAAAAGGTCATCATTTCCGCGCCCGGCAAGGGTGCGAAAGTCAAGACGGTCGTCATTGGCGTCAATGACGCCGAGCTGACGCGGGAGCACCACATCATTTCGAACGCTTCGTGCACGACGAACTGTCTTGCGCCGTTGACCAAGGTCATTCTGGACAACTTCGGCATTGTCGAGGGCTTGATGACCACGGTGCATTCCTACACCGCGACGCAGAAGACCGTTGACGGGCCGTCCAAGAAGGACTGGAAGGGCGGGCGTGCCGCCGCGATCAACATCATCCCCTCGACTACGGGTGCGGCGAAGGCCGTTGCGGAAGTGTTGCCCGTGGTGAAGGGCAAGCTGACAGGCGTTTCCTTCCGTGTTCCCACGCCGACGGTCTCGGTGATTGACCTCACGGTGCGCACGCAGAAGGCCACCAGCCTGAAGGAGATCAACGAGGCGGTTAAAAAGGCCTCCGAGGGCGCGTTGAAGGGCATCCTTGGCTACACTGCGGACGAGGTGGTTTCGTCGGATTTCATCCACGACACCCGCAGCTCGATCTACGATGCGGGCTCCGGCGTTGAGTTGAACAGCAACTTCTTCAAACTCGTCTCCTGGTATGACAATGAGTGGGGTTATTCCAACCGCGTTGTTGACCTGCTCAAGAAGGTTTCCGGGTTGCTCTGAGCCTGTTTTCCGCGCGCCCGCACAGCGGCGCAAAGGCCGCCGTCCGCAAGGGCGGTGGTTTTTTTTGTCCCGTCCGCCCCCCGCGCCAGCGCGTTCGTTAAGGCTTGCGGCGTTGCGGCGGGCGTGGGAGAGAGTTTGAAAATCCCGCACAGCACCATGCGCACCACCAAGAATCTTTCCGCCCAAGCCCGCCAGCTCCTTGCGTTGTCGCGTGACAACGCCACCGGCGCCCTTTCGTCCCGGCGCGTTTGCGCCCTTCTCGCGGTGCTGGCGTCAACGCGCAAGCCGCCTGCCTTGCGCCGGTTGCTCAAGGCCTTTTATGCGGCGGCCCGTGTGGAAGTCGCCCGTGGCGAGATGCGGGTCGAGCATGCCGGGGCGCTTGCCCCGGAGGTCATGGCGCGTTTGTGCGCGCATTTCTCCGCGCTTTACAAGCGTGAGCTCATTCCAGTGCCATTGGCTGGCGAAGCGCTTGTCGCGGGTGTGCGCGTGCGCGTGGGTGATGATGTTTATGAGGCGAGCGCCCGGGCGCGTTTGGATGCCTTGCGCACGGGTTGAGGGGGTGATGGATTTTTTATCTTGCAAGCGTGGCGGCCTTTTCCAGAGTGCGCGCGTTCTTTGATGCTCCTGTGGTGAAATGGATATCACTACTGACTACGGATCAGTCGTTCGGGGTTCGAGTCCTCGCGGGAGCGCCATTTCACAGCCCGTCTGTTGCAGACGGGTTGTGTTGTTTTTCGGGGGGCGTTGCCGGTCTTCGCGCGGGTCTGCGTTGAAGGGTTTTTCCGGGGTGTTTGTCAGGGGAGGGTTGCGAGGGTTTTTTCGAGGATGTGGATGCTTTCGGCGAGTTCCGCCGGGGTGACGTTCAGGGGGGGGAGGAGGCGGATGACGTTGTCGCCGGCGGGGGCGGTGAGGAGGCCGGCCTGGCGCAGGGCGTTGATGAGGGGGGCGGTGTCGTGGTGGAGGGCGATGCCGGTGAGGTAGCCGCGTCCGCGGATTTCTTTTATGTGGTTGGGGTGCTGTGTGGCGAGGGTGCGCAGGGCGTCGTGCCAGGGGGGGGATTGGAGGGTGATTTTTTCGAGGAGGTTTTCGCGTGTGATGATTTCCTGGACGGCGTTGGCGGCGGCGCAGGCGAGGGGGTTGCCTCCGAAGGTGCTGCCGTGGCTTCCGGGGGTGAAGAGGTGTGTGTGGGCGGGGGCGACCCAGATGGCGCCGATGGGGAAGCCGCCGGCGAGGCCTTTGGCGAGGGAGTAGGCGTCGGGGGTGAGGGGGTGGTGGTGCTGGTAGGCGAGGTATTTGCCGGTGCGTCCGGCGCCGGTTTGGATTTCGTCAAAGAGGAGGAGGATGTTGCGCTGGGTGCAGAGGGCGCGCAGGGCGTGGAGGAAGTCGGGGGTGGCGGGGGTGAGGCCGCCTTCGCCTTGGATGACTTCGATGAGGACGGCGGCGGTGTGTCCGTCCATGTGGCGGGCGAAGCTGTCGAGGTCGTTGAGGGTCGCGGTGATGAAGCCGTCGAGGAGGGGGCGGTAGCCGTTTTGGATTTTTTCCTGGGGTGTGGCGGACATGGAGCCGAAGCTGCGTCCGTGGAAGGCTTTGGCGGCGACGATGATTTTGTGGGCGCGTCCTTCGTGCCCTCCGGTTTTGTGGCGTCCGTGGAGGCGGGCGAGCTTGATGAGGGCCTCGTTGGCCTCGGTGCCGCTGTTGCAGAAGAAGAGTTTTCCCGGGCCGGCGTTGGTGCGTGTGTTGAGGTGGCGGGCGAGTTGGGTCTGGGGTTCGTTGCGGTAGAGGTTGCTGGTGTGGGCGAGGGTAGCGGCCTGGCGGTGGAGGGTGTCCACCCAGTGGGGGTGGGCGTGGCCGAGGGCGTTGGTGGCGATGCCGGTGCAGAAGTCGAGGTAGGCGCGTCCGGTGTCGTCCCAGACGCGGGTGCCTTGTCCGCGCACGAGGGTGAGGGGGTGGGGCGGGTAGGTGTTGAGGAGGTGGGTGGTGGTGTCCATGGGTTTGGGCGGGTGGGTGGTGGCGGGCTATGCGCCGTGGACGATTTCGGTGCCGATGCCTTTGTCGGTGAAGATTTCCAGGAGGAGGCTGTGGGGGACGCGTCCGTCGATGAAGTGGACGCGTTTGACGCCGCTTTGGAGGGCTTTGACGGCGCTGTCCACCTTGGGGATCATGCCGCTGGCGATGGTGTGGTTGCGTTTGAGTTCCTCGACCTTGCCGACGGGGAGTGTGGAGATGAGGGTGGCGGGGTCGTCGGGGTTGGCGAGGAGGCCGGGGACGTCGCTCATGAAGACGAGGCGGCGGGCCTTGAGGGAGCTGGCGATGGCGGCGGCGGCGACGTCGGCGTTGGTGTTGTAGGGGCGGTCCTCGTTGTCGAGGGCGATGGGGGAGAGGATGGGGATGGCGCCTTCGGCGAGGGCTTTTTTGATGATTTTGGTGCGGACGAATTTGATGTCGCCGACGTAGCCGATGTCGAGCGGGGTGCCGTCGGTGTCGGTGGCGTGGAGTTTTTCGCAGAGGTTGACGGCATTGCCGGGGATGCTTCTGGGGAGGCCTCCCTGGTTTTGGATGATGGTGCAGATTTCGGTGTTGATGATGTTGTTGAGGGTGTGTTCGACGACTTTGACGGTGGCCGCGTCGGTGACGCGCATTCCGTTGCGCCACTCGGGTTTCAGGCCGGCGCTTTCCATGGCGCGGGTGATGGCTTTGCCGCCGCCGTGGACGACGACGGTCTGGATGCCGACGGAGGCGAGGAAGACGATGTCGAGGGCGACGCTGGCGCGCACCTCGGGGCGGGGGTCGTCCATGAAGCTGCCGCCGTATTTGATGACGAAGGTGTTGCCGCGGAATTTTTGGATGTAGGGGAGGGCTTCGAGGAGGACTTTGGCCTTTTCGATGAGCTGGGTGGCGGAGAGGCCGGGATGGGTGGCGGGCGGTGGCGGTGGCTGGGTCATGGGCGCGCAGGGAATGGAACTTTGCATGGGGCGCAACTTCCAACTGTGCCGTGTCCCGGGGGCGCGGCTCAGGGCGGCGCGTCGCGGTTGAGGAAGGCGCGCACGCGGGGGTTGGGGGAGTGTTGCCGGAGGGTTTGGGGCGGGCCGAGGGCACCGGTGGTGCGCGTGGTGGCGTCGAGGAAAAGGGCGGTGTCGGCGGTGGCGAAGATGCTGGCGAGCTCGTGTGTGACCATGACGATGGTCGTGCGCAGGGTGGCGCGGATTTGGAGAATGAGTTCGTCGAGGAGGCGGGAGGTGAGCGGGTCGAGCCCGGCGCCGGGTTCGTCGAGGAAGAGGATTTCGGGGTCGAGCGCGATGGCGCGCGCGAGGCTGGCGCGTTTCACCATGCCCCCGCTGATTTGGGCCGGGCGGAAGTCCTCGTAGCCGGCGAGGCCGACGAGGGCGAGTTTGTAGCGCACGAGCTCGTTGATTTCGCGCGCGGGGAGCGCGGTGTGTTCGCGCAGCGGCAGGGCGACGTTCTCGGCGAGGGTGAGCGAGGTCCACAGCGCGCCGCCCTGATACATGACGCCGAGGCGGCGCAGGAGGGCTTCGCGCGCGGAGCCGCCCGGGGGCGGGAGCGCCTCGCCGTTAAAGAGGATCTGGCCCTTGAGCGGTTGCCGGAGTCCGATGAGGTGGCGCAGCAGGGTGCTTTTCCCGCAACCGCTTCCACCGATGATGGCGAAGATTTCCCCGTGCCGGATGTCGAAGGACACGTCGCGGAGGACGGGCTGCGCGCCATAGCCCAGGGTCAGGGCGCGGGTGCTGATGTGTGCTGCGGGAGTGGCGGTGTCCATGCGGGGGCGGGGGCCGGGCGGTTAGTAGAAATTGACGAGGTTGAACAGGACGGCGAAGAGGGCGTCGGCGATGATCACGAGTGTGATGGCGAGCACGGCGGCGGTCGTGGTGGCCGTGCCGATGCCCTGCGCGCTGCGCTCGCAGACCATGCCCCGGAAGCACCCGGCCCACGCGATGAGGGCGGCGAAGAAGACGCTCTTGATCAGGCCCGAGGTGAAGTTCGGCACGTTGATCGCGCGGAGCGTCATGTTGAAATACTGCTCCAGCGTGACGTCCATCGTGGTGACGACGACGAGGCCCCCGAGCATCCCGCACAGGTTCGCGTAGAGAGTCAGCAGCGGCAGCGTGATGACTAATGCCAGGATGCGCGGGAGCACCCAATACTCCACCGGCGAGATTCCCAGGACGCGCAGCGCGGCAACTTCGTCGGAGACCTGCATCGCGCCCAGTTGGGCGGCGTACGCGGTCGCCGTGCGCGCGCACTGGATGATGCCCGCCATGAGCACGCCCATCTCGCGCACCATCGCCAGCCCGACGAGGGCCGCCACATACTGCGTTGTGCCAAACTGCTTGAGCTGGATCGCGCCTATGTAGGCCAGGATCAGACCCGTGAGAAAGGAAATGAGCGCCACGATCGGCAGCGCGTCCACGCCACCGGTCTGGATGAAAAACCAGCAGTCCCTCCAACGCATCCGCGCACGCCCGCGAACGAGACGCAGAAGGGCCAGCACCACCTGCCCGAGGAAATCAAGCGCCCTGCCCCAGGAACGCGCGCTTGCGTAACCCCACGTGCCCAGTTTGAGAAAAAGCGCCGCGTCCGCCGGCACCAGCGCGCAGTCCACGCCGGAACCCTCCGCGTCCACCCCCCGCGCCGGGCGGGCCAACGCCAGCGCGAGCAAACGCTGGACAGGCTCCGGCAACCCCTCCCGATTGCACCGCACCGCCTCCGCCTCGCAACGCCGCTCCAACGCAAGCAGGAACGCCGGCAGACTCGAATCATACGACCCCAACCGCTCGCAGGAAAAATCGAGCACGCACCGCGCCGCCCCCCCCCGCCCCGCGCGCAACGCCTCGCACAACGCATCAAGTCCCCCCCCCACGCGCGCCCCATTGCCGATCCGCCACTCCCCCCCAAGCGCCAGCACAAAGCGCCCCCCCCCGCCCGACAAGACCACCTCCGCCGGATTCCCGGCGCGCACTGTGGAGAAACGGCGAAAGAAATTCCACATGACAGATCAAAACGCCCCCCCGCACACCCCCGCCACCAAGACCGGGCGCCGCGCGCGGTGAAAAAACTCTGCGGGTGAAACCATGCCACCCATCCTCCCACCCCCCCGCACAATTACAACAACAAAGCGCCCCCGCCCCGCATCCACCGCCCCCACCGGGCAAAAAAAAACCCGCGTCGCCCACGCGGGTATTTCCAACTGGTCGGGCTGAGTGGATTCGAACCACCGACCCCTTGCACCCCATGCAAGTGCGCTAGCCAGACTGCGCTACAGCCCGAAGTTGAAGCCCGCACAAAGGAGCAACCACGCCCCCTTGTCAAAAACTTTTTTCACCCCCCCGCGCCCTCACCACTTGATCAACCCCTGCTGCCAGCGCAGCACCCGGTCCCGCAACCGGAAAAACAGCGTCATCAACCCCGAGAAAAACACCCCCATGACCAGGATCGCCGCAAACACCTTGTGATACTCCGCCCACGTCTGCGCCCAGTTCACATACTGCCCCAACCCCGCCTTCACCCCGATCATCTCCGCCACCACCAGCGTGATGAACGAGGCCGAGAGCGCGATGAACAACCCCGTGAAAATCGCCGGCAACGCCGACGGGATCGCCACCCGCCGCACCAACTGCCACTCCGACGCCCCCAGCGTGCGCGCAATCTCCAAATGACTGTGCCGCACCCCCGCCACCCCCGAGCACGTCAACATCACCATCGGGAAAAAACTCGCCAGCGCCAAAATGAACGCACTCGCCCCGAACGCCGTCGGAAAGAGCACCAACGCGAGCGGAATCCACGCCGTGGCCGGCACCGGCCCAAAAAACTTCAACGCCGGCATCCCCCAATACCGCACCCTCCGGCTCCACCCCAGGCACACCCCCGTGACAACCCCCCCCACGCTCCCCGCCCCAAACCCCAACGCCAGCAAACGCAACGAATGGCGCGTCGCCTCCCACAACAACCCCGCATCCTCCACCATCGCCCCAAACACCGCCTCCGGCCCCGGGAAAAACGGCAGCGGCAACACCCCCAACTTCGCCGTCAACCCCTCCCACACCCCCACCACCAACACCCCCGCCACCGCCAACGGCGCATTCTCCCGCGCCCACCCCCCCGCACGCCCCCACACCAACCCCGCGCCCACCACCAACGCCCACCCCCCCGCCACCCCCGCAAGCACCCCCCCATACGCCCCGTCTTCCCCCACCGCCACGCACCCCGCCCACAACCGATGCACCCCCCACACCACACCCACCGCACCCAAGGGCGAGAACGCCACCAGCGTTCGCGTCAAAAAATTCCAAGTGAAAAAGCTTCGCATAAAAAATCGCATCACAGGTTTTGAAACCCAATCTGTATGAGTTCACTCAACAACGAATCAAGAAAAAATTGCGGACCCCCACAAAAACCCCCCGCCCCTCCCCAGCCCGAGGCGTGGTTGTTGTGAAACGAATGCGGCGCGGTGCCCGCGCGGTCTTGGTCCGGTTCGCTTCGCGCCCGGTCTTGTCGCTGCGCTCGGAAGCCGGGCTGCGCCCGGTTCCGCCTGCGGCGGGAGCTTCCGGACACAGTCCGGCAACGTTCAGGTGGCGAATCTTGCGCCCCGGAGGGGCATAATGTGAGTAACCGTCGGTGGAGAGCGCAACGCGCTCGGAACCGGCGGACAGCCGCAAAAAACACATCGTGCCCTGAAGGGGCAC
>JAITIB010000003.1 GCA_031279675.1 Puniceicoccales bacterium | reverse complement strand
CCCTGTACGGAACATCCGTATCCCTGTACGGAACATCCGTATCCCTGTACGGAACATCCGTATCCCTGTACGGAACATCCGTATCCCTGTACGGAACATCCGTATCCCTGTACGGAACTTTCGTGGGCCTCTACGGAACTTCCGTGGGCTTCTACGAAACTTCCGTGGGCTTCTACGAAACGTCCGTGGGCTTCTACGGAACTTTCGTAGAACTCTACGGAACTTCCGTGGGCTTCTACGGAAGTGCTTTCGTGGCTCCCTGCCGCTTGTGCTTTGGGCGTTTAAGGGGTGGGGGGGCGTGCGCGGGTGATTTCGATGGTGGCGTGGTCGATGGGTGGGGTGGTGGGGGGATGGGGTTTGGTGAGGGTGACGGTGAGGTGGTGGAGGAGGGGTTGGGTGCGCAGGAGGGTGTCGGCGATGCGGGCGGCGAGGGTTTCGATGAGGTGGGTGGGTGGGCCTTGGAGGATGTGTTGGACGGTTTGGACGACGTGGGCGTAGTTGATGGTGTGGGCGAGGTCGTCGGTGGTGGCGGCGGGGCGGGTGTCGAGGTGGAGTTCGAGGGTGACGCTGTAGGGTTGGCCGTGGTGTTGTTCGTCGGGTGTGGTGCCGTGGTGTCCGTGGGCGTGGATGCCGTGGATGCGGAGTTTGTCGGTGGGTGGGTGGGCCATGGGGGTGGGTCAGGGGGTGATGGCGTTGAGTTGGGTGGTGATGGCGGTGGCGTGGGGGAGGGGGATGGTTTTTTGTTCGTGGCCGGCGCCCCAGGAGTCGGTGTAGGTGATTTCTTTTTTGGCGCGGTTGTAGCCTGTGATGATGCGCATGTGTCCGCTGGGTTTTGGGGTGCGTTGGTTTTCGCCGCCGTCGTGCTCGGGGTAGATGCCGAGGATGACGGACCAGATGAGGGGGGTGCCTTTGTCGATGTGTGTGGTGATGTGGCGGAGGAGGCGGGTGGTGGCTTCGGGGGTGGCGCGGGCTTTGAGGAGGAGGTCGGGGTCGTAGTGGGCCCAGGGGTTGGGGGGAGGCGGGGTGGTGGGGAGGGGTGTTTTTTTGTGGCGGCGGGCGGTCTGGTTGTAGTCTTGGAGGATTTTGCGCTGGGGGGTGTTTTCGAGGAGGGTGTTTTTGAGGTTGAATTTGGCGGGAAGGATTTTGGCGATGGCCTCGAACATGATTTGGGGGTTGGTGCCGGTCTGGGGGTCGGTGCCGGCGATTTGGGCGAGTTGGTGCTGGTCGGTGTTGGTGTTGCCGTAGTAGCGGAGGATGCGGGCGAGGGTGGCGGCGGCGCAGTAGCCTTTCTGGCCTTGGTCTTCCATGGGGATGGGGGTGATGAGGGTGGTGCCGTCGGGGGTGGTGCGGACGTTGGTCTTGTATTCGGCGGGGCGTTTGCGGCGGGTGGTTTCCTTGGTGGTGAGGAGGGTGGGGAGGTGGCCGGGGGGGGCGATGCTGAGGCGGGCGAATTCGGGGGTTTGGGTGGCGGGGTTGATGCTGTATTCGAGGAGGAGGGCGGCGTGGGGGGGGGTCCAGGTGTAGCCTTGGGTTTTGACGAGGCTTTTGGCGGCGGGGCTTTTGTATTCGGTGGAGGGGGTGGAGAGGGTGGTGTCGAGGGTGGCGCGGTGGCGGGCGAGGTCTTGGAGGAAGGTTTTGCGGGGGATGGGGGCGTTGTCGGCGCGGTTGTAGAGGGTGGTGCGCAGGCGGGTGATTTTGCCTTGGTTGAGCTCGATGAGGGTTTCGCCGGGGGTGAGGGTGCAGAGGGTGAACCGGGGGGTGGGGATGCGCAGTTGGGTGTTTTCTTCAACCCAGGTGAAGCGTTCGTTGGCGAAGGCGGGTTGGTGGTGGATGGGGGTGGTCCAGAGGGTGCCGTCCTTGATTGCGGGGGCGAGGTCGTGGGCGGGGGCGGCGTTGGGGATGAGGTGGAGAAGGAGGGTGAGGAGGGGGAGGGCTTTTTTCATGGGGTGTCAGCGCGGGGTGGTGGTGTAGGTGACGGTGTGCTGGGTGTCGCGGTGCGGGTAGGTGATTTGGAGCTGGGTGGTGTCGCGGGTGATTTTGCCGTTGTTTGCGGTGGCGTAGTCTTCGCCGGCGATGGGGGTGGGTGCGGCGTTGGGGTTTGCCTTGGTGAGCTCGGCGTAGGTGACTTCGTCTTTTTGGTGGTGGAGGAGGTGTTCGTTGGCGGCGACCCAGAGGGTGAAGAGGTTTTGGCGGATGGCGTTTTCGCGGCTGGTTTTGAGTCCCGAGGAGATGGCGCCGAGGGTGAGTGCGAGGAGGAGTCCGGCGGTGGCGGCGATGGCGATGACTTCGACGAGGGTGAAGGCGTTGCGGTGGGCGCGTGGGGTGGTGTGTTGGGTGTCCATTGGTTGGGTGAGTTGTGTTTGTGAGGGCGCAGGGAATGGGCGCGGGCGGGGGGTTGCAAAGAAATTTTTCGTGCGTTGCGCGGTGGCGCTCGCTCTTGACGGGGTGCGGGGGGTGATTTCTTTTGGGGGCATGAGCGAGCCTATAGTTTTTTTCAACCGGCACACGGGTGTTGTGGAGCGGGAGCGTATTTATGGCGAGGGGCCGTTGCGTTGGGTGTATGAGACGGCGGTGGGGCGGCTTGCGTTGTGGGCGTTGGTGCGCAGGGGGGTGTTTTCGCGGTGGTTTGGGTGGCGGATGCGGGGTGGGGGGAGTCGGTGGCGGGTGGGGGAGTTTGTGCGGGAGTTCGGGCTTGATGCGGGGGAGTTTGAGCGCGGGGTGGGGGAGTTTGTGTCGTTCGACGATTTTTTTTCGCGCAAGCTTCGACCGGGGGCGCGTTTGGTTGAGGGTGGGGGGGATGTGGCGGTGTTTCCGGCGGATGGGCGGCATTTGGGTTTTGAGGATGTTTCGCGGGTGGGGGGGATTTATGCGAAGGGGCAGGTGTTTGATCTTGGGGCGTTGCTGGGGGATGGGGAGTTGGCGGAGCGTTACAGGAGGGGGGCGGTGGTGTGTTCGCGGCTGTGTCCGGTGGATTATCACCGGTTTCATTTCCCGGTCGGGGGGCGGCCCGCGGGGCGGCGTTTGTTGAATGGGTGGCTTTATTCGGTGAGCCCGGTGGCGTTGCGGCGCAATGTGGCGTGGCTTTGGGAGAACAAGCGGTGTTGCGTGTCGGTGGATGCGGGGGCGTGGGGGGTGGTGACGGTGGTGGTGATCGGGGCGACGAATGTGGGGAGCATGACGTTTACGTTCCGTGAGGGGGAGGTGGTGGAGAAGGGGGCGGAGATGGGTTTTTTTGGCTTCGGGGGGTCGTTCATGGTGACGCTTTTTGAGCCGGGGCGGATTGCCCTTGCGGGGGATTTGGTGCGCGAGTCGGCGGCGGGGCGCGAGTTGTATGTGCGGATGGGCGGGGAGTTGGGGAGGCTTGCGTGCGCGGGGTGATTTTTCAAAAGAATGGGCGCCGTCATGACTCTTGAGGAATCTTATGCGCGGTGCGGGGCGCTTGCGCGTTCGCACTATGAGAATTTTCCGGTGGCGCGTTTGATTCCGCGTCGCCTGCGCCCGCATGTGGCCGCCATTTATGCTTTTGCGCGGACGGCGGACGATATTGCGGACGAGGGATATGCGCCTGGCGGGGATGGGGCGCTGGCGTCAGGGGCGCGGCTGGAGGCGTTGCGGCGCATGGATGCGCAGTGTGTCGCGGCGCACGCGGGGGCGCGCGTGGAGACGGACCTGGAGTGGATCTTTCTGGCGCTTGGCGACACGCTGCGTCGGTTTGACATTGATCCGGGGCTGTGCCTGGACCTGACGTCCGCGTTTGCGCAGGATGTGACGAAGCGCCGGTATGCGGATTTTGGCGAGGTGCTTGACTACTGCCGCCGGAGTGCGAATCCGGTCGGGCGCCTTGTCCTGCTCTTGCACGGTTACAGTGATGCGCGGCGGTTCGCGCAGTCGGATGCGATTTGCACGGCGCTCCAGCTGGCAAATTTCTGGCAGGACGTGGCGGTGGATTGGAAAAAGGACGGGCGGGTTTATCTGCCGCTTGAGGATTTGGCGCGCTTTGGCGCGGGGGTGGAGGAGATCGGGCGCGGGAAGGCTTCGCCCGCGTTGCGCGAGTGCATCCGTTTTAACGTGGATCGGGCGCAGGCGCTTTTTGACGAGGGAAAACCGCTTGCGGGGTCTTTGCGTTTCCCACTCAGTCTGGAGATCCGGGCCACGTGGCTTGGCGGCGTGACGATATTGCGCAAGATCCGCGGGCTTGGCTACGACACCGTTGGGGCGCGCCCGCGGATAAACTCCGGGGACAAACTGCGACTTCTCTTCCGGGCGTTGACTGGGTGGGGATTTTGATGGAAAAGGCGCGAGTCATGTTCCCCTCCACGCCCGTTACCAACAATGCCAACGTTCCCGCTGCGCGCTTCGACGTCGCCCGGGTCCGCGCCGACTTTCCCATCCTCGCGCGTCGCGTGGGCAAGCATCCCCTCGCGTATCTGGACAACGCGGCGAGCGCGCAAAAACCGGACGCCGTCGTTGAGACGCTCGCGCGTTACTATCGCGGGAGCCACGCGAACATCCATCGTGGCGTCCACTGCCTGAGCGAAGAGGCCACCGTCGCCTTTGAGAAAGCGCGCGAACAGGTGGCCGCGTTTCTCAACGCAAGCACGCCCGCCGAATGCGTGCTCACGCGCGGCACAACCGAGGGCATCAACCTTGTTGCCGGAACCTGGGGCGCCGCCAATTTGCGCCCCGGCGATGAGATCCTGCTGACGGCGTTGGAGCATCACGCCAACATCGTCCCGTGGCAGCAGGTGGCGGCGCGCACGGGGGCGCGCATCCGCGTTGTGCCCGTCGCGCCGGACGGCGCGCTGCGCCTTGACGAATACCGCCGGCTGCTTTCCGCGCGAACGCGCATGGTGGCGGTCGCGCACGCCTCCAACGCGCTCGGCACAGTGAACGCTCTGCGCGAGACCATCATCCCCGCGGCGCACGCGACGGGCGCGCTCGTGCTCGTGGACGCCGCGCAGACAGCGCCCCACCTCCACGTGGACGTGCGCGCGCTGGACGCTGATTTCCTGGTTTTTTCCGGACACAAAGTCTTTGGCCCCACAGGCATCGGAGTGCTTTATGGCAAACTCCCGCTGTTGAACGCAATGCCGCCCTACCAATGTGGCGGCGACATGATTCGCGCCGTGGACTTTGAAAACGGGACAACGTTCCGCGACGCCCCGGAGCGCTTCGAGGCGGGCACGCCAAACATCGCCGGCACCATTGCCCTCGGCGTTGCGCTCGACTACCTGCGCGCGCAATGGACGGCGGGGGCGCAAGCGCACGAGGAAGCCCTGTTGCGGCACGCCACGGCGCGGCTCGGGGCGATCGCCGGCTTGCGCATCCTCGGAACCGCACCGGAGAAAGTCCCCGTGGTTTCATTTCTCCTCGAAGGCGTGCACCCTCACGATGTCGGCACAATGCTTGACGCGGACGGGATCGCCGTGCGCACCGGGCACCACTGCGCAATGCCCTTGATGAAGGCGCTGGGCGTGGGGGGGACGATCCGCGCCTCATTCGCCTTTTATAACACGCTTGAGGAGGTTGACCGTTTGGCCTCGTCGTTGGAACGCATCCAAAGGATGTTTTAGGTCTTCCTCCTCATTTGCTGAGCGCATACGGAGTGCCGACATGATTGGGAACGTGTGGGAGCGGGCGGATTTTTTTCGGGAGGCGGGGTTCGTGGGTTGGTGTTGTTCGTGGGTTGGTGTTGTGCGTGGGGCGGAGTTGTGATGTGGTTGGCGGATGTCCATGTCCGGAGGTTTCCAACAATGCAAGGTGCCGTTGCCGGTGGTGAACGAGCGTTTGCTGTTGTTCATCCTGGCGGCGGTGCAGTTTACGCACGTGCTGGATTTCATGATCATCCTGCCGTTGGGGAAGGAGTTGATGGAGCGTTTTGAGATTTCGCCGGGGGGGTGGAGCGGGTTGACGGCGGCGTATAGTTTGTCGGCTGCGGTGGTGGGGTTTGGGGCTGGGTTTGTGATGGACAGGTTGCCGCGGCGGGGAACCTTGCTGGTCTTGTATGCGGGGTTCGCGGTGGGGACCTTGGGCTGCGCGCTGGCGGGCTCATACGAGTGGTTGTTTGTGGCGCGGACCTTGACGGGGTTGTGCGGCGGGGTGGCGAGCGCGGTGGTGGCGGCGATGCTGGCGGATGTGGTCGGCCCGGAGCGCAGGGGTCGGGGGATGGCGGTGGTGGCGGCGGCGTTTCCGGTGGCGCAGGTGATGGGTTTGCCGGCTGGGTTGTGGTTGTCGGGGCGGTTTGGGTGGCATGCGCCGTTTTTTTTGCTTGGGGGGGTGAGCTTTGTGGTGCTGGCGGTGGCGGCGTTTGCGCTGCCATCGGTGCCGTCTGTGCGTGCGGTGATTTCTCCGATGGCCCAGATGCGGGCGATTTTGACGCACAGGGTGCACGTGCGCGGCTTTGCGTTGTCGGGGGTGTTGTTGTTTGCGGGTGCCTTGGTGGCGCCGTTCATGGCGCCGGCGATGGAGTTGAATGTGGGGTTGGGCATGGATGAAATCTCGTTGATGTATTTTTGCAGCGGGGTGGTGACCTTGTTTTCGACGAGTTTGTTCGGGTGGCTTTCGGACAGGTTCGACAAGTTGCATGTGCTGTGCGGGGTGTCGGTGTTCACCATTATCTCGGTGTTGATGATCACGCGTTGGGAGGCGGCGCCGTTGTGGGTGACGCTGGGGGTGACGACGGTGTTTTTTGTCACGATGTCGGGGCGGTTTGCCCCGGCGATGTCGATGGTGGCCAATGCGGTGGAGCCGGAGTTTCGCGGGGGGTTCATGAGTGTGAACGCTGCCGGGCAGCAGGCGTGCGCGAGTGTGGCGCACGTGGTGGCGGGGGCGATGATCACGAGGGATGCGGCGGGACGGCTGGTGGGGTATGCGGATGTGGGGGTGCTGGCGGCGGTGATGTTTGTGGTGTCGTTGTTTTTGGCGGCGTGGTTGCGGGCGGCGGCGCCGTGGGCGGCGAGAAATGGGCGCGGTGACGCGGTGAGGGCGTGATGGGGCGGGGGATGCTCAGGCGAGCGTTTCGGGAAGGGGGGGGATGGCGGCGATGCGTGCCATGATGCGGCGGGCGGCTTCGTGATAGCGGGCGGGGTGCTGTTCTCCGGGGTCGTATTCGGCGGGGGCCATGGGGGGGGCATAGGTGATGGTGAGCGGGATGCGATGGCGCGGGATGAGGGCGTTGCGCGGGAGCATGGCGTGGGTGCCGTGTGCGCGGATGGGGACCACGGGGATTTGTGTCTTGCAGGCGATGAGTCCGATGCCGGGCTGGGCGTTCTGGAGTTGTTCGTCGGGGCTGCGTGTGCCTTCGGGGAAGATGAGGAGGGGGTGCCCGTTGCGCAGGGCGGTGAAGATGCGTTTGAAGGCGGTGATGTCCGAGTGGGCGTCGCGGTCCACGGGGATGGTATTGCAGGTGCGCATGACGTGCCCGAGGAGGGGTTGGTCGAAGAGGGTTTTGCGTGCGAAAAAGTAGAGTTCCCTTCCCAGTGTGCCGGCGATGAGTGCGGGATCTATGTGGCTTTGGTGGTTGCTGGCGAGGATGCTGGGGCCGGGGGGGATGTTGTGCAGACCTCTGGCGTCCACGCGCCCGAAGAGGGTGATGAACCAGCGGGCTATGTGGTGGGAAAGGATATAGGTGGGGTTGTCGCTTTGGAGGGGGCGCATCACGCGGGTGCCAAACGGGCGATTTGGCCGGCGACTTGCGCAATGACTTGGCCGGGCGTGAGGTGTGTGCTGTCGATCCGGGTGGCGCCGGGGGGGATTGAGAGTGGGGCGGTGTGCCGGGTTGTGTCGAGGTGGTCTCGCCGGGTGATGGAGTCGGCTCCGCCTCCTTCGGCGGCGCGGCGTTGGGCGCGTGCGGCGGGGTCGGCTTCCAGATAGAGGCGGAGGTGGGCGTGGGGGAGGATGATGGTGCCGATGTCACGGCCTTCCATGACGAGTCCGTTGAAGCCGTGTTCACGCGCCGTGGTTTCCTGGTGGCGCTGGTAATGGTAGAGGTATTGGCGGATGGCGGGGAGTGCGGCGTATTGCGAGACGGTGGCGTTGATTTGGGGCGTGCGCAACGCGGCGGGGTCTGGGGGGGCGGGGCTTTCGGTGGCGTTGTTGGCGAGGGCGAGGCGGGAGGTGTGCCCGGTGACAAGGGTGTGGGGTGGGTGGGCGTCGAGATAGGCCTCAATTGTGCCCGGGGTGGCGTCGGGCGGGATGCCGGCTTGTTGGAGGGCGTGGGTCAGGGTGCGGTAATGGGCGCCGGTGTCCACGTGCAGGAGGTTGTAGAGTTGGGCGAGGGTGTGGCTGGTGGTCGATTTGCCGGAGGCCGCGGCTCCGTCGATGGCAATAACAAGAAAAAACAAGGGGCGGGTTGCGGTGGCGTTGTTTTTCCCGTGAGCGTGTGTGCTTTCCATTTGGAGTGCGCTATTGTCCTGCGATGTTGGCGGTTCCGGTGAAGATGAAGCCGTGGGCGGTGAGGATCTCCTTGAATTTTTCGGCGGGGATCCGGGGGCTTTTCGCGGTGTGCTGGAGGCCGCGGAGCTGTTTTGCCCCGTCGGGCGAAAGGATGGTGGTGGCGTAGTCGATGTGCTTGAGGTGGCCTTTGATTGGGGCGCCGGAGTTGTTGTCTACGATGAATTGGGTGGCGTTTATTTTGAGGTCGCCGAGGTAGGGGATGACGCGGGGGGAGAGTCCGGCTTTGGCACAGGCTTCGCGGACGCTGTTGGCGTTTTCCTCGTGGGTGATGGCGTTCATCTGGCGGGTTTCCGTGTCGAAGTACCAGAAGACGAGGGTGAGGCCGACGACGTTGGTGGTCTGGAAATTTTGCGCGCTGGCGGCCCATTCCATCAGGTTTTGGCTGGCGCGGTTGCCGTTGATGTCCATGACTTCGGCGGTGCCTTGCCAGAAGGCGAGGGGTGGTTGTCCTTGCGCTCCGGTTTTGGTGTCGCCGATGATGATGGGGAGTGCGGTGGTGAATGTGGCGCGGGCGTCGGCAATGGCGCGGTAGAGTCCGTAAATCTGCTGGATGTGCTCGCCCGGGTTGTGAAAGGGGGAGCGTTGGGCGATTTGGTAGTTGATGGCGCAGGTGGCGCCGGGGATGCGACCGGTTCGTGTGCCTTCGCGTTTGGTGCGGTCGGCGGCGGGGGAGAAGAGCATGAGGTGGGGGGTGCTGCCGCGTGTGAGGTTGCCGACTTCGGCGGGGTGCTCGACTTGGATCCATGTGTTGCCGTCGTCGCGAAGGATGGCGGACTCAAGGTCTTTTTGGAGGGCTTCCTGGACTCGGCGTGCCTGCGAGGTGGTTTCGATGTTGGCGATGGCGCCGTCGTAGGCGGTGATGGTTTCGGTGGAGATGACAAGCATGACGAGGATGATGATGATCATGATTGCCGTCGCGGTGAGGATTTCGACGAGGGTAAACGCGGGGCGGTTCCGGCGGTGTGCGTGGAGCGGGCTGGCGGGTGTTGGCGTCATGGGTGTGGTGGCTCAGCGGTTGATGGCGATTTCCTGGCTGAGGATGGGCGCGATGGCCTTGGTCGTGTCGGTGTTGGCGAAGTTGTGGGGGTAGATTTCGAGGAGGAGGGGGAGATAGGCGAGGGCGTAGTTGGAGGAGGTGCCGGGGAGCGGGCCTCCGGTGTAAATGGTGTCGCGCTGGCGGGCTTCGTTGTCGAGCTCGATGCGCAGGCCGGTGAGGCTGGGGGAGATGCTGATGTCGATGCGGTAAACGGGGCCGGTGCCGTCCTGGGCGTCGTAGAGTGTCTTGTCAAAATTGTCGCCCGGGGCGCGGTAAACGATGGGGATCACGGTGGTTTGGCCGGAGGTGTTGGTGCTTTGGCGGGTGAAGTGGAAGAGTGTGAGGCGGCGTTTGTCCACGGCGTCCTTGGCGTATTCGTAAATGATGTCAAAGCGCGATCTTTCCTTGTCGTTCGCATTGGGGATTTTGTCCCCGCCCACGCGTTCCGGCCTGTCGAGTGTGGCGTTGACGGTGCTGGCGACGGCGAGCGCGCGGTTTGTCTCGACGATTTCCTCGACTTGCTGGAAGGTGGCGCCAATGAGGCCGACGAGGGCGAGGATGGCGAGGGAGAGCACGCCGACGGCGAGCATTACCTCGACGAGGGTGAACGCGGCGCGGTGGCGGCGCGGTGGACGGGTTGTGCCAATCGTGGTCATGGAACGGTGTTATTTGGGGTTGCCCTGCAGGGTGATTTCGTCGGTGTCGGTGTAGGAGACGGTTTTGCCGGCGGGTGTGATCCAGAATCCGGCGATGTTTTGTTCGTTGCGGAAGCGCACCTGTTTTGCCCCCGGATCCCATTCGCCCTCGGAGAGCATGAATGTGGCAAAGTTCATGTTGCTCGTGCCATCGTCGTTAAATTCGTAGAAATACCATTCGCGGTCCCCGGCGCCGTCGGGTTGGGCGACAAGGCTGGGTTCCTTGTTGATGCGCATGGTGGTGGTGGGTGTGTCCTTGTTGGTGATGTGGCTGCGGTGGCTGGAGCGAAGGCTGCTGTCGTTGGGCGGCACCATGTAAATGCCCTGGGGGAGCATCGTGTCGGGTTCCGTGGTGTACCATTGGCAGGGGTCGGTTGTGCTTGTGGTGCGGGTGCCGCCGACAACGATGCGCATCTGGCGCAGGTGCAGCTCGGGCTGGGTCGGGTCGTTGAGGATGAGGACGCGCGCGCGCAGGTTGTGGAGCGGGTTTTTATCCGGGTCGCGGTCGGGGTTGCTGGCTTGCACGGCGCGCAGTTGCGCGGTGCCGAAGACCGAGATCGCGGTGCTTTGCGCCGCCGCCAATCCCTGCGGGTTGCCTGGCTGGAGCGCCACGATGGCGGCGCCGAGCAGCATGATTATGCCGAGCACCGTGAGCAGTTCCACGAGGGTGAACGCCGCCCGGCTGCGTTGATGGGGAGAATGTCTGTGGCGCGCCATGTTGGGGAGGAAAAGAGGGGGAGGTTCCGGACGGTGGCGTTTCTGTCAGTTTTTGACGAAGATGTCCTCAAAATCCGCGCCATCAGCCTTGAGTGTGCAGATGAAAATCTTGGCTTGCAGCTTGTTGCCGTTGACCAGCCCCAGATCGGTGGTGTTTTCCGGTTTTTCTTTCAGCGTCAGCATGCTGTCCGAATCCGTGTCGAGCACGACGCGGATGCGTGTGTTGCCAAAGCGGTCGGCCAGCTTCGCCTTTTTGGGGTCGTTGTCGAGGAAGACCTCGCTTGGGAAAGTGCAGAATTCACGTCCGCGCGGATTGAATTTTTTGCGTTCCGAATCCGTCAAGGCGGTCCCGTCGGGGTTTTTCCCCGAGAGTGCCCGCACCAAATTCCGGCCCTGCTCCCCGTCGTCCAGCGTGTAATAGGTGTCCGACTGCGCCGTGTAGCCCGTCCCCAAGTCCGGGTAAAAGCTGTAGGTGCCCTTGTAGCCGGCAATGGCGCTTGCCCACTGGACAAACATGGATTGGGTGGCGGCCTTGTTTGCCCGCTTGTTTGCGAGCGCGAGGACTCCGAGCAGGATCGAGGCGAGAACCCCGATGATCATGATGACGGTGAGCAGCTCAATGAGCGTGAACCCGCGGCGGGCGCGGGCGGCGATCAAATCTTGGTTTCGCATGGGTGGAATGATGAATGAGGGCGTTACAAAAGGGGGGTGAAATGAATCGAGGCCCACTGTGGCCTTTCTCCCGCGGGCTTGTCAACAGGAAGAAACCGCATTCCCAAGAAAGTTGCGGGAAGGGATGGCATTGAAAATCTCCGCCATTTCTCCGTTTGACATGACCGGACTGGGGCCGCTTAAGGTTGCGCATGGTTTGTCTTTTGCGTTTTTGCGGGCAACGAGGTGGCGTCGGCCTTGCCCTTTGCGCCCTGGTCTCTTTCGGCGGTTTCTTCGGCGGGCTTTTCGCGGCGGACAGCCCGGCTTTGCTTGATTTTAAGCAGGAAGACTTTCGGGCGATTGTGGCTCGGGCGAAGGAGCGCGTTTTTCCGGCTGTCGTTTACATCCACTGCGTTAACGAAAACACGGACTACGGAAAACAGCAGCGGCAGACTTCCGCGGGGAGCGGGGTCGTCATCAACGGGGAAGGAGAAGTGGTCACCAACTGGCATGTTGTGGAAAAGGCGCTTGAGGTGCGCTGCCTCCTCAACGACGGGAGGGCATTCACGGCGGACCTCGTTGGCAGCGACAAAGACACGGATCTCGCCCTGCTTCGTTTGCGCATTCCCGATGGAGAGCGTTTGCCGATGGCGGCACTGGACACGGGGACGGCGTTGACGGAGGGCGACTTTGTCATGGCCTTGGGCGCACCGTGGGGGTTGAACCGCTCGGTTTCCTTTGGCATCATTTCCTGCGTGCGCCGGTATCTTCCGGAAAGCAGCGAATACAGCGCGTGGTTGCAGACAGACGCAGCCATCAGCCCGGGCAATTCCGGCGGGCCACTCGTCAGCACGGACGGGCGCGTCGTGGGCATCAACGCGCGCGGAGCGCTCCTCGGTGGCAATTTGGGCTTCGCCATTCCTGCCGCCACGGTGGCAGTCGTCATCCCGCGTCTGCGCGAATACAAGCAGGCACGTTGGGCCTGGACCGGCCTGCAGCTCCAGCCGATACGGGATTTTCAGCGCAATATTTATTTTGATGGGGACGATGGCGTGATTGTTGCCGACACGGACGCGGACAGTCCGGCGCGCGCCGCGGGGTTTCTTCCCAACGACCGCCTTCTCGCCATCAACGGCCAGCCTGTGCGCGCTCTCATGGAAGAGGATCTGCCGGGCGTGCGCCTGCGCATCGCGCTCCTGCCGCAGGACAAGCCCTCCACTTTCCGCATCCGCAGGGGCAAAACAGAAAGCGCCCTCGTGATGCAACCTCGCGCCAAGGGGAAAGTCACCGGAGAGGAACTCGTCCTCAAACGCTGGGATTTTACCCTGAAAAACATCAACCAATTCGAAGTGCCCGAGTTGCATTTTCAGTGCAAAAGCGGAGTCTATGTCAGCGGCATCGATGATTCTGGCAACTCCTCGGAAAGTGGACTGCGGCACCATGACATTCTTCTGTCTGTAAACGGCCAGCCCACGCCCACGCTTGAAGCCGTCCGCAAAATCCACGAGGAAACCCTCAAGGCCTACGCCGCAAACGGCACCCGACGCATCATCCTCAGCGTGTTGCGCGCAGGGCGAAACCTGCAGCTCATCCTTGACATTTCGCGGGACAACTCCGAGCCGTAGGAGATCCAGCCCCTGTCTTTGTTGATTCAAACTTTCAAACTGTTTTCCAATGCAACTCATCCACCAATCCGACGCCACCGGGCTCCCAACCATGCGTAAACGCATCCTCCACACCTGCCGTTGCCTCGGCCTTGCGATTGCCATGTCGCCCTTTTCCCAACTCGCCGCCAACCCCGACGGCATGGTCGCGGAAGCAGGCATTGGCGGCGATGTTGTTTCCAACAACCCCCGTGAAATCGTTCCCGAGTCCGTTCGCGCCGCCATTGTCCGCGTCGAACTGCACACGCAGAGCGCCGATGGTGATTCGCCTGCTGCCGCAGGCTGGAGCTCGCGCTGTCCCAATTGTGGGGAATACCATGTGAACCGCATTAGTGACATGCTCGAAGACCATCGTCCGGCCCTCGTCGGCGGCTGGCTCATTGCGCCAGACACCGTTCTTGTTCCCGACCCCTGCATCGCGTCTCGTTTTGTTCGTGAGTGGCGGGTTTCCACTGCCGCGGGCGCCCGGGCCACAGCACGCCTCAAGGCTGTCGCCCAGGACCGCCGCGCCCTCCTTCTTCAACTCGACGCCCCCCTTGCCGGCACCCGCCCCCTCCAGTTTGCCAAGAACAGTTCCCGCCAGACCCGTTATCGTTCCATTGTTCACGACAACACAGGCGAGGGCTGGAACATCAGCATCAAGCCCTACGCACCTTCCGAATCCCTCATTCTTCGTGAAAACGGAAAAGCTTTCCTCGATGCGCCCCAAGACGCTCTCATCATCCAGCCCGACGGCACTCCCGTTACCTTCACCCACGGAAGCGGATTGCTTTTCGAAAACGACGCCTGGCGCACGCCACCTGAACAATGGTCTTGGCTCGACGCCACCGCCTACGCCGCCCAAGGCAAAAAAATAGCCGCCGCCGCTGCCCGCACTCTCCTTTTTGCCGAACTGCGCTTGCGCAGCAACCCCGTCCGCCCCGGCGAAAACAGGGACCGCGACGGCGAACGGGCGACCGACGGGCCCATCCCCGCCATTGTCCTTGCCCCCAATCGTGTCCTGATCCTTGCCGGGCTTGAGCCCAATGTAACCGCCCGCCTCGAAGCCATTACCCTGCGCCTTGACGCCACCCGGCGCATCAATGCCCGGTTCCTCGGAAGCCTCGAAAAATTTGACGCTTTCATCGTCGAGCCCGAGCAGCCCCTTCCTGTCCCCGCCCCCCTTTCCGCCCAAGCTTGGAACAGCGATCCTGACATCCTCTACTGGGACGCCCATTTTCGTCCGCGTGGCAAAGACAGCATCTGCCATATCCAGCACCTGCGCTTTTTGCAGCAAACCCACGGATGGCTCGGACTCCCCAATGCCACCTTTGGTGTCCGTGCCGAAAAAACCCACTTCATATTCGACACCACCGGCGCCCTTGCCGCCCTTCCCATCGCCCCCCGCAAACCCCAGAAAGGCCATTGGCCTCGCAATGAAGACGCCGAATATTTCCCCCCGTCCGCCTTTGTTTCCTGCGCCACCGCGGCGCCCGAAAAATGGGCTGATCCCCGCAACAAACCCCTTAACGAAAAAGAGGAAAACCGCATCGTCTGGCTTGGTGTCGAAACCCAGCCCCTGGACGAAAAACTTGCCGCCACCCTCAACGTTTCCCCGCAAACCGACAAAGGCTCCAGCGGACTGCTCGTCAACTACATCCACCCCGATTCGCCCGCCGCCAAGCTTGGCCTTCAAACGGGCGACGTCCTCCTCAGCATCCTCCCCGAGGGAGAAAGCATAGACCACAAATTCATCAGAGACACCGACCACTCCTACTACTCCGGGAGATTTCCTTGGGAACATTACGACGAAATGTCCGACGAATCCTTCTCCCGAATTCCCACCCCCTGGCAAAGCGCTGACAACACCGTCAACAAACTTCTCAAAAACATCGGCCTTGGCAAAACATGCCGGCTCGACTACGTCCGCGACAGCATCCCCAAAAACGCCACCTTCACCATTGAACCCGGCCCCGAACACTATCTCACCGTCCCCGAGGCTAAATTCGAACAATACGGATTCCAAGTCCGCGAGCTGAGTTTTGAAACCCGGCGTTACTACCAAATCCCCGGGCCCCAGCGCGCCCTCATCATCTCACACCTCACAACCGGAAAGCCCGCCGCCATCGCCGGATTGCGCCCCTACGAACTCATTACCGAAATCAACGGCATCCCCGTCACAACCGCCGCTGATTTTGAAAAGGCGCTCAACGCCGCGGAAAAACCACGCATGCAAATCCGGCGCATGCACCAGTCCCGCATCATCACCCTCGACCCCCAGGCCAAAGCTCCAAAGAAACAACCCCGCCCATCGTCCCCGCCAACACCCTTCATCCCCGACTTCGACTGAAGTTGCATTTGTCTGTGCCCCCTCAAAATAATGCCTGCGCAAACCCCGCCCCATTCTTTTTCACCCCCGTCAACAACGCCTCCATGTCTATTTCCGCCAACAACGCCACCGCCAGCACCGAGTCGGGTGGCCTCGACGGGACTCTGTCGCGGCTGCGCCGCGAACGGGGTGCGTCTAATTATGGCGTGCAGGTTCGTTCCGGTTCGCGTCCGTCCTTGTTAGCGGAACATTTCGCGTAGCGAAATCAATGACCGCGCGGGCACCGCTCCGACCCCCCCCCATAACTTCGTAAGTATTTGGGAGGGAATGGTTTCTGCCGTTTGCGGCTCGGGGAACCCTCCCGGACTGTTTGGGGGAAAACCCGGGGGCGTTGGGATGTTTCCGGCCAAGGCGGGAGACGTTTACCAGACGAACGGCGGGTTCCGCGGACACACAATTTGCCCCAAGGGACGTTCCGGGACATTCCCCAGAGCGGCTGGGGAGTCTCCCAGAGCGGCTGGGGAGTCTCCCAGAGCGGCTGGGAGGTCTCCCAGAACGGCTGGGGAGTCTCCCAGAACGGCTGGGAGGTCTCCCAGAACGGCTGGGAGGTCTCCCAGAACTTCTGGGGAGTCTCCCAGAACGGCTTTGGCGGAGGCCAAAAGCGAAGCGGCAACCCAATTTTTTTCACCATGACCCAATACCGTGACTATTAAACCGGCATGTCTATATTCATAATTTTTCGGCGACAAGCCCTGATAAATACAGGGTGTCGGATAAAATATATTCATGCCGGGTTAATATATTCCACACGCAGATGTGGATTTTAACGAATGGCAGGAGCAATTCATGCGCTGCCTCGCCGTCCTCATCTCCTGAAACTTTGTTCACCGTGAACATTATAAACAACAACACAATCAGGGTATGGGTGGAATTTCGCGATTGATTGCGAGGGGTTGGGCGGGCACCTTGCCGGGCTTTTCATATGGCCACACCGGAATTTTTTTATCAGGATATTTTTGCCGTGGGCAAGGACGAGACTGTTTACCGTCTTTTGACGCGGGATTACGTGAGCATGGGCGAGTTTGCCGGGAGACCGGTGCTGAGGGTTGAGCCAGAGGGGCTGGCTTTGCTTGCCGATCAGGCGTTTCATGATATCGCGTTTTATCTGCGTCCGGCGCATCTTGCCCAGGTTGCGGCGATCTTCGGGGACGCGGAGGCGAGCGCGAATGACAGGGCGGTGGCGTTGGCCATGTTGCGCAATGCGGAGGTGTCGGCGCATGGGGTGCTGCCTTTTTGCCAGGATACGGGCACGGCGACCGTGGTGGGCAGGAAGGGCCATCAGGTGTGGACGGGGGGGGGGGATGCGGAGGCGCTTTCGCTGGGGGTGTATCGGGCTTACACGCAGAATGCGTTGCGGTATTCACAGACGGCGCCGCTGGATATGTATGTGGAGAAAAACACGGGGACGAATCTGCCGGCGCAGATAGATCTTTACGCCACGGATGATGGGGCGGCCTATAAGTTTCTTTTTGTGGCCAAGGGGGGGGGGTCGGCCAATAAGAGCTATCTTTTCCAGGAGACGAAGGCGTTGCTCAATCCGGCGGCTTTGGAGCGGTTTCTTGTCGAGAAAATGAGGACGCTGGGGACTGCGGCGTGCCCGCCTTATCATCTTGCCGTGGTGGTCGGCGGGACGTCCGCGGAGGCGACGATGAAGACGCTCAAGATGGCTTCCGCGAAGTATTACGATGCGCTGCCAACGACGGGGAATGAGCATGGGCGGGCGTTTCGCGATGTGGGGCTGGAGGCGCGTCTTCATGAGGCGGCGCGCGGGCTTGGCCTTGGGGCGCAGTTTGGCGGGCGGTGGTTCACTCTGGATGTGCGCGTTGTGCGGCTTCCGCGCCATGGGGCGTCGTGCCCTGTGGGCATGGGGGTCTCGTGTTCGGCGGACCGTAATTGCAAGGCGAAGATCACGCCCGAGGGCATATTCATCGAGCAGTTGGAGACGAATCCCGCGCGGTTCATCCCGGAGGAATACCGCGATGGGGCTGCGATCCAGGGCGAGGTGGTGCGCGTGGATCTTGACCAGCCGATGGCGCGGATACTTGCGCAGCTTGAGCCGCATCCGATCGCGACGCGCCTGGCGCTCAATGGCACGATCATCGTTGCGCGCGATATTGCGCACGCGAAGCTGAAGGAGCGCTTGGATGCGGGGCGGGGGTTGCCGGAGTATCTCAAGGCGCATCCTGTGTATTATGCCGGTCCGGCGAAGACGCCTGCCGGCTATGCCTCGGGGTCTTTTGGCCCGACGACCGCGGGGCGCATGGATGGTTATGTGGACGCTTTCCAGGCGCAGGGCGCGAGTCTTGTCATGATTGCGAAGGGGAATCGCAGTGCGCAGGTCACGGAGGCGTGCAAGAGGCACGGTGGCTATTATCTTGGCTCCATCGGCGGGCCGGCGGCGATTCTTGCCAAGGAGAATATTCGCAAGGTGGAGCTTCTTGAGTATCCCGAGCTGGGGATGGAGGCGATTTGGAAAATTGATGTGGTGGATTTTCCCGCGTTCATCCTCGTGGACGGCAAGGGTAACGACTTTTTCCAGCAAATCGCCTCCGGGGGCGGGGCTTGCGGTGTGTGCAAGCCTTAGGGTTTCGGTGCCGCCGGGCTGTCCTGACCAATTGATTGCGCGAGGATTATCCGGTTGGGGGTGATGCCGAGGGCGGCGGCGAGTTTTTCCTTGGGGATGGACATGCGCACGCCGCCTTTGAGTCCGGCGGAGGCGCAATACAGGGAGACGTTTTGGGCAATGGCGCCGGCGTGAATGGCGGACGTTTGCAGGGGAGGGATGGCACCGGCGCTGGTGTGGAAAATAGCATCGCAGACGTAGATGAGGGTAACGGGCGCGTTGCGCGCGAAGTCCTGCGTGCCGCCGAGCGCGCGTATGTCGCCCACGGGCTGGCCGTTTACGATGACGCGGCGCAGTTGGTTTTTGGCGGGCTCGTAAGTGTATGCGCCGGTGTCGAGGAGGACGTGGATTGTGATGTTCTGCGAGTTGTGCGCCGTGGGGGCGGTGCGTTTGCCGTCGGGGCGGTTGATGCCGAAGCCTGCCCAGAGCAGGTTGGAAAGTTGTTGAGGGGGGAGCGCGGGCTCGTTTGCCGTGAAGTTGCGCGAGGTGGCGCGGGCGGACAGGGCGTCCATGAGGGGCTTGCCGCCGGTTTTTTGCGGCGCGGGCAAGTCAATTGCCACAGGGTCGTGGGCCACGCTGGAGATGGCGGTGAAGGCGTCCCCGCAGAGTGCGAGGGACATGAGAAGCGTGCAGGTTGCGGTTCGCATGGCTGCACACTGTGGCTTGACGCGCGGGTGGGAAGAAAAAAACCACCCCGCAGGTCTTGCCTGCGGCCACCTGGCGGTGGCGTCGCGGGCAAGGGTGCGCGACGGGCGCGTCAGCCCCACAAACGTTTTTTGTGGCGGGAGGCTTTGGAGCGTTTCCGGCGTTTGTGTTTGTTCATCTTTAAGCGACGTTTTTTCTTTAGGTTGCCCATGTGAAAGGAGGTTGCGAGTTGAGTGAGAGAATTTGCAAAAGGGGGTGCACGGTTTGGATTTTGGCGCGGGTGTCAAAGGTTTTCTTGGGTGCGCGCGCGCCTTTGCCTGTCAGGCGTTTGCGTTGCCGGCGCGGCTCCATTCCAACATGCGTGTGATGGGGATGCGGGCGGCGTCCATCACGGGGGCGGGCATTTCGATTCGGGGCGAGAGGGTGGCGAGGCTGTCGCGGAGTTTTTCCAGTGTGTTCATTTTCATGAACCGGCAGTCGTTGCAGCCGCAGTGGTCGGTCGGGCCGGCGACGAAGCTTTTGCCGGGCACCTCGCGGCGCAGGCGGTTGATCATGCCTGTTTCCGTGACGATGATGAAGGTGTCGGCGGGGTTGTCGCGGCAGTAGGAGATCATTTTCTCCGTGCTGCAAACGATGTCCGCCATGTCGCGCACGGCCTCGATGCATTCGGGGTGGACGACAACGGGGGCGTTGGAAAATTGCGCCCTGACGCGCTCGATGTTGCGCACGGAATAGAGCACGTGGGCGTAACAGCTGCCGGGCCAGAGGCGCATCGGGCGTTTGGTTTGGCGGGATACCCATTGCCCGAGGTTTTGGTCGGGCACGAAGAGAATTTCGCGTTCGGCGGGGATTTGGGACACGATTTTGACGGCGTTGCCGCTTGTGCAAATCACGTCGCTGAGCGCTTTGACTTCCGCGCTGCAGTTGATGTAGGCGACGACGTAGAGGCCGGGGTTTGCCTCCTTGTATGCGGCAAGCTGTGTGGCGGGGCAGGAGTCGGAAAGGGAGCAGCCCGCGTCCATTTCGGGGAGGATGACGGTTTTGCCCGGGTTTGTGATTTTTGCCGTTTCCGCCATGAAGTGGACGCCGCAGAAGACGATGATGTCGGCTTGCGTCTCGGCGGCCTTGTAGGAGAGTCCGAGCGAGTCGCCTGTGTAATCCGCCACGCGCTGGATTTCGTCCACTTGGTAGTTATGGGCGAGGATGACGGCGTTGCGTTCGCGTTTGAGGCGCAGGATTTCCTCCTGAAGTGGCGATGGCGGGCGGAGTGCCTCGGTGGCGTCGAGTGGCGGGAACACCAGCGGCGCGGGTGCGTGCGGGGTTGTCATGAGGCGCGTTTTTTCATGTTTTCGCACGCGTTGCGTTTGCAGCGGGCGGTGAGCTGGAGGCGTTGCGAGGCGAGCTCCATGCTGTTTTTCGACGCTACCGTCTTGCCGTACCACTCCATGAAAGGTGCGTCCATCTCGATGATTTTGTCGCAGTCAAGGCAGACAAGCTGGGCTTGGAATGTGCTCTGGTAAAGGGTCGTGGTGTAGTACTTTTGGTCGTGCCCGATGTCCACCTCGCGCACGATGCCGTTTTCGACAAGGATGGGCAGCGAGCGGTAAACGGTGGCGCGCGAAACCGAGTCATCAAGTGTGCGTGCGTCGTTGAGCAGTGCCTCCGCGGTGAAGTGGTCCTGGCGTTGGAACGCGGCGTCAAAAATCGCCATGCGCTGGTTCGTGACCCGCAGGCGTTTCGCAGCGAGGAAAGTCCTGAAAGTCTCGCGTGATTTTTCAAGGGATACCTCCGCGGGCACCGGCGTCTGGGGTGCCGCTGGGCTGGAAAAAGCTTGCGTCATCGTGTCAAGGGTTGGTTGCCGGGGAAACTGACGTTCGCCGCCTGTGCGTCAAGATTTTGTGATGCGCGGACGGGGAATGCGATTAACTGCGGTGTGCGTGGCCGCATGGTGTGGCCTGCGCATGATTTCTCGCTTGTGGGAATGTGTGGGAGTGCGCTTCTTGTGCGTTCCTTTTTTTTCACTGCTCATGCCCAAACGCACCGATATACAGTCCATTCTCATCATTGGCGCGGGCCCGATCATCATTGGTCAGGCTTGCGAGTTTGATTATTCCGGCTCCCAAGCTTGCAAGGCGTTGCGCGAGGAGGGTTACAGGGTGGTTTTGGTGAATTCGAATCCGGCGACCATCATGACGGATCCGGACATGGCGGATGTGACTTATATTGAGCCGTTGACGCCGGAGGTGGTGGAGAAAATCAT
>JAITIB010000102.1 GCA_031279675.1 Puniceicoccales bacterium | reverse complement strand
GCATTTTCTCAAGTTCTTCAAGATAGTCACTATCGACGTTTTTCAACTCGAAAGTCGGGGCGGGAACAGAAACCGTTCCTTTGGCCGAAACCGGCGGGATGGGCGACAGAAACAGAAAGATGCAGACAAACACTTGTCTGAAGTTGTATGATGGACGTTTTTTCATTTTTTCTTTTGATTTGATTTTTTGCTTGATGCCTTGCTGGGCGCGCTGCTTGCAGTCCCGGTTCCGGTGCCTTCGTCGATAAACGAGGCATAATGAACCAAATTGTTCACAAAATCGATCGTTCGGATGGACCGCGCATTCCATTTTGTGATTTTGCAATAGTAACTATTGGCGCTATTCCAGGCTTTTCCTCCATAAAAAGTCTGGTAAGTCGGTTCCATTTTTGCGATCGACTTCGGGAGAGGGAGTTCATTGGCTGCAAAAAGTTCATATCCGCAATGCCATGAATATGAGTGCTCGCCAAATTGATCGACGCTTGCCTTTAACTCGGCATCGGTTGGCCTGTCGTGAGAAATGCCATCGACTTTATATCTTCCGCCCGTCATTGGCCCGCCGATATTGTCCGTTCTCTCCCCACTGTTAAAAGCATAGGTGTAGTCTATCCGGCGAATACTGGGATGGGTGGTCTGTCCCGGTCGTGTTTCACCATCAGGTGAGTCTCCTGTAAGGTGCTTGCAATGTTTGAAAAAATAGCTGCCTTGAGGCTCGGGCTTCATGTTGGTCGGGCTTTTCAAATCGACTTCTCTGTGGAAGACATTTTCGAAATTAACCGAGCTTGGGATACATAACATGGCGATCTCGTGAATTCGTATTGTGAATATTAGGCTATGATCCTGATCGCTCCCCAATGATATAGTCTCATTCGGCAAACGATTTTCGAAGATCTTCCATTTTGGGGTTTGACAATTTCGAAGGTGATCTCCTTTTCCAAGGCAGTTTCAGTCACCATGGTGACAGTAACCAAATTGTCAGGTGGCGTCACGTTAACGACTTTAATGGCCAAACTCGCCCGGGCTCCAGTTTCGCTACTTGGCATTGGGTCTCCTGTGATAAGTGCCTCCCCGTAGGCATTGGGTGTTTGTGCTGGAGGAGTTTTAGGTGATCTCCATTCGGCAAGGGCGCTGGGCGTTACATACCAGTTTGTCCGGTCATGCGCACCAGTCGCAGATTCCTCACCTGAAATCCAGAACTCGACATTTTCTCCAATGCCGAGGACTTTTCGTGATTTGCGTTCGTTTTCTATTTCTGTCGGGCTTGCCTTGGCCAGTTGGAGGTCGATGGAGGGTTTTTCCACAAGATATTCCATCCAGAAGGGACCGGCAAAGAGCGACGGGGTCTGCGCCGCTGTCGTGCTGCCCAGAACTGCGGCAAGGAGCATTTTGAATTGGAAGAAGTGTTTCATCGTCGCGATTCTTTGGTGATGGCAGGGATTTGCAATAAAAATTTTGGTGAAAAAGGAGCCGTCCTTGCAGCCGTTCAGTTTTTCGAAAATCAAGCCGAGGACGGAGGCGTTGATGAGGGTTTTGTTGTTAACGGCGTGGCGGGCGGGGCCAAAGCCGCCGAAAAACTCGTCCAGAAAACTTTTGGCGTCGGCCTCCTCGCGCTGAGGCCCGGTCCGGTGTCTGACGAAAGGCCAGCGCGCGGGCGCGCATCTCATCGCGGGAGAGAGTGAGAACGGCGAGTTTGGGCGCATCGGCAGACGTCTTGTCCGGCAAAGGGTGAAAATAGGACAGTTCGGTGACGGAGGGGGACGCGTCAGCATTCGGCAAAAAAGCGGCGGAAGGTGGCGTCGATGTCGCGAGAGTTGGCGAGACGGCGGAGTACGGAGCGGGGCGGGGCGGATTGGAAAAGGGAGGTCTCCCCGCCGTTTTTCCCTGACACGGGCGGATTCCCATGTCATTTTCCGCGACATGAAACAACATCGAAAGATAGTCCTGATCGCCTCGGTCGCGGCGGTTCTGCTTATTGCGGTCGGAATGAATCACTACTATGACGCCGACCGACAGCTCGATCGCGGCTGGACGGGCTTCATGGAGGCGATCGAGTCGCGCAGCATGTCCGGAGTCCACCGCCTGCTCGCGCCGGATTACACGGATTGCTGGGGCTACGACAAGGCCTCGCTGGGCAAGGATCTCTGGCGCATCTTTTACCCGTTTGAGAGCATCAAGCTCACGCCTCGCGAGGTGCTGGTCGCCCGGGAGGGAGACACGGCCACGATCGGCGCCAAAGTCACGATGGCCTCGACCGGCTCCGGCCTCGGCGCCGACGCGCAAAATCAAGTCAACCGGCTCACCAAGCCGTTTGTCATCAAGTGGCGGCGCGACAGCGGTTTCCCGTGGTCGTGGAAAATCACGCGCATCGACCAGCCCGAATTCGACGCCAAACGCTACCAGCGCCACCGATCGGCGGGCCCGCTGGGATTCTAAACGCGTTTCCTCATAGGCTTCCGCATGGACGTTGCGAAAAAACAACATGTTTGGAGCCTTTTTCGTTTAACCCAAGTTCGTCAGTTTGGGAAAACGGCAAAAAAAGCTTCGGCGGAGGAGTGCATGACCTCATCGTCATGCAATGGCAATGTGCGATTCCGCAGCGGCCCCGGCGGGCTTCAACAAAATCACAGGCCACATCGACGGTTACTCGCTCACGCGCGGCAGCGTAAGATGATTTTTCCATGTTGACACACCCCGGGTTGCCGCGATAGCAACGCCCACCATGAAAACAAACGTGCGCCCATGCAGTCGTGCTTTTCCTTCAGGGAGGGGGATCTTGCTCTTGTTTGTTTTGGCGTGGGGCGGTCTTCCGGCGCTGGGCGCGTGCGGGATTTCGTGGATGATGCCACTGACGCCTTTCCTTCAACAAAGCGATGGCGACTACCATTTCGTCCACTGGGAGTCGTGGGGCGAAATCAAGGTGTCCGATAAATTGACGATCCCCGTGCACGTGGGATTTTCACCCATCACGGACCGCCAGTTCTCTCGAATCCTCGGGGCGGGGTGGACGTTCCCGCTGCTCGAAAGCATCTGCATTCCGGCTTCCAAGGAAAAATATACGCTCATTCTGCCGGACGGTGCCGTCGAACCGCTTCTCGTGCGTCCCAATAATCAACTTGAGGGCCCAGGCTGGCTCGGGCAGATTTCCGGGCGGAGCATCACCCTGAAGGCCGCCTGTGGCACGACGCTGACTTTTCGCGATGGCCGTTTGCAGCAAATCAAGGCGGAAGGCTCGGTGTTGGATTTTTCCTCCACGGCGGACGGCGCCCACCAAATCACCGCCAACGGACGCCCTGTGCTTTCCCTCAAACGCGAATGGGACGCCGCCTCGACCTTGAAGTTTCACACGCTCGATTTTTCCGGAAAACACGCCGTGCTCAAAATGGGACGCCGCCCGCTCGTGATCCGCGAAAAAGTGTCCGGCGGCGGCAAGCCCGCCGAGCGCGTGATGCAAACCGAGAGTCTCGTGTCCGTCAAATTTGATGGCGAGTCCGAACGCCGCTACGACTTCAAGCCCGACGGGGTTGCCATCGGGAACCATCCCTATCAGTGGGACGCGCAAGCACAGCTCATCCGTTCCGGCGATGAAAAATATTCCTTCAAACAGGTTCGGGGAATCCGTTGTTTGCAAACAGACTTCAATGATGGGACGAAAACGATTGAGGGAAGAAACAAAGTTGGGACGACCCTCTACAAACCCCGGAATGAGGAGACGATCTACGCAACCGAGCGGGTTTTATTCAAGACCCAAGGGATGTTCGCTTATAAAACACGGAGGAGAATTGCCATAACAAATGGACGCGAGGAACAGCTTGAGCGCTATTGGTATGATGAAAACGGCGGCGAGATCCGTTCCTTCGTGAAAAAGGACGGGGAGATTCTGGAGCGCTCGAAAAATGTGATCACATCAAAGGAGGCCGCAACAGGAAGATTGATTTGGGAAAAAGAATATGGATCCCACGGGAAAATCATTCGCTTCCGGTATGGAAACAAAACCTATGCTTTTTCCTACCCCGAAAAAGAACCCTTCGTTTGGGTCACATTATTATCCGCCTCAGGCAAAAAAGAGGAAAGAAAAATCGCGGCAGACACCATGAATGCATTTTTGGAAAAACTTTGACTCAACCCATAATAGTAATCATCAAACCGTAAAAAGAAAGAAATCAAAAACATGAAAAAAACAATCCTGATCGGCGGTGTTGCCCTTGCAATAGGAGCTGCCACAGCCGCGAATGAAATAAGAAGAACAAATGTCGTTTCGACCCTGAAACATATTCGTGCGGGAGGGCCTTGTTATCAGAGATACAGTTATGACAGGGAAAAAAATCCAGACCCATGTGCTGAAATAGTTTATCCTACAACCAATGGGTATAATCCGAAACGTTGCCAATACGCCGAAATCGGTCAGGATGTCGGGAAACACAGATATGAATTTCCCATGGCACAAAAACCCCCAGAGGTTCTGTCTCAGAACAATCATGTCGGGAACAGATACATAATTAATGAAGGCTGGACGCCTTGCTTGGCAGGAAAGGACTATCGTTGTGACTATGATCCCCTGAAAACGCCAACTGTGTTTTGGAAAAACACGGGTGACCCAGTGCATCGGTCCCCAAACAAACGCTTCCGGAGCGAAATTGGCATAGGTGGCGCATGTGGAGAGGACAATAAATAAAGAGAGCTCTCGTATGAAAGATGTATTTTCCCAGTTGAAACGGAATCGCAGCACACCCAAAGGCCCGTCCGTTTTTCTCGTGTTTATAATTTCATTGTTTTTTTCTTTGCCATTGAGAAGTGAGCCTTCCGGTATAACGGAGGCCTTTCAACGCGAAATCGCTCGTGTTGCGCAACTGCAATATCCATTTCGAACCCTTTCTGTGGAAGGCGAAGTGACGAGTAGTTTTGATCATGGAAAAACGTGGGGAAAGTCGGAAAAAGTTACCATAAAACTGGACAGGGCCTCCGGGAATGCTTATTTTGAACACCATGGAAAAATGCAGGACGAGGAGGTTACAGACAAACTTTTCTTTGCCGAAGGATCGGTGACCAAGATCCAGACCCGCAGGGAAATGAAAAAAAACAACATTCCCGAGAGTTATTCCAGCGTGACCATACAAAGGGAAAAACATGTCTTCAACTCTGTCATCTCGACGTTGATGGAACTCATGGAATACAATCTGCACTCGGAGAATATTCCTATTTTTAAAAATGGAAGGCTTATTTACGACGCGCCGGTTCTGTCCCATATTGAATATCAGGGGAAGAAAGCGATGAAAATCTTGTCCACGGACAAGGAAAATTATGGCTGGGTCCACATGTCGTTCATTTTCGAGACCAAGACAGGAAATGTGTTGGAAAAGGAGGATTTCACGTTCATGCGGGAGCACGAGAACTTAAAAAAAGGGAAGTTGGTAAGGGAATGTAACAGCAAGATAACTGCGTCAGACTATTTTTTCTGCAACGGAATTCCATTTCCGGGGATTCTTGACCATGCTTATGGTAAGGGCAATGTGATCCGACGTCTTACGGTCAACAAAAAGACAGCGAAAATAAATGAGGACATGGACAGGATTCATTTCACTCCTGTCTTTCCGCCCAATGCCGATGTTAGTGACACGATTAAGGGGACGTATTACAGGACGCCCTCTGTTGGCAATACTGCTGCGGAAAAAGTAATCGCAGGAAACCTCGATGAAATTTTCAAAAAAGCCAATGAATAAAAAGCTTTTGTTCCCAGCTTTTTTCATGGGGCTCGGCGTCAGTTTTTATTTTTCCACGGTGGCACGCGGGAAAATATTGGTGGCGTGGATGCACAACACATTTATACGACGCCACGGCGTTGTGGACTGGACTCGCTTTATTTGGCGTGTCGATGGCTTTTGCCTGATATTTTAAATGACGAATACCACTCATTGGCCCGGCTTTTCCCGGAGGTTGAAAAGGAGGGGATGAGTCTTGCCCAAATCGAAGCCTTTTTGTCTTCGAAAGGATTGTTTGTGAAATATGCCTGGATAGATGGGAAATTTCTTTCCCGGCTGTCTCCGGCTGCGGTAGTCTTCGCACTTCGGAAAAAAGATGATGATGCCCATGTTTTCATACTGCGAAAACGCGCAAGCGATCCAACTTCAATACAATGCGTTGACACAATCATGGGGGTTGAGATTCGGTTGGCAAGTGATGTTGCAAACGAGGGTTTGTTTGGACTTGTCGCCTCGAAAAACATCGAGAATTTACCCGGGACAGATGGATTTATTCCTCCAGCCATAATCCCTCTCATTTTTATTTCGGCAGGAATGGTTTTCGTTGCGTGGAATTTTTTTAGGAGTAACAATCATGAAAAATAAGACAAAGTCAATATGGATTGCCATTGTGGTGTTTTCCCTTTTTGCGCCATTGCGTATTTCGTTGGCAGTTTCCACGTCCTCTGCTCAACCGCAGGCGTTAACGTTGAGCCAGGCAGAGTTAAAAATGAGCAGAATTCCCATCAGGGAGGGTCTGGCCTTGGCATCCCAGGAAATTGAAATTTTTAATAACACGGAAAAAGACATTCGCATTGGTAGAATTGTGGTGTCATGCCCGTGTCTTGGTATTGAAATGCCCGAGAAGCTTGTTCGGAAAAAATCAAAATCAAAAATTGCCGTCAACTTGAGATTGAACAGCAGGGATATAAACGAGAGAAAAATTCAGGCGTATTTTGTGCCGGAGGAAAAAAGCCTTGATCCTTTGCTTCTTGTCGTCACGGGGAGCTCCGATTTTATGGCATATACCGACTTGGAAGTGATCAATTTCGGCACGATGGAAAAAGGGGTGACAAAGACAAGAGAGATCGGGGTTTTTCTTCCCGGAGAAAAAGAGGAGCATGATTTCATTAAAAAACTATCACTTACGAATGAGAAGCTCTTTAGTGCCAGCATTTTGGAAACTGGAAGGACGAAAAAAATCAATGGGGGAAGTCCATATTATTTGAACAGCATTACGGTTCAGGTGCGTCTTGAAATGAAGGAAAAACCGCAGGCAACCCAGGATGTGCTAAAGGTTGAGTGTGCGAACGGCAACGTTTTGACGATTCCGATCGGATGGTATTTTTACGAAAAACCCGTTTTTGAGCCGAATGTAAAATCCTACCTTCTCATTGATTTGCAACCGGGAGAAGCACGCACGTTCCAAGTTGTCTATAACGAGGATGTTGGCGGGGATTTTGCCGGCATAAAAATCAGGGGTTCTGGATTGAGCTTGAGCGGGATGACTCGCAAAGGGGCGGGTGTCCGCATTGAGCTGAAGTATCTTGCTCCGGAAAAGATCAGGGACGGAAAAGTTGCCGCGTTGGAAGTCGAAACCAAATCGGGAAAGAACCATTTTCTGGACGTTATTGCCGATGTGCAGGCACCCGATGCGATGCGGGTTCGGACGGAATGAGGACGTCTGAGATTTCTTGCGGTGGGGTGCCGGGCATGGCATCAGGGTTCGCATGGTTGATTTTTCCAAAACGATGGTTCTTCCCGGGCGCGACGGCCCGCTTTGCCCGCCGGAGGGAGATTTTGGCGCGTATATTTTTGATTGCGACGGGACGCTGGCGGCAACGATGCATATTCACTACGCGTCATGGCTGCACGCGGTGCGCCGGCAGGCGGCGGGATTTCAATGGCAGTGGGAGGCGTTTTGCGAAATGGGCGGCATGTCCGCGGCGGACACTGTCGGGGTGTTGAACCGGCGGTTTGGGCTGGTGCTGGACTTGGGGCGGCTGAACGGGGACATTGATGCGTTTCTCGAAACGGCCCTTGAAAATGCGGCGCCGTGCGCGGACGCGGTGGCGTTGGCGCGCGTGGCGGTGGCGTCGGGAATCAGGCTCGCGGTGGCGTCGGGAGGGGAAGGGTGGCGGGTGCGCAAGACTTTGCGAATGATCGGGGTGGACTCGTTGTTTCCCGTGGTGGTGACGGCGGATGATGTGGCGCGGGTAAAACCGGCGCCTGACTTGTTTTTGCTGGCGGCGAAACGTCTTGGGGTGGTGCCGGGGCGTTGTCTGGTCATTGAGGACAGCCCGCGCGGGCGCGAAGCGGCGGAGGCCGCCGGGATGGAGTGTCTGCTTGTGGAACCCTGTTAGCCGGGGCGTTTTTCGCAAATTCGTGTCGTAAAAAAATCCCCTGTGAACGGCATTTGTCGCTTGATTTGTTGCCTTCGTCCCCTGTTATCCCGTCGTTTCGCCCCGAAGACGGGTTTTAACAATCAATACTACCAAACAACATGAGCAAAAAAATCGCCATCTATTACGGCACAATGACCGGCAACGCCGAGTCACTCGCCCAAAGCACCCATGAGAAAGTCCAGGCCGAAGGCTGGGACGCCACCTTGCACAACCTTGCCGACGTCAAACCGGACGATCTGCCCAAGAACGCGGCCAATGCCATTTTTGTCGTGAGCACATGGGGAGATGGCGAGCCTCCTGCGGATGCCGAGGACTTTTTCGCGGAGCTTTCCGCCGCTTCCGTGAATCTTTCCAACATGCGCCACGCCGTGTTCGGTCTTGGTGACAGCAATTATGAGCAGTTCAACGCTTTTGCGAAAAATCTCGATGCCCGCCTGTCCGAGCTTGGCTCCACTGCCGTTGCGGATGTTGCCGCCGCTGATGTGGTCTTTGAGCAGGATTATGCGGATTGGGAGCCCAAGGTTCTCGCCCTCCTTGCCAGCTAAGGCAGGAGGCGGTCCGGATGGGGAAATTCCGCGTCCGCCCGTCCCATGCCGGTTGCGGTTGGGAGCGGGTTGGCGCGGATGTTTTTTTTGGGGGAGAGGCGGGAGGGATTGGAAAAATGCTTGCACGAGGCGCGGTGTTTCGTAAACACGCGTGCCTCCTGTGCCGTTGCGAGGGATTTCGCGAGGCGCCGGGACAGTAGCTCAATGGTAGAGCAGTTGCCTTTTAAGCAATTGGTTCGGGGTTCGAGTCCCCGCTGTCCCACCAATTTTCGGATTGGAAAGCCGGGAGCGAGGTGGCGTGTTGTGAAGGCATGAGTGTGCTTCGCATCGAGAATCTTTCAAAGGCCTTCGACGGTGTCGGGGTGTTCAGTGCACTGGGTTTTGCCGTCGGGGCCGGGCAGCTTGCCTTTGTGCTCGGGCCCGGGGGTTGCGGGAAAAGCACGTTGTTGCGGATTGTGGCGGGGGCGCTTGGGGCGGATGAGGGGGAGGTGTTTGTGGACGGGGTGGCGGTCGGGGCGGTGCCCGCGCACCGGCGCCGGGTGGCGATGGTGGGCCAGCATGATGGGCTTTGGCCGCACCTTGACGTGCGCGGGAACATTGCCTTTGCGCTGGAGCAGGAGCGGCGGGCGTCGCGCGACGGGGTGAGGCGGGCGGTTCATGCGTTGCTTGGCGGGCATGGGCTTGACGCGCTCGGGGAGCGCAAACCGTCGGAACTTGCGGGGGGGGAGCGCCAGCGCGTGGCATTTCTGCGCGCACTCGCGCGGGAGCCGAGGGTGTTGCTTTTGGACGAGCCCTTTGCGTTGCTTTCGGCGGGGGAGCGGCGGCGGCACTGGCAGTGGGTTCGGCGGTTTTGCAAGAAACACTCGGCGGTGGCCGTTGGGGTCACCCAGCATGTTGGCGATGCGCTTGCGTGCGCGGACCGGGTGGGGGTGCTTGCGGCGGGGCGGTTTTTGCAGACGGGAACGCCGCTGGAGGTTTATCGCCGTCCGTGCTCGCGGTTCGTGGGGGAGTTTTTATCCGCTGCCAATGTGTTGCGAGGGAAGGTTGTTCACACGGGCGCGGGGGAGTTCATTGCGGAGACGGCGTTGGGGGAGGTGCGTGGCGCGCTTGCCGACGGGGCCGCCGGGTTGTCGGCGGGGGTGGCGTTGGACGTGCTTGTGCGTCCCGAATCGCTGCATTTGGATGTGTTTGCCCCGGACGAGAATGCGTTTGCCGGCGAGGTGACCGGGGTTGAATACGAGGGGGCGTCCGGGTCGGTGTTTTTCAAAACCGCGGTGGGCGGGGTGACTTTGCGTGTCATGGAGGGTAATCCGCGGACGAACACAGGTGGCGGGGCGGGGGGCGCTCCGTTGTTTGCATGGGTTGCGCCGGAGGATGTGACGGGTGTTGTGCCGTGTTGAGGGCGGCTATGTGTGGTCGTGGTATTCGGGTTGGAAGATGTGCGCGTTCACGAGCGCGGTGACGTCGCAATTTTTGTCCAAGGGGGAGAGCCCGCGCTCCAGTGCTGTCGTGGCGACGGCAATGGCGATGCGTTGCGAGACGGCGCGGATGTTCGCCAGGCGGGGAAACACGCGCCCGTGCGCGAGGTCGTCGTCGCTGACGCAGGATGCGAGTGTGCGCGCGGCGATGAAGAACATTTCGTTGGTCACGCGCCGTGCGCGCGCGGCAATCACGCCGAGGCCGAGACCGGGGAAGATGTAGGCGTTGTTGCCCTGCCCGGGGATGTGCGTTTTTCCCTTGTGTTCCACCGGGGCGAAGGGGCTTCCGGTGGCGATGACGGCGCGTCCGTCGCTCCATACGCAGGCTTGTTCCGCGGTGCACTCGGCTTGGGAGGTCGGGTTGGAGAGGGCGAAGATTATGGGGTGTTCGTTGCGCCGTGCCATTGCCTCGACCACTTGTTGTGTGAACCCTCCGGCCTGGCCCGACACGCCGATGAGGGCGGTGGGGGAGAGTGCGTTGACCGCGTCGAGCAGTGTGGATGCGCCGGGATGTTCGTGAGCGAACGGTTGCTTGTGTTCGGAGAGGCCGGGGCGTGAGCGCGTGACGAGTCCTTTTGAGTCCACGAACCAGCAATGGCGGCGGGCTTCAGGCTCGGGAACGCCTTCGGCGCGCAGGGCGTCCACGATGAGATTGCCGATGCCGATTCCGGCCTCGCCCGCGCCGAGGAAGAGGATGCGCTGCGCGGCGAGTGTTTTCCCGGTGATTCGCAATGCGGAATAGAGTCCTGCGAGAGCCACGCTGGCGGTGCCTTGGATGTCGTCGTTGAATGTGCAGACGCGGTCCTGATAGCGGTGGAGGAGGCGGAATGCGTTGGCGTTGCCGAAGTCCTCGAACTGGATGCAGGCGCCGGGGTAAATCTCTCCCATTCCGCTGATGAACTCATCCACAAGCTCGTCGTATGCGGCGCCGCGCAGGCGTTCGCACGGAGTGCCGATGTAGAGCGGGTCTTCGCGCAACGCCTTGTTGTTTGTGCCCACATCGAGGGTGATGGGCAGGCATTGCCAGGGGGGGACGCCGGCGCAGGCGGTGTAGAGGGAGAGCTTGCCAACGGGAATGCCCATGCCGTTGGCGCCGAGGTCACCGAGGCCGAGGATGCGCTCCCCGTCGGTGACGACGGCGATGCGCACGTCGTCATGCGGCCAGTTGCGCAGGATTTGGCGGACGCGGCCCCTGTCGTTGGCGGAGATGTAGAGGCCCCGTGGGCGCCTGAAGATGTTTCCGTAGGCCTGGCAGGCTTTTCCGACGGTTGGTGTGTAGATGAGTGGCAGGGTTTCCTCGATGTGGGCGCAGACGAGACGGTAGAAGAGTGTTTCGTTCCGGTCGAGGAGGGAGACGAGAAAGATGTATTTTTCGATGTCGCTGGCTTTGCCGCGCAGGTTGTCGAGCGTGCGCGCGAGCTGCGTCTCGGGCGGGTTGACGCGCGGGGGGAGAAGTCCGCGCAGGCCGAGAGCGTCGCGCTCGGCCTCGGTGAAGGCCGTGCCTTTGTTAAGGGCGGGATCGCGCAGGATCTGGATGCCGCGTTTTTCCCGGGTGTATGGACGGAAGTGCATGGGTTAGGTGTTGGACTCGGGACAGCACAAGGGGGTTGCCTTTGCGGCTCAATGCAAAAAGCGAAAAGGGGGGGAAGGGGCGTTGGCGCGGGAGTTATGCGGGCTGGAGGACGCCGTGGCGGAGGATGAACCGGCGGGTTGCCCGTTGTGCGAACTCGGTGTTGTGCGTGACGAGGATCAGTGCGATGCGCGCGGATTTTGTCAGTTCTATCAGGAGGTTCATGATGCTGGCGCCGGTGCGTTCATCAAGGTTGCCGGTGGGTTCGTCGGCGAGGAGGAGACTGGGGTTGTTGATGAGGGCGCGGGCGAGGGCGACGCGCTGGCATTCTCCGCCGGAGAGTTGCGAGGGGAGGTGGGTCGCGCGTTGGGCGAGCCCGACTGTCGCGAGGAGCCGGGTGGCGTCGGGAGTGGCGTCGCGGAGGGGATGCCCGACGATGCGGGCGGCGAGGGTGATGTTTTCGTGGGCGGTGAGCTCGGGGACAAGGTGGTAGTTTTGGAACACACAGCCGAGCCAGCGGGCGCGCCGCCGGGCGAGCCGGGCATTGGTCTCGCGGGCGAGGGTTTCGCCATTCCAGAGGAGTTCCCCCGAGTCGGGACGGTCGAGTCCGCCGAGGATTTGAAGGAGGGTGGTTTTCCCGGCGCCGGATTCGCCGCGGATGCTGACAAATTCACCGGGGTCGATGGCGAGGGTGATGTCGGCAAGGACGGCGAGGCGTCCGCGCGGTGTGTTGTAGCCCTTGGCGAGGGCGCGGGCGCGCAACACGGGCGGCGGTGGCGTCGCCGGAATGGTGGTTTTATCCGGCATCGCGCATGGCCTCCGAGGGTTTGCGTCGCGCGGCCCAGAGGGCGGGGAGGAGCGAGACGGTGGTCATGAGGAGGAGGGTGAGGAGGGCGGTCTTGAGGAAGTCGGGGGTGTTGTAGTGGAGGGGGACCTTGGCAAACTGGTATTGCTGGAGCAGGGTTTCCCCCTGTCCCATGAGTTGGACGATCTGTTGGCGGAAGTGAAGGATGAGCACGGCGAGAGTGGCGCCGAGGGCGTAGCCGGCGAGTCCGATCAGGATGCCTTGTGTGATGTAAATCTGGAGTATTTGGCGGGGGCGCGCGCCGAGGGCGCCCAGGAGCCCGATTTCGCGGGTGCGTCGGACGACGTGGTTGAAGAGGGTGCTGCCGATGGAGAACGAGGCCACGAGAATGATGATGAACATGAGGAAGAAGAGGAGCTCCTTCTCCATGGCGACGGCGTCAAGAAAGGCTTTGCGGAATCCGGACCAGGGGGCGGCGCGAAGGTTTCCGGGGAGGTGCCTGTTGAGCTGGTGCGCGGTGTCCCCGGCCTGCGTATGATCGCGGAGTTTGAGGTGGATGGCGCTGGCGGTGTCAGGGGCGGCGCCAAAGAGTTCCGCGGCGGCACGGCGGGTGAGAAGGATGGTTTGCTCGTCCGCCGGGCGGAATCCGGTGCGGATGATGCCGCTGACATGAAATTCCTTTGGCAGGCTGATGCGCTGTCCGTCAATGGCCTGGGCGATGTGACCGGGAGAGGTGAGGGTGAGGGTGGCGCCGAGCCCGAGCCCGAGGTTTTCCGCGAGGGTGGCGCCGAGGATGACGTGCTCGTCGTCAAAGTCTTCCTTGCGCCCCGCCTCCCAATACCGGTCGAGGGGGATGACCCGCGCTTCGCCGTCAAGGTCGATGCCGCGCACGCCGACGAAGCGGATGTCGGCTTCGTCGCTCATGAGGATGGCCTGGCCCTCGAGGTAGGGGGCGGCGGCGGTGGCGCCGGGGGTTTTCTGGAGGAGCAATGCGCTGGTGCGGGTGGCGGCCCCGATCGGGCTTCCGCCGGCGTGCACGATGACATCGCCGTAGCTTTCGCGGATGCGTCTCCGGTGCTCCTCCCCGAAACTGTGCATGACGGTCTGGACGACGAGGAGGGCGGTTACGCCGAGGGCGACGCCGACGATGGAGATGAAGGCGAAGAGGGGGAAACGCCGGGGGGGGAAGAGTTGTTTGCGCGCGAGATAACAGGGCCACATGGGGATGGGTGCGTTGCCTGGTCAGCGGCTGGAGTCCGTGCGTCCGCCCCGATGGAACGGGAGGCGGAGTGTGGCGCCGGTCATTTCTTGGCGCTGGCGATGACGAGGTCGAGCGCCTTGTTGCAAAGAATCCATGTGCGGAGGGTGTTGAGGCGTTCGCGGTCCTTGGCGAGTTCCTTGAGATATTTCGGGGCCGGGACGCGCGCGAGGTGGGATTCGTAAACGATGCGCTGGCTGAGTTCCTGGCTGGTGACGGCGAGGTTTTCCTTTTCGGCGATTTTGCCGAGGATGAACTGTGTCTTGAGGCGTGTCCGGGCGGCCTCCTTGGTGGAGGCAAGGGTTTCCTCGTATTTTTCCCCGATCTCGTCCAGACTCGCCCCTTGCTGGCGCCGGAGCTCGGCCAGTTCGAGAAACATGTTGTGTCCCTCGCGGTCGATGGCGGATTCGGGCAGTGCGAAGTCCACCTTGGCGGCGAGTGCCTCAAGCGCGGCCTGGCGGCGTTGTGCGCGGGCCTCGCTTTCCTTGCGGGAGAGGATGCCGTCGCGCATTTGCTTGCGCAGGGCGTCAAGGTCGGCGGCTTTGACGGCCTTGAAAAATTCCTCGTCAAGCTCGGGGAGGGTTTTGGACCGCACTTCGAGGATTTCGGTGGCATAGAGCGCTTTTTTCCCCTTGAGGTCGTCGATGGCGAAATCGGCTGGGAATTCGTGTGTGAACCCGGCCTTGTCGCCCGTCTTTTTCCCGACGATTCCGGCCACGATTTCCGGGATGCCCGCCCCGGCTTTGTCCGGGTCGGCGCCGGCTTCCTCCCAGGTGGCGTTCTGGGTGCCGTAGAGGTGGGCGTCGGGGGCGATATCCTTGATGGCGGTGCCGTCGATTGTGCCCGAGTAGGCGAGCTTCACGTAGTCGCCCTTTTGGGCGGGGCGGTCGGCAATCTCGTAGCGCGCGTGGTGGTTGCGCAGGGCTTCAACGGCTTGCCGGACTTCGTCGTCGGTGACATCGACGGGTTCCTCGGGGAGGTCGAGGTCTTTGTATTCAGGCAGTTCGAACCGGGGCAGCAAATCCAGTTCAAGGCTCAAGGTGGCGTCGGTTCCGGGCGCGAGCGTCTCGGCCCCCTTGGCGCTGACGATGGCGTAAACCTCGAGTTTTGCCTCGTCGGTGACGTGTCTGAGGGCTTCGGAAACGGCCTTGGTTTTGAGTTCGTCGGCGATGCTTTTCGCGAACTGGCGCCTGACCAGATCCTCCGGAACTTTTCCCGGGCGAAATCCGGGGATCCGGACTTCGCGGGCGTATTCCTTTAAAATGTCTTTCTCATAACCGGCGAGGGTGGTGGCCGGGATGGTAATGTTGACAGCCTTGCGCGTGGGGCTGATGTCTTCAGTGGTGAAGGTCACGGTGTTGATGGATGTTGTTGTGTTTGAGTGGTGGAGAAGCTCGGGGCTGGCGTGGATCTGCCGGCGGGCTAAGAGGGGCGTGCAGGAAAGGCATGACTGTTGTCCGGTCAAGGATGGATTTTCCGCACCGCGGAGGATGGCTCCAGACTTTTGGACAACGGGATTTTTTTGCGGGGGAACGCACATTTTTATTGATTCCCCGAAGTGTCGCCGTTCGATTTGGCGTTGATAAATACCCCGGTAGAAAGCCGTTTGCGAATGTCCGGCGGTGCCGTTGAACCAATCGAACAAACAAGAATCATGAACACAAAAACAGTCCTCCTTGCCGCCGCAGCGGTGGCGCTTCCCGTTTGCAGTCCGCTTTCTGCCGTTGAGGAGACGGAATCCGCCTACGAGATGCAAAGCCTTGAGGGCTCGCAGTTTTTCGAGATCGCCCCGTCGGTGCTGTTTTCCACCTCGAACGACAAGTTTTCCTCGTGGACTCACGCCGCGCCCAATGTTCCCGAGGCCAAGGTTTCGGCGGGCCACGCGCTCTATGGCGTCATGTTGAGCGGCGGTTATTATCCGTTTGCCCGAAACCGGGTTTCCGTTGACGCCGGTCTGTTCATCGGGAGCTATTCCGACACTTTTCGCGCGGCGCCCTATGACGATGGAGTCCAGGTTGAATACTGGAGCCTCACGCGGAAAACGCTTTCCCATGTTAACATCCCCGTCCTGGTCACGTGGGCTTACGAATATGAAATAGGCGCGGATTTTCACCTGCGCGCCGGTCCCTCGTTTGGACTGACCCTCGTCGGGATTCACCAACGCTGGGAGGATTATCGCTCGGACAATTTCAACAACAACGTTCACACCGGCAGCAGCACGACCGGCGCGCCGGTGCCGCCGGACAAGACCGATTTCTCCGTCGTGCTCACCTACGGCTTGACGGTGGGTTTCACGTGGGACGCCACCGAGAGTTTTTATGTGGATGGCAGCTACAAATTTTTGGGGAGTACCGGGTTCAAGGCGGGTGACCAAAAACGCGGGGGCAGTTATGCGCACCAGCTCGGGCTCGCCTTCGGGTGGCGCTATTGACGCCGCCGCCGGTTTCGCAGGGTGACGCCGCCACGGCGTGGGGAGTCATTTTTTTTTGCCAGGCCGGACCGCATCCGCCACGGTGCCCGCCATGCGAAAATACGCGCGAATTTCCACGCTCCTGCTCTGCCTTGCCTGCGCGTGCGGCACCTTTGTTGCCGCGCGGCTCATCAGGGAGCCCTCCGTGCGCGCATGGTTTCACCCCGGTTTTCTCTCGGCGTGGCTGCGCGTTGGCGAGGCCATGCGTCTTGCCAATGCCCACTACGTGGACGCCTCCGCCGTCACCCATGGGAAGCTTGCCGAGAAGGCGCTCGCGTCCGTCCCGTCCGGGCTTGATGCGCACAGCAATTATCTCCCGCCCGCCGGTTACGAGCAATTCCAGCGGCAGACGGAGCAGGTTTACGTCGGGATTGGCATTGGCTGGCAGATGCTTGAAGGCGTGCCCGTCGTCCTGTCCGTGTTCCCGGGCAGTGCCGCCGCCGAGGCGGGGATTCTTCCCGGGGACAGGATTGTCGGGATTGACGGCGTGCCGCCCATCGCCGCCAGCATCAGTGCCGTCAACAGGCGCATCATGGGAGTGGAGGGCACGAAGGTTTCCCTGGAAATTTCGCGCGAGGGACAGGCGGCGCCATTTGTGCGCGGGGTCGCGCGCCGGAAGACGCACATGCCGACCCTTTCCGGCAAGCGCATGGTCAATGCGGACACCGCCTACGTCCGCGTGGATTTGTTTGAAAGCCGCACGGCGGGGGAGCTTGCCGCCGCGCTCGCCGAGCTGACCGGTGCGGGGGCAAAACATCTCGTGCTCGACCTGCGGGACAACCCGGGCGGCCTCGTCAATGCCGCCGTGGACACGGTGGGCCTGTTTTGCCCCAAGGGCACACTGGTTGCCACAACGGAGAGCCGCGACCGCGAGGCGGTGGTGAGCTACACCACGCGCGCGGCCCCGGTGGCGCCCGGGCTCCCCGTCGCCGTGCTCGTCAACCGCGAGTCCGCGAGCGCCGCCGAGATTGTGTCCGGGGCGTTGCAGGACCTGCGCCGCGCCATCGTTGTCGGCGACCGCACTTACGGCAAGGGCAGTGTGCAGACCGTGTATCCGCTGCGCGCCGGGGCCGGACTGCGCATCACCACGGCGCGATACCTTTTGCCCAACGGGCGGTCCATCCACGGCGGTGGCGTCCAGCCGGATGTTTACCAGCCGATTGATCCGCGGGAGCGCGCGCTGCTCGCGCTTGCGGGACCGTGGCGCGAGCTGGGACGCGAGCACGAGTTTGTCCGCCAATACGGGTGGACGCCACCGCAGGACACGCAGCTTGCGGCAGCCGTCGATGTCCTGCGCACGCTCGGTTCAGCGCGTCGCAAAATGCCTTGACACGCCGCGAGCCCCGCATTGCCTCCGGGGGCCATTGGAAGTTTCGTAGCAAACGGTTTCCCATGTGCCGCCCATGCCCTCGCAAAACAACAACTCTTTCCCGGTAGCGCCCATGCGCGGTTTTTCGCTGGTGCTCTCGCTTGTGGTAATGAGCATGCTGCTCCTGCTTGTCATCAGCCTGACGGCCCTCCTCGCGATCGAACTCCGTTTGACGTCCGCGTTCACCGACCGGCAAAAAGCGCGGCTCAACGCGGTTGCCGGGCTGCGCATCGCGCTTGCGCAGCTCCAGCAGGAAGCCGGCGCCGACCAGCGCATCACGGCACAGGCCAACGTCACGCTGCCGGCGCCCAATGCGACGGCGGCGGAAATCCGCGCGCTCTGGGCGCGGAAAAATCCCTACTGGACCGGCGTGTGGGACACGAGTGACGCCGCCCGCCCGCCCGCATGGCTGGTGAGTGGCAAGGCGCAAATGAACTCCCCGTTGCAAAAATACGAAACCGGCTACCAGATCCCGTGGACGGCGCTGGCGGACACGGGCGAAGCGTCCCCGCCCGTCTCACTCTTCCCGGACATTGACGCCACCGCGGAGCCGCAAGATGCGATGGCGCCGTTTGACACCCAAGTCACCGCGGCGCGCATCCCGTTGGTCTCCGGCGGCTATGCCTATTGGGTTTCCGACGAGGGATTGAAGGCGCGCCTGAACTTGCGCGACCCGTTTGTTGATGCGATTCCCCACTCCGAGCAGGGCCTGACGCGTCTGTCCGCGCCGGGGCGTGCCGGTGCCGAGCTCTTTCCCCGCTGGGGAGGCATTGCGCCCAATGCCTCCCAATTGGCGTTTGTGCTGAACACCCCGGGCTTTGCCAATCTTGAGGGTTTCCCCGCGTCCGGCACCGCTGCGCATCCCAACCCTGCCGCCACTTACGCGCACGCGGTCACGGCGCACTCGCGCGGCGTGCTCTCCGATGCCCGCCACGGCGGGTTGAGAAAAGACCTCACGCTCGCGTTTGAAATGAGCGAGGAGGATTTTAAAAAATCCCCCTTCCACACCACCGATCCCGTGACGCTCAACATGACGGGCACGGGCGATCTCGGCACCGCACCGGTTGAAAGCACCCAGCGCTGGGAACGTGTTGCCATGGCACTTGCCGAAAACAGCGTGCGCCGCCCCTCCACCCCGGTCTTCAACATCAAGCTGCCCGACAAGGGATACGTGCGCAACCTTCGCGGCCCGACATGGGAGGTCATGCACAATTATTACAACCTGCGAAAAGAGTTCCAAGGCGACGGCACCCTCTTCTCGCGCATCCTCTACCCCAACTCCACGTCCAACATGAACCTCGGGCAAGCCTCCGGGGACAACTACTCCTACACCCACGTTTACCCCTCGATCAAATCCAGCCGCGACCCCTATACGGCGGACGAAATCAATTGGTATGGCGGCGCGCTGACGCCGCTGCCCCGCCCCACGCGCGCCTCGGTGACGCCCTACGTTGCGCGCTACCTCCTGCTCTTCTCCTTGCAAGCCTCTCCCGAGAGCGCGAGCGACCCCGAGGGCAAGCCCAGGAAACGCGTCCGCCTCGTCGTCAACCCCATCATCGTCGTGCACAACCCCTACAACGTGCCGTTGAAATTCCAGACCGACGCCATCCCCCTCCCCTCCGGCGTTGTGCACACCGGGATGCGCTGCTCGATGCGCTCGCAAGCGGGACTGAACATCACGATCAAGGAACGGGACAGCTCGGGCAACGAGATCACGCACCTCGGCAACCGCTCCCTCGAAACCATCTTCCACGACCAGGCCAGCGCCACCAGCGGCACCGAGCAATTCCGCACCTTCATCCCCAACGAAACCATCCAGCCCGGCGAATTCGTCGTCTTCTCCTCCGGGCACGAGCAACCCGTGTTGTGGGAGCACGCCATGTCCGCAAAGCGCGACCTCTGGCAGCTCGGCGGCTTTTACCTCGAAAAATTGCGCCCCGGCGGGCAGCAGCTCGAAGTGGGCGAGGACAGCACCCTCACCATCCAAGTCAACGCAGGCGGGGGTGACTTTTACATGCGCGAGCTCCTCAAATGCTGGCCCGGCGACCGCATCGACGCATCCGGGCAGGGCGGCGCCGCCTTTTACCGCCAGTGCAGCGAAATCACCGAGTTCATCTTTTATCGCGGCAGCAACAGCACCGCCGGAAACATGGGGACGACCAACGCTCCCGTCTCGCTTCTGCGCCCGCCCGGGCAACCCTTGCTGCACGTCGGCATGTTGGAGTTTTTTGAAAAACCCGTCGAGTTTGTCGGCGGCGACGGCAGCCAGAACCGGTTCCCCACACACATCATGAGCAACCCCCTCGCCACCATGGTGCGCAACGACGCCCAGGGCAGCCCGCGCGGCTTCAACAACACCGCTGTCAGCTGGCAATACCGGTTGAAAAAAGTCACCGACATTGCCGCCGAAATCGAGCTCAGCGGCAAGGGCCTCGGCTATGGCGGCCATTCCTACGGCAGCAACGGCAGCCCCCGCGTCGTGCGCGCCAATGTCCCCCGCGCCCCCCTTGCCAACGTCGGGCAGTATCAGAGCGCCAACATCGGCATCGCCGACCACCGCCCGCTTTACGCCACTGGAAACTCTTTTGCCACCCCTTACGTGCCCACGAACGCCCTCTACAAAACCGCGGGCAACTGGACGAACTTCGACTACGCCTGGCTCCTGAACAACGCCCTCTGGGACCGCTTCTACTTTTCCACCATCGCCCCCGAGGCCCGGGTGGGAATGACTTGGGGCGAAATCCGCAGCCAGGAAAAAGTCTGGGCCGAATTTCTCCAGGGCGAGCAAAACGGCTCCCGCAAACCGCTCCTCAACCCACACCTCACGCTCAGCCCCACGGCGGACGCCACCGCCGCGCGCGCCATTCTCGACGACCGCCCCAACGCCTACCGCAAGTCCGCCGCCCATCTCCTCCAGGACGGCGCGTTCAACATCAACGCCACCGATGCGCGCGCTTGGAAAACAACGCTGGGTTCCACGCGCGAGACCCCCGTTCCCGGCACCGTCTCCGGCGCCAGCCTCGGTGGCGCGGGCACGCGCCAGACCGCCTTTCCGCGCACCGTCCCCGTCGCCGTGACAGACAATTTTGCCCGGAACAACCGCTCCGATCCTGCCGCATGGGCGGGCGCCAAGGCGCTCGACGACACGCAGCTCGGACTGCTTGCCGAAAGCCTCGTGGAAAAAATGCGCCAACGCTGGAGCGTCGCCCCCTCCCATGCCGTGAGCTACACAACCCCCGCGGGCGACGCCCTTGTCCGCCCCTTCTTCTCCGTCGCCGAGTTTGTCAACCGCGCCCTTGGCGATGACGACACCGCGAAACTTGGCGTCCTCCAAGCCGCGCTTTTTCACGCCGACAAGGCCAGGGGCGCCGACATCAACACCGCCTTCAACACCCCCGTGATCAGCGCCGCCGATCTCGACGGCAGCAAAGGCCAGGGCAATTTCCCGCACCCCGAGGTCGTCACGTTCACGGACGGCACCCAGATCCCCGTGTCCGCCGGCGCCCCGGGCATGCTGCTCCAAGGCGACATCCTCCAGACCATCGGCGCGCGCCTGAGCGCACGCTCGGACACCTTCGTCATTCGCGCCTACGGCGATGCCAAAAACAAGACCGGTTCCGCGACAAGTTCAAAAGCCTGGCTTGAGGCCGTTGTCCAACGCGTCCCCGAATACCTTGACGCCACCCAGCCCGCTGATGAAACCGCCGCCGGGATAAACCGACGCTTCGGGCGGCGTTTTCACATCGTCTCACTCCGCTGGCTCTCCCCGGATGAACTCTGAGAAATTTTCGCGACTCCCCCTTTTGAATTTTCCTGTTGACGCCACCCCGACTTTCTGAATGTATCGCGCCCAATGTTTTTCATCCCCGTCAGCAACGCCACCTCAGCCGCTCGCATAAACAATGCCGCGGCAGTCCGTTGCCCCCCTCCCCCTTGATACACGCCATACCCTGCCTCCAGCGCGGTCGTCTCCCGGCGCCACTGCTCTCCCCTCGCCGGCCGCCTGTGCCCTTGCCCGTGCCCGAATCCCGCCGTCCCTTGCGGGGCACCCGTCTCAGGCGTCTTGACTCCTTCTCGAGCGTTGTGGGGGTAAGGGGTAATGCCCCGGGAGGCCACATGATACGTCCTTACCTTTCGTACTA